>SLSJ01000274.1 GCA_007130525.1 Ectothiorhodospiraceae bacterium | reverse complement strand
CGTTCATGAAGCTGATCTTGGTGGCCAGCATGGCGTTGGCCGCGTACTTGGTGAGTTCCGCCGAGCGCACATCCATGACGATCAGCTTGTCGTGGCTGCGACTGAACGGCCGGTAGAGGTCACGCATGATCCGGGTGGCGCGCTCGTCCTCGCTGCCGAGAATGATGCGATCGGGCTTCATGAAATCGGCAACCGCTGCGCCCTCCTTGAGAAACTCCGGGTTCGAGACCACGCTGAACGGGTGACTGACACCACGCTCTCCCATGACCTCCGCCAGCGTTGCGCGCACGCGGTCGGCGGTGCCCACCGGCACCGTGGACTTGTCAACCACCACACGGTAATCAGCAATGTACTCACCGATGGAACGCGCTACCGTCAACACATACTGCATGTCGGCGGAGCCGTCCTCGTCGGGCGGGGTACCGACGGCGATGAACTGGACCACGCCGTGTTCCACCGCGCTCGCCACGTCGGTGGTAAAAGCGAGCCGCCCGGCTTCCCGGTTGTCCAGGATCAGGCTTTCCAGCCCCGGTTCGTAAATCGGCACCTCACCGCGATTCAGACGATCAACCTTGTCCTGGTCGATGTCGACGCAGAGGACCTCGTTGCCGGCATCCGCCAGGCAGGTGCCGGTAACAAGGCCTACATAACCGCTTCCGAAGATGGTGACTTTCATGACTTTCGTTTTCCGTTCCCGATTTTCGCTTAGCCACTACATGCCATTGTCGGCTTTCCGGATCGAGCCGGATCAGGCGTTACAGAAGTCCCGATACCGGTCCACGAACCGCTTCACACCCTCCTCCACGGGCACCCGCGGACGGTAACCCGGATCACGCGCCAGGTCGTCGACGTCGGACCAGGTCTCGCTCATGTCGCCCGGGTTGCAGCGGCAACAGGGTCGCCGCGTGCCACGAGGGGTTTCGCAACGGCGGCGCCAACGAAGCCGGCGGCGCCGGTTACGAGAATATTCATGCGTTCGGTGTTGCCTCCGGCCTGTTCGTGCACGCGCTGCACGACCACACATCCGCGCGATGCGGCAGCGCGTAACGTAGCACAGCGGCCGTCGGGGTACAGCCTCGAAAGCGCCGGCGACGACCGGGGCGCCCGGTGGCGGGCAGCCCGCGACCGCTCGAATCCGGTATACTACGCGGCCCGCTTGAGTTCCACGGAGCAATGCTGCTATTCCATGAGTGACGTCAAGACACATCTCGAAACCGCCCTCGCCGAACGGATTCTGGTGCTGGATTCGGGCATGGGCACCATGATTCAGCAATATCCGCTTGCCGAGGAGGATTTCCGCGGCGAGCGCTTCCGGGATCATCCGCACGATCTCAAGGGCAACAACGACCTGCTGGTACTGACCAGACCGGACGTCATACGCGAAATACACGACCACAACCTGGCGGCCGGCGCGGACATCCTGGAAACCAATACCTTCAGTTCCACCACCATCGCCCAGGCGGACTACGCGACCGAAAGCCTGGCCTACGAGCTGAACGTGGAGGCCGCGCGACTGGCGAAGGCTGCCTGCCGCGCCGCCATGGAGCAGAACCCGGGCTGGCCGCGCTATGTGGCCGGCGCCCTCGGGCCCACGAACCGCACCGCGTCCATCTCGCCCGACGTCAACAATCCGGGCTACCGCAACGTCAGTTTCGATCAATTGCGCTCGGCCTATCTGGAGGCGGCGCGCGGCCTGGTCGACGGCGGCGCCGACCTGCTGCTGATCGAGACCATCTTCGACACCCTGAACGCGAAGGCGGCCATCTTCGCGCTGGAGGAACTGTTCGTCGAGATCGGCCGGCGCCTGCCGGTGATGATCTCCGGCACCATCACCGATGCCTCCGGCCGCACCCTCTCCGGGCAGACCACGGAAGCCTTCTGGAATTCGGTTCGTCACGCACGGCCGTTCACGGTGGGTCTCAACTGCGCCCTGGGCGCCGAGCAGATGCGACCCTTCGTGCAGGAAATCTCGCGCGTCGCGGACACCTACGTGACCATCTACCCCAACGCCGGTCTGCCCAACGAGTTCGGCGAATACGACCAGAGCCCGGCGCACATGGCGAAGCTTGTGCGGGATTTCGCGAAGAGCGGCTTCGTCAACATCGTCGGCGGTTGCTGTGGCACGACACCGGAGCATATTGCCGCCCTCCGCGAGGCGGTGGCTGAGCTGCCGCCGCGGACCATCCCGCGGCGCGAGAAGGCGATGCGCCTGTCCGGCCTGGAGCCCTTCAACATCGATGCTGACAGCCTGTTCGTGAACGTGGGCGAACGCACCAATGTGACCGGATCGGCACGTTTCAAGCGACTTGTCCTGGACGGCGATTTCGACACCGCCCTGGAGGTGGCCCGGGACCAGGTGGAGGGCGGCGCGCAGATCATCGACGTCAACATGGACGAGGGCATGCTGGATGCCCGCAAGGCCATGGTCGAATTCCTCAGCCTTGTGGCGGCGGAACCGGACATCGCCCGCGTCCCGGTAATGGTCGACTCCTCCAAATGGGAGGTGCTGGAAGCGGGTCTGCAGTGCCTGCAGGGCAAATCGGTGGTCAATTCCATCTCGCTCAAGGAGGGCGAGGAGCCGTTCCTGGAGCAGGCCCGCCGGATCAGCGCCTATGGTGCCGCCGTGGTGGTCATGGCCTTCGACGAAGCCGGCCAGGCGGATACCTACGAGCGCCGGATCGAGATCGTGGAACGCGTCTACCGGCTGCTGACCGAAAGGGTCGGATTCCCGCCGGAGGACATCATCTTCGACCCCAACATATTCCCCGTGGCCACGGGTATCCCGGAACACGACAATTACGGGATCGATTTCATCGAGGCCACCAGGTGGATCAAGGCGAACCTCCCTTATGCGCGAGTCTCCGGTGGCCTGTCCAACCTGTCGTTCTCGTTCCGCGGCAACAACGCCGTGCGCGAGGCCATGCACTCGGCGTTTCTCTACCACGCGATCAAGGCCGGGCTGGACATGGCCATCGTCAACGCGGGCCAGATCGAGGTCTACGACGATATCCCCGGGGAGCTGCTGGAACACGTGGAGGACGTGATCCTCAACCGACGCTCCGATGCCACCGAGCGGCTGCTGGAGTTTGCCGAGTCGGTGAAGGGCACCGGCGGCAAGGCCCGGGTGGAAGACCTGTCCTGGCGTGAGCAGCCGGTGGCCAAGCGACTGGAACACGCGCTTGTGAAGGGCATCATTGACTACATCGATGAGGATATCGAGGAAGCTCGACAACAATTTGACCGCCCCATCGAAGTGATCGAAGGCCCGCTCATGGATGGCATGAACGTGGTCGGCGACCTCTTCGGTGACGGCAAGATGTTCCTGCCACAGGTGGTGAAATCCGCCCGCGTGATGAAGAAGGGTGTGGCCTACCTGCTCCCGTTCATCGAGGCCGAGAAGAAAGGCGAGCAGAACCGGCCGGCCGGCCACATTCTGCTGGCCACCGTCAAGGGAGACGTCCACGACATCGGCAAGAACATCGTCGGCGTCGTACTCCAGTGCAACAACTTCAGGGTTACCGATCTGGGAGTAATGCAACCGGCGCAGAAGATCCTGGATACGGCCGTCGAGGAGGATGTGGACATCATTGGCCTGTCCGGCCTGATCACGCCGTCTCTGGAGGAAATGGTGAATGTGGCCGGGGAGATGCGCCGCCGCGACCTGAAGCAGCCGCTGCTGATCGGCGGCGCCACCACCTCGCGTGTCCACACCGCGGTGAAGATCGCGCCGGCCTATGACGGCGAGGTCATCTACGTCAAGGACGCATCCCGCGCCGTCGGCGTGGCCTCGAACCTGGTCAGTGAGACCCGCTACACGGATTACGTGGTCGGCATCCGGAAAGAGTACGAGCGCGTGCGAGAACAGCACGCTTCCCGGCAGAGGAAGCAGAAATGGCTGAAAATCGAAGCCGCGCGTGATAACCGCACGCCCATCGACTGGGACGGTTTCGAACCCGTGAGGCCCAGGCAGCCGGGTGTCCGGGTCCTGGACGATTATCCGCTACGGGAGCTCACCCGCTACATCGACTGGACGCCGTTCTTCAAGTCCTGGGAACTGGCCGGAAGTTATCCGAAGATCCTCGAGGACGAGGTGGTGGGCGCCCAGGCGCGCAGTCTGTTCGCCGACGCCCAGGCCATACTGCAGCAGATCGTGGAGGAAGGCTGGCTGACGGCGCGAGCCGTCTTTGGCCTGTTTCCGGCCAATGCCGTCGGTGACGACACCAAACTCTACAGCGACGACAACCGCGAACAGCCGCTGCTCACACTGCATCACCTGCGCCAGCAGACCGAAAAGCCCGCGGGACGGCCCAACCAGAGCCTGGCCGATTTCATTGCCCCCCGGGAAAGCGGCAAGGCCGATTACATCGGCGCCTTCGCGGTAACCGCCGGCATCGGTATCGAGGAGCATATCGCCCGCTTCGAGGCCGACCATGACGACTACAACAGCATCATGCTCAAGGCGCTTGCCGACCGCCTCGCCGAAGCCTTCGCCGAACACCTGCACGAGCGCGTCAGAAAGGAGTTCTGGGGTTACGAGCCGGAAGAGAACCTGTCCAACGCCGACCTGATCAAGGAACGCTATACGGGGATACGGCCCGCGGTCGGCTATCCGGCCTGTCCCGACCACACGGAAAAGGACATGATCTGGGAATTGCTCGACGTGGAGAACCGTATCGGCCTGAAGCTGACGGAAAGTCGAGCCATGGTTCCCACGGCAGCGGTCAGCGGCCTCTACTTCGCGCATCCGGAAAGCCGCTATTTCGGGCTGGGCAAGATCTACCATGACCAGGTGGCGGACTACGCCAGGCGCAAGGGCATGAGCGTGCGCGAGATGGAACGCTGGCTCGCGCCCAACCTGGGCTACCAGCCGGAGGAGTGACCGGGGACGACACCGGTGGGCCGGATCCCTTCGGCATGAACAGAGACCATTGCCGGCAGCAGCCGGCGCGACATGACGGCCTGTCCTGGGTGGCGCTCCCTCCGGGGGAGCGGCTGGAGCGGCGCATACCGGTCACGCCCACGCGACCGTATATCCGGATCAGCGGCGCCCGAAGCGTTCCTCGGCCATGCGGTCCGCCACTTCTTCCGGCGGCTGCCCACTGGCCCGGGCGCGCCTGAAAATGTCGCGCAGGGTATCGGCAATTCCGAGCACACGGCTGCGCACGGCGTCCGCATCGTAATGCGGATCGCGCTGTGCCGATACATCGATCACGCCGCCGGCGTTGATGACGTAATCCGGCGCATAGCGAATCCCGCGTTCCTGCAGCATCACGCCATGTTCCGGGCGCGCCAGCTGGTTGTTCGCCGCACCCGCGACGATGGGCGCGTTGAGCTCGCGCAAGGTGGAGTCGTTAATCGCCGCGCCCATCGCACAGGGTGCGAACACATCGGCCGGCACGGCGTGAATTCGACCGGGGGCTACCATGCGGGCTCCGAATGCCGAGGCCGCCCGCTCGGCTCGTGCGCGGTCGACATCGGCAACCACCAGAGCGGCGCCCGCCGCGTGCAGGTGCTCGGCCAGACGGAAGCCGACACTGCCCACACCCTGGATACTGACAGTGATTCCATTCAGCAGGTCGCTGCCCCGCTCCTCAAGCAGGCACGCCCGTATCCCCGCGAATACGCCCAGGGCCGTGGCGGGTGACGGGTCACCGCTGCGTTCCCGGCCATCGGCGTCCAGACCGCCCTTCACACCGGTGACGTATGCCGTGCACTCCGCCAAATGGCGGAGATCCTCGACACTGACACCGGAATCCTCGGCGGTGATGTAGACTCCGTTCAGCCGATCGATGAACCTCCCCATGGCATGCATCAGGGCGGGACTGCGCTGCCGCGCCGGGTCACCGATGATCACGGCCTTGCCACCGCCCAGCGGCAGGTCGGCCATGGCGTTCTTGTAGGTCATGCCGCGCGACAGTCGCAGGGCATCGGTGACGGCCTCCCCCCAGGAACCATATGGCCACATGCGCAGCCCGCCCAACCCCGGACCCCGAAAGGTGTTGTGTACGGCGATGATCGCCCGCAGACCGGTGCGCTCGTCATGGCCGTAGCTCAGGAGTTCATGGCCATCGAACGCGACGTTGTCAAACACGTTCACCACCATGAGCAAGTACCGATCCGTTCATGCGCTTCGGTCCGGAACCTGGCCCGCATATCTCACCGCCATTCTACTACGCGCGCCGATCTGCTCGCCGTGTCGGGGCGTACTCCCTGCAGCCGGCTCGACGTAGTGTCAGCTGCGCCTTCGCCGTCTTCCGCTCCGTGCCCCCCGTCACAGCGGCATCTCGACGCCCTTGCGACGAACGGCGGTGAGATATGCGGGCCAGGGAAGGCGGAAACATCTCCGGGCAGTATGCCATTGATCACGACCGCGCCGCTTCAGCGCGGCGGCGGTTCCTCGAGAATCTTGCTCTTCACGCAGACCGCCAGGTTGCGCGGAATGACCCGGCGCCCCCTGGCTTCGAGGTTGGCGCGCGTGAATGCGGCGCCAAACAACAGGATAAGGGACGAGTAGTAGACCCAGAGAAGCAGCATCACCAGGGAGGCGGCCGCGCCGTAGGTCGACGCAGTGGCAGTGTAGGCCAGATAGGTGGCGATCGCGAAACGCCCCACCGCGAACAGCACCGCGGTCACCACGGCGCCCACGGCGACGTCGCGCCAGGTCATGACCACGTCGGGCAGAATCTTGAAGATCGTGGCGAACAGCAGGGCGACGACGGCGATGGAAACCGCGAACTCGCTCCCGCTCAGGACGCCACCCGGCACCGGTATCTGATCCTCGGCGAAATTGATCAGGGCGCGCAGGGCGACACCCGCCAGCAGGGACACCAGCAACACGAAACCGATTGCGAGCACCACGGTGAGTGACAGCACACGGTTCCTGATGAATATCAGCAGACCGCTGCGCGTGGGTTTGGCCGTCACGCCCCAGATGGCATTCAGCGACACCTGCATCTGCGCAAACACGGTGGTTGCTCCAACCAGCAGCGCGACGATACCCAGGACCGTGGGAAACAGGCCCGCCTCTTCGATCCGGCTCCGGGCCACCGCGACCTCCACTGCTCCCGCGGCCTCGGCGCCAATGGCTTCCTCGAGCTGGGCGACTATCTGTCCCTGGGCCGCGTCCTCGCCGAAAAAAAGGCCGATCACGGTCACCGCGATGATCACCACCGGCGCCAGCGAAAACAGCGTGTAGAACGCCAGCGACCCTGCGTACGTGAACGCGTTGCGGTCCAGCCACAGCCGGACAGCCTCTCGCAGGATGCACCACCAGAAGACCCCGGTTTCCCTCAATATCCGCAAACGCGCTTTCATCCGTTACCGCCCGCGCCCGGTTCAGAAACTGTAGGCGACCGCAGTGGCTCCAAAATACTGGGTTCGACTTCCCGCGTCGCGCACGATCGGGCTGGCCGCCGCATCGTCCGTCAGCCGCCCGACGCTGGCTATCACGGTCGCCGACCAGCGAGGCGCGAACAGGTACATCAGGCGGCCGGTGGCACGGAATTCCGACAGCCCCGTTCCGGCCCGATGGGGCTGCAGCCCCGCGAGTACCGCATCTTCATCGGACAGGCCGTACAGCGCGTTGGCCCAGCCGGCCGTGATCCAGACCAGGTCCGGGCCGACGCCGACTATCAGGCGTCGCGACACCGCCGCGGTGTAACGCATGCCAAGGGTGACCCGGGCACCGCGGAGATCACCGGTCCATGGCGTCAACGCTTCGCCTTCCAGCGCCAGGGACTGCCACGTCCATGACACGAATACACCACCCGCAGCGCCCCCGCGCACCGAGCGCAGGTCGGACAGCGCACCCCGGCCCCGCCGCCCTCCCACGTAACTCACCACCGGCCCGGCAGTGAACGCTTCCGTCCGCACGGCATTCCAGCCAAGCCCACGGAACGGGTTGAGGAACAACAGATCCCCGTAACGCAGGTCGAAGAAGGGCACCGGCAATGCCCGGTAGCTGTCTGACCCGGAGTAGTCCGGCAACACCAGTGCGCCGCCGCCCAGGCTGCCCTGCCAGTCCGAGCCGTGATCGCGCCTGGGGCCGTCCTCTGCCATGGCGCAGCCACCAAGGCAGACAACCGCGAGCAGCGAACCCCGGCACCAGGCAGCGAACCCGTATCTCATTCCATTCATATCCCCTCTCCGGCATTGCAGGCGGATCATACGTCATTCGGCTGCG
>SLSJ01000282.1 GCA_007130525.1 Ectothiorhodospiraceae bacterium | reverse complement strand
CCTCGCCTCGAGCTGCCTCGTATTCATGGTCCGGAACCGTCGTGGCGATGTTTCGCCCGGCGCGGAAAGCGGGTTTCATTGCGTGGCGCTTCCGGGAGCGTTGATTTCGGCGTGGCGCGGGCAGGACAGCAGGTGATCGTTGACCATGCCCGCTGACTGCATGAAGGCGTAACAGATGGTGCCGCCCACGAAGCGGAAACCAAGTCTGCGCAGATCGCGGCTCATGGCTTCCGAGGCCGGCGACGTCGCGGGCACCTCGTCGAGGCTGCGGTAATGGTGCACTTGGGGACGGCCGTCCACGTAGCGCCACAGCCACTCCACCACCGAATCCTCGCGGTTCTGCAGGTCCAGCCATGCTCGGGCATTGCCGATGGCGGCCCTCACCTTGAGTCGGTTGCGGACGATGCCGGGATCCGAACGCAAACGCGCCATATCCGCAGCCGAAAAACGGGCAATGCGTTCCGGATCGAAATTGGCGAAGGCGCGCCGATAACCCTCACGCTTCTTCAGAATGACAGCCCACGAGAGTCCCGCCTGCGCGCCTTCCAGAATCAGCATCTCGAACAGGTGCGCCGGATCACGACTGGGCACGCCCCACTCCTCGTCGTGATAGCGAATGTATTCCGGGAAACCCAGGCACCACGGGCAACGGTTGTCCCTATTGCTGGTCGTCACGATGCGAATCCTGTCTGGCGTAACGTGCCGTAATGAGTCATTGCGTTGAGGGATCTGGAGTTGTTCGGACCCGTGGCGGCACTCTCCCTGAAGGAAAGCGTAGCGGATTAATTCTGCGCAAGTGCTCACGAATCAGGATACAGGCATCGCCACAGGACTGGTTCTGAACCGGCTCGTCGCCCCGATGGCGGCATCGATTACTCCATCGTTCAGGGGTTACCGGCAGCGCGTCCAGGCTCTCTCGAGCTCCGCCCGTGGAGGTGTTGCGCCGCCTGCCCAATGGAGGGGCTACCCAACCAGCACCGCGCCTTGCCAAGCTGCCATGCGACTCGAGCGCGAACGTGTGAATCCGTCAGCGTCTCCTTAATCCGCATATCTCACCGCCGTTCGTCGCGAGGGCGTCGAGACGCCGCTGTGACGGGGGAACGGACCGGACGACGGCGAAGGCGTAGCTGACACTACGTCGAGCCGGCTGCAGGGAGTACGCCCCGACACAGCGAGCAGATCAACGTGCGTAGTAGAAGGGCGGTCAGATATGCGGGTTAAAGGTAAGGCATCAGCAGTCGGGCCATGCCGTCGCGCAACCGCAGCGGCAGGCTACGGCCGTCGATGTCCCGCAGGGAGAGACGTCGCGCTGCCGCGATCCTGTTATCGATGAGCTCGGCCAGCTCGGTGGCCAGCGGGCGATCGTAGCACTCGACGTTGTACTCGAAATTGAGTCGCAAACTGCGCGGATCCCAGTTGGTGGAGCCGAGGAACGTCCATGCATCGTCGACAACGAACAACTTACTGTGGTCGAACGGCGGCGGTGTGAGCCATATGCCGACGTCGTAGTCCAACAAGGGCCGGATCTGAGCCAGCATTGCCCAGTGCACGAATGGCAGATTGTTCCGGCTGGGCAAGAGGACATCAACTTTCACGCCGCGCAGGTTCGCCGTTATAAGGGCGGACATCAGCGTGCCATCCGGCAGGAAATAAGGTGTCATGATGCGCAGCGAACGGCTGGCGCTGGCAATACCTGCGAGCAATGCCAACTGATGCTTGAGCATGTTCTCATCGGGTCCGCCGCGGACGCCACGAGCGACAACGCTGCCCACCGGTTGCAGCGGTGGAAACCAGCGTTCACCGTCCAGTCGTTCGTCGGCAGCGAAATACCAGTCCTCGTAGAACACTTCCTGTAGTTGCCGGACGAGGGGACCCTCGAACCGGAAATGAACATCGCGGGTCGCACGCCAGCCACTGTCCATCAGGTGGTGACGACGGATGTTCATGCCACCGGTGAACCCGGTGCGGCCATCCACTACCAGCAGTTTTCGGTGGTTGCGCAGATTGAGTCCGAAGAAGCGCGCCTGAAAACTCGGGGAGAACCTGGCGACCGGTACGCCGCGACGCTGCAGATTTCCCACCATCGATGGCCAGCTGTAGCGTTCGCCGGCGTTGTCGATAAGCACCCGGACCTCGACCCCGCGGCGAACAGCCGCCTCCAGGGCGTCCGCAAACTCCCGGCCGACAACATCATTGCCGAATATGTATGTGGCGAGCGTGACGCTGGAACGCGCCTGCCGGATGGCCTCGAGCATGGCCGGGTAGGCCTGTTCTCCGTCCACCAGGTACCGGACCCGGTTGCCTGTAACGAGCGGTCTGACGGAAATCCTGTTCATGGCCTCCGCGAGACTCGCGAGATGCCGGTCACGATCATCCAGCAATTCCAACAGACTGCTTCTGCTGCAGGCATGGATATCGTCCTCCCAGTCCTCCCGGCTCCGACCCAGCGCGGACACACGCCGGTTGAGGCGATTGATTCCGAACAGCAGGTAGAGCACCACCCCGAATATCGGAGCCAGCCAGGCCAGGGCCACCCAGGTCAGGGCACTTCGGGAATCTCGCTTGGTCAGCACCGCATGGCATGAGACCAGGAGCGAGGCGATGGGCACCAGCAGGGCTGCAATGCTGTACCAGAGATCCAGTTCCATGATCAGTGCCTGTCAGAAGGGCCTCCACGGTGCGGGCGCGACCAGATCAATCCGCGAGCGCATAGGCCAGCACAACGCCGGCGAAAATGACGCCGCCGAAGATATTGTTGTTGAGAAAGGCGCGAAAGCAGGCCGACCGCTCGCGATCACGGATGAGCCATTGCTGCCAAAGGAACAGACCCGCACCGGCGAGCACGGCGAAGTAATAGACAATGCCGAGCCCGGCCTGCCGTCCGATCAGGATCAACGCGATCAGCATCATGGCCTGAAGCAGGCCAATCATCAGGCGGTCCATGTCTCCGAACAGTACTGCCGTGGACTTCACGCCGATCTTCACGTCGTCATCCCTGTCCACCATGGCGTACTGGGTATCGTACACCGTGGCCCAGACAACGGCGGAAACAAACACCAGCCATGCTATCGGAGGCACAGCCCCGGTCTGTGCCGCGAAGGCCATGGGCACCGCCCAGCCGAAGGCGGCACCCAGATGCACCTGTGGCAGGTGCGTGTACCGCTTCATGAAGGGGTAGGATGCGGCGAGCAGCACCGCGACCACGGATAGCTGGATGGTCAGGCGGTTGGTCAGCAGGACCAGGCCGAAGGCGATCAGACACAGCACCACGAAAACAGTGAGCGCCTCACCGGGGCTGACCAGCCCCTGGGCCATGGGCCGGTGCGTGGTGCGCTTCACATGGCCATCTATGTTGCGATCGGCGAAATCGTTGATCACGCAGCCCGCGGCGCGCATGATCAGCACGCCGAGGACGAAAATAACCAGAACGCGAAGGTCGGGAACCCCTTCGGCGGCGATCCACAGCGCCCAGAGCATGGGCCAGAGCAGGAGGAAATTGCCAATGGGCCGATCCAGCCGGGCCAGGCGGGCGTATTGAAGGGCCCTGGCCCTGAGAAACCCCTTGTCCAGCACCTTATCCACCATCGTCAGTCAACTCCGGCAAGAACACCTCGGTCACCAGCAGCGGTCTCCCTCGCAGGTGATGTACCACACGCCGCGCCCAGATCGCCTCTGATGCCCGCGAGGCCGCCGTCGGCACCCGTCGGGCAAGCCAGTCATCCGGGTGCAGGAGGGCGACCTCGGTTTCGCTGCGGCTGGCCTCCGGCGACGTGAAAAGCAACTCCCCCAGCGGCCGGTTGCCCAGTACCTGAAGTGCACGGTTGCCGCCGCGCAGGGAAGCGGCGGGAATCACCGAACGCGCAAAGATCTGCGGCCTGTCACCACAAAGGAGCAGCACCTCGCGGATCCAGGCGAAACGGCGTCGATCGATATCCAGTCGACATGCCTCGTCCAGCGAGGGCGACGCCCAGTTCTCGTTGAGCACCCGCACCGAGAAGGCGTCGCCACAACGCATTCGCAGCCGTGCGGTAAGGGACGGCGTGCCCAGCACCCACCCATCCATGGGTGCGGGAATGCGCCTGAACAGACCGGCGGCACGTACACGCCATTGGCAGAAACGATTTCGCAATCCGGCTCCAGGGATGGTGAGAGAACGCGATGGAGTGTACTAACCTTCTCATATCTATGGCCATGTCTCAGCGGGCCTCGGCTGTGACGCGGCAAGATGGACGGCGGCAGGCAAGTAACGCCTGCGGCATTCATCAGACTCGCCCGTAGCGTTGCGCATCGCCCACCCAGCGCTCGATAAGTGCAGCGGCGACGTCAGGCTGTTCGCTCAGCAGCCGGTCCGCCTGGCGCTGGACCTCCGGCAGCAACTCTCCATCCCGCACCAGATCGGCGACGCGGAAATGCCAGTCACCGGTCTGCCGCGTTCCGAGGAGTTCCCCGGGGCCGCGCAATTCCAGATCCCGGCGGGCGATTTCGAACCCGTCCGTGGTCTCCCGCAGAACCGCGAGTCGGGCACGCGACGCCTCCGTCAGCGGCGGCTTGAACAGGAGCACGCAGGAACTCTCCGTTTCCCCGCGTCCGACTCTCCCCCGCAACTGGTGGAGCTGAGCCAGCCCCAGCCGCTCCGGGTTCTCGATGATCATCAGGCTGGCGTTGGGCACATTGACGCCCACCTCGATCACCGTCGTGGCAACCAGCAGACCGATGTCGCCGGCGGCGAACCGAGCCATGACGGTCTCCTTGTCAGCCGGTCTGAGCCGTCCGTGAACCAGCCCAACGCAAACATCCGGAATGGCCTCGGCGAGCAGTGACGCGGTCTCTTCCGCCGCCTGCGCCTGCAGCATGTCCGACTCCTCGACCAGGGTACATACCCAGTAGGCCTGCCTGCCGCGGGCGCAGGCCTTGGCCACGCCCCGGACCACCTCGGCCCGCCGGCTGTTCGGCAACGCGACCGTGCTGACGGGCGTACGCCCCGGCGGCAGTTCGTCGATCACCGACAGATCCAGATCGGCATAGGCTGTCATGGCCAGCGTCCGTGGTATGGGCGTGGCGGTCATGACCAGCTGATGCGGTTGCGCGCTGGCCGTATGACCTTTCTCTTTCAGGGCCATACGCTGATGCACGCCGAAGCGGTGCTGCTCGTCCACTACCACCAGTCCGAGCCGATGAAAGACAACCTGCTCCTGAAACAAGGCATGGGTACCCACGACGACGCCGTGCGTGCCCTCCGCCACCTGGGCAAGCACCTCTCTGCGCGCACGTGCCGGCTGCTTACCGGAAATCCATGCGACGCTCACCCCCAGCGGCTGCAGCCAGTCGCGAAAATTCCGATAGTGCTGTTCTGCCAGCAGTTCCGTGGGCGCCATTACCGCTGCCTGCTGCCCCGATTCCACGGCACGCAGCGCGGCAAGGGCCGCGATCACGGTCTTGCCCGACCCCACGTCCCCCTGGATGAGCCGCAGCATGGGCTCCGAGCGTCCCAGGTCCCTGTTCACCTCTTCAAGCACGCGCTCCTGTGCCGCAGTCAGCCGAAACGGCAGATACTCCAGCAGTTGCGTCGTGAGACGTCCGTTCCCGCGCAGGATGGGGGAACGCCGGCCGGTGCGCGCTGCATGACGCAGCCTGCGCAGGCTCAGGTGATGCCCCAGCAGTTCCTCGAAAGCGAGTCGCCGGCGAGCGGGATGGGTGCCCTCCTGCAAACGGGCCACATCGCTGTCGGGCGGCGGCGCGTGCAGAAAACGCAGGGCCTCCAGAAGGGGAGGAAGTCCAAGGCGAGCGGTCAGGCCCGCCGGCAGGTGATCGACCATACCCTGCTCCGCGAACCGCATTGCCTGCTCCACCAGGCCGCGCAGCTTGGTCTGGTTGACGCCCTCGGTAGCCGGATACACGGGCGTCAGGCTGCCCCTGTCCCTATCGGGCTCCTCGTCTCTCACAATCCGGTGTTCCGGATGCGCCATCTGCAGTGTGACCGTGCCGGGTCGCGCCTCGCCATAGCATTCCACCACGGCACCGGCCACAAGCCGCGCGCGCAGGGCCGGGTAAAAGCGGAAGAACACCAGGGTCAGACTGCCGGTTCCGTCACTGATACGGCAGAGCAGGCGCGTGTTGCCGCGCCCGGCGGTTTCGGTGAGTTGAACCGTGCCGCGAATCAGGGCGCTCTGGCCCGGTTGCAGGCTGCCGATTGCAACACGCCGAGTGCGATCCTCGTAGCGATAGGGCATGTGCAGGACGACATCGCGCACGCAGTGGAGGCCGAGCCGGGCCAGGCGCCCGGCAAGCCGGCCCCCCACGCCACGGAGCGCGGTGACCGGCTGATCCAGCCCCGAATCCCGCTCGCGGTCGTTCATGGCCCGCCGTCAGGACTCCGGGAGTACCAGGATAGCTTCCATCTCCACCCCGGCACCCTTCGGCAGGCTGGCCACGCCGAGCGCGGCACGGGCCGGATAGGGTTCGCTGAAATACTGCTGCATGAGTTCATTGACCAGTCCGAAGTGCTGCAGGTCGGTCAGGAATATCGTGAGCTTCACGATGTCGTCCAGGCCGCCGCCGCTCGCCTCGCACACGGCCTTGAGGTTCTCCAGGACCCGGGTCACCTGCTCACGCATGTCGCCCGTAGCCAGTTCCATGGTCTCCGGGACCAGCGGAATCTGGCCGGAGACCCAGACAGTGTTGCCGACGCGCACGGCCTGTGAGTAGGGCCCTATGGCCTGCGGCGCCGTGTCGGTGCGGATGACCTCGCGTGTCATGGTTATCTGTCTCCCGTTGCAAATAAAGGCCTCGCGCCAGACACACGGCGCCCGTCATCGACGCGGGCCGGGCGCTGACGCACTGGCGTGACTGGCGTGAATGGCACAGAGCATCCTCGAGGACAGTACCAGAACCGGGATCCCGCTCAAGCGCACGCACGGCGTTTCCGGAACCGACGGCACCCTGGAGTACACTGGGACCAGCCGGTGACCGCGGAAAGGGAGACGCACACATGAGTAATCGCGACTGCAGCACAAGCCGCCGCGGATTCCTGGGAACCGTGGCGGTGACCCTTGCGGCATTGCCGCTGGGCACCCTGGCCCCGTCCCGCCGTATTTTCGCGGAGGAGCTTCCCAAGCTGGACGAGCAGGCCGCGGAGGCCCGCGCCGTGGGTTACGTGCACGATGCCAGCAACGCCGACGACGAACAGTTCGAGGAAGGTCAGCATTGCGGCAACTGCATGCTTTTCTCCAACGAGGACGAAGGCTGGGGTCGGTGTTCCGTGTTTCCGGGCAAGCGGGTGTCCGCCCGCGGCTGGTGCAGCATCTGGTCGGAGGACATCGTCACGGACGCCTGACGGTTCCGCTGCCGGCGCCCGAATCGGCAGATCAGGCTGGGCGCGGCTCCCCGATCAGCGCCCGCGATCGATCCCCATCATGACGGGGTCGTGATCGGACGAACGCCAGGGCTGGCCGAGGCTTGCCTCCGACTCCGCACCGCGTTGATCGTAGCCCAGGAAAGCCGGCTCATCGGCATTGATATGCCATATCTCGACACCGGTGACACGCTGGTCCAGCACGGCGTTGACGAACAGGTAATCAAGGGTGCCCGCCTCGCCGCGGAAGACGTAGCTGTAACGCCTGTCCTCCGGCATCCGTTCGCTCACCAGATCCACGTAACCGGCCTTGGCGAGCACGCCCACCGGGTCTTCATGGGCGTAGCTGTTGAAGTCCCCGGCGAGCGCGATGGCCTCGATGCCCAGTTGCCGCGCCCTGTAATCGACAGACCGGACCAGCGCCTCCGCCTGCGCGGTACGGCGCAGGTTCCAGCAACCCTGGCCCCTGTCCGTGTCGCCGCTTTCCGGGCAGCCCGTTTTCGATTTGAAATGAACCGCGGCGACCAGCAACGAACGGCCGTTGCCACGATCACGGAATGCAGCGATCGCCGGAGGACGATTGTGGATGGGGTCGACGTCGCTGTGGCCGCTCCCCAGCGCCTCCAGGTTCGCAGGTCGATAGAGCAGCGCCACCTTGATAGCGTCCGAACCGGTGTCACGCGGCCCCTCCAGCATGCTGTAGCGCTTGGCCTCGGGCAGCTCGTTGTTCAAATGGTGAAGCAGGTCGGCCAGCGCCTCACGCCGGTTTTCCACTTCCACCAGGGCCAGCAGGTCCGCATCCAACCGACGTAGCGCGGACAACAGCTTACTCCGCTGGCGTTCCAGT
>SLSJ01000068.1 GCA_007130525.1 Ectothiorhodospiraceae bacterium | reverse complement strand
CTGAGCCCTGAGCCCGGGCGCGGACATGGACACCGGAGATCGTCCGAGCGGCCGATCTCCGGGTCCCTCATACGTTGCTACCGCGTCGTCGGTACCCGATCCCAGACCCGCTGCGCATTGAATTCGCCCCGAATCTCAAACGGCTGACTGTCCGTCAGGTCGTCCAGCGCCGTGAACGTTCCGGTCACTTCCAGGCTTCCTGTCATCGCCCCGCCGGCGACGCTTTCCAGCTCGATACGGCCGCTCTGTCCCAGGCCCACAGCCACTTTGCTGATTTTGCCCGGGCCATCCAGCTCGGCGAGCAGCAGGTAGGCGATCATATGGCCGCTCTCTTGCCCGGCGGCGCCGTGATCGTCCAACACGGACAGACTGCCGCCCTCCTTCGGCATGCCGGCGCCTACCCGCAACAAGGCAAGGCAAGCCGCCTGCTCCAGCTCCTCGTCATAGGACTCTGCCGTAATCACGAAGCCCTGTCCGAAGCTGTCGTCCTGACTGCCAAAGCTGGCCTCCCCGAGCAATGGGCCGTCGACAAAACCGCTCATCTCACCACGGAAGGTCGCCTGCTCCTCCATGACAGCGCGCAGCTCGTCCGCCGGTAGATCATCCGGTGGCGGCGGGCAGAGCTGGAGCATGTCCGCGACCATGACGGGGCTCTCCAGATACTCCACGGTTGCGCCATCGGCCTTGGGCAGACCGTCCAGGACCGCGTAATCCAGGGGGGCGGAATCGGTCGTTAACTCCGTGACCAGCAGCTCGAACTGCATCCCCCGCGCCGAGCCGGGACTCTGCTCCTCGTCGAGCCGCCAATCCCGGGCTTCCAGCGTTTCCAGGGTATCTTCGGAAACATGGAAGTCCTGCATCCGTGCCCCCGCCAGCATGCCAAGGGGCTTCAGGGCCTCGATCAGTCGCTGCTGATAGAAGTGATCCAGGCCATCAACCACCGACGGGGCAAAAACGAAATTGAAGATTCCCCGGCTCAGTTGCAGTGGCGCGGGAGAGAACGGCAGATCCTCATAGATCCAGATCGTGCCGTAGTTCATCAACTGGTACGGCTCCCATCCATCGCCATCCCGCCAGCTCATTTCACTCACCACCGCCATGCTGTAGCCGCTCGCCTTCCGCCCTGCGATCTCCCTGTTTTCCCCCGTGGGATGGACGGCAACGCGAACGTCCTGGACGCGCTGCTTGTTGTCGAACACATCCTGGTACTCGAAGGGTGTCCCGGACTGCTCCGTGGAGATCACCGGGAGCAGCACGCCGAAGCCCTCGTGCAGCTTATGCGCGCGGTCGCCGAACGCCGGGCCGGTGTAGAGCGTGTCAAATCCGCTCAGCCCGCTCCTGTAGCCCTCGTCGGGCGTGATCTCGGCAACGTCCGGCCCTTGTACGACAGTCCAGTACATGGCCTCGCCCTGGACTTCCATGAACATCCGGTAAGCGTGGTGCACACCTTCGGAATCGAAAGAGATCGGCTGGATATTCACCGGCCCGGTGTCCGCCTGAGTCACCGTAGTGCTGCCAAGCAGCGCCGCCAAAGCAACGGATAGCAACAGGTGACGGCAAGCGTGAGTCATAAACCCCATGATCCCTCCTTTTCTTTTCCTTATAACGTTCCCTGACCACAGCCCAGGCTGAAGGAGTGGTAATGACCTGGCCCAGAGATCAGGACCGTTTCCATGTTAACCCGGCCCGTTGGCCCGTTAACCAGCATATCTCACCGCCGTTCGTCGCGAGGGCGTCGGGATGCCGCTGTGACGGGGGGCACGGACCGGAAGACGGCGAAGGCGCAGCTGACACTACGTCGAGCCGGCTGCAGGGAGTACGCCCCGACACGGCGAGCAGCAGATCGGCGTGCGTAGCAGAAGGGCGGTGAGATATGCGGGCTAGCTGATCCAGATTCCCTCAAGGCGGACCCGGACGCCGTCCGGTCGCCTGGCCATTTCGGAAATGACCCCGGAATGGCGTGACTGCAGCATGCACAGGCCTGGCAGGAAGTGGTAGCGCCGGCCGATTTGCAGTTCAACCCGTGCACGGCTCACCAGGCCAAGGTAGGCGACCGGCGTGTAGTTGCCGATCTCCTTGGTCTTGGCCTCGCGCGTGGCAAGCGGACCGACCACGCACCATGTAACCAGGCCATTGAGCAGGTCGGGCTCCTCCATAACGCGGCCGATGTGCGTGATCGGGCAACCAGCCTGCGCCGGGCGCCCGAACAGGACGTCACCGCGGGTCACACCCAGTCGCTCGACATTGAGTGGATTGAACGGAAGGATGACTTCTCTGGGCCCCGGATCTTCGGGAAAGGGCTCGAGCACGAAGTCGTACTCCCTTCCCAGCAGGTCCTGCCAGGTGACTTCCGATTTGCCGTCGGGTACCGGGGATTGAAGGCAGCGCCTTGATCCGACCTTGAGATGCACGCAGCGCGTGATGTCCTCGGGCTTGTCCAGCAGATGTGCCGCCAATTCGCGACAAGTGCGAAAACCGCATTGGCCGCAATCCAGGCCGGGAAGCCGCGCCAGATAGCTCTCGAGGCTGTGCTCCATCATTGCCCCCGGTAGGTCAGGTCGAACTCCAGGCCGCGAACAATGCCGAAATGTTTCTCCCAGCCGATATCCTTCTTGCCAGCACAGATCGTGCATGTCGACACCGGTGGGTTGCCGCGCAGCACCCAGGGTTCGGTGGTGTGTCCCATATTCTCGATGCGCGCCACGACCGGATCGATATTAATGCCGTGCAGGGCATCCGTCTCCACCACCGGGATCTCGGCTGCCTCCTGTATGTTTGCGCGGAATACTTCCTTTTCCGCCTGCGACACCAGGTCGATCTTGGTGACCGCCGCCAGGTCGGCCAGTGAGAGCATGGCGCCGATCTTGCGCGGCAAGTTCATGCCGGAGGTCGCTTCCAGCACCGCGATGCCCAGCGAGCGCTCGATGTAGGGCGCGCAGCGCAGGCACAGTCCGGCGGATTCGACGAGCAGGATGTCGGCGCCTTCGCTTTCGGCCCAGCGAATAGCATCCCCCAGCACCAGCACGCTGCAGTGGTCGGGACACAGTTCACCCGAATAGATCTTGCGCGCCGGAATGCCGAGCTGATCGGAAAACATCTCGTCTTCGTCGGCGTACTGTACGTCGATCTTCAGGTAGGCAAGGGGGTGCTCGCGCGCAAGCAGCTTGCGCGCGGCCTGCTTGAGCACCGTGGTCTTGCCGCTGGTTGGAGGTCCCGCGCAGATTACCACCTTCATGGCTGCACCCCCGGCATCTGCGCCAGCCGCGTGTTCAAGTCGTCTTCGGACAGCGGCAGGCCAGCGCGGACGCGGTCACGAAAATGGATCATGGTCTTTTCCAGGTGGTCCAGCCGGGTGGCCATGCGGCTCTCGGTTTCGGCGGTGACAATCAGATCCTGCATGGCACCGCCTCGCATGACCAGCCGGTAGGTGGAATGCAGGGCGATGTGCAAATCATGGGTGACGAACAGGAAGATCTTCTGGTAGTTGCCCAGTAGGGCCAGTGCGCGGGAGCGATCAATGCCCGCGTTTTCGATCTCGTCGAGCAGAATGATTGGCGAGTTGCCGATCACAACCGCATCGGCGATTAGCAGCGCCCGGCTTTGACCGCCGGACAACTCCGTCATGGCACTGTCGACGTCGATCGGCTCGCCGGTGAGTTGGTTGGCGAACTGCAGCGTCTCCTCGACGATGGTTTCCGGCCGTTCGCTTCGGCGAATCTTAGCGTGCAGGCCGAGAAAGCGCTGGACCGGCAAATCCGAGAGGAAACTCGTGTGCTGGGTGATCAGGGCGATTGGGTTGCTGGCCGGATCTTCACGAAAGGACGCCGGCGGCACTTCATCGTTGATCAGCACTCGGCGCAGGGTGGGCGTGTTGGCGTTGGCGAACATGCCGATGTCGTTGATGAGCGCGGTCTTGCCCGAACCCGTCGGTCCGACGATGCTCGCCACGTCGCCCATCCTGAGCTCGAAACTAGCCAATGGCTCCCTGCTGCCATCGCGGGCGGTACCGCCCAGAATCGTGATCTTTTGGATATCCATAGTTCCGCCACCGCAGGCCATTATTCAAACCTTAGATCCCGGCATCGTGGGTGTCCTTGAGCCAGATCATGATCCGACCACATTGCCGGGCTCGAAGCATACTCAGCGGGTCGGCCGGGGTCGGACCGCGGCAACCGCTTGTCGTTCATGCAAGTCTTCTCGAAAAAGACCTTGGATTCATCCTTAATGCCACCATTCCGGCCCCAGAATAGCCGCATTTACAACCTGGCAGGACGCCCTCTCGCCTTGCCGGACCCATGCCCGCTCGTGAGCACTCACCGGAACTCCGCCTGGACCGAGACAAACAGCACAGCGCAGCGCCGACGCTTATCGCACTGCAATCCGGGGCACAGGCAGCCCGGGGATCGGGGAGCGCCTTAGCTCCGGGGCCGTTACGCACACGGATTCCGGGGTAAAAATGCAGTTCTAAGCGCCATGCGCACCGCCTGCTTGCAAGGATCTTTGGCCAGAACAATGGGTTGTTGAGGTCCGACCCCGTCCCCCCTCGGGTTCGTTGATCGGTGTGTCCGATGCGCCCAGGTCTGCCGCGCCTCGCTGGATATGCTCCGCATAGGTACGGTCGAACAGGTTGTCAACACCCAGCGTGAGGCGGGTGTTACGGAACAGTTCTGTACCAGCATAGGCAGACACTGTGGCAAAGCCGGGCGTTTCCCCGGTGTCCAGGCTGTAGATGGTGCCGTAGCCGGGGTGAATCCTGTCCTGCCGGGCGACGGCTCGCAGCTGCGTGCCGGCATAATACCGGCCCCGCGCATAGTCCAGGCTGAGGGTGCCCTGCAGCGGCGGGGTCTGCGCCAGCGGAACGTTGTCCGTGTCGTTCTTGCTTCGCACATAGGCGACCGTGCCGGTGACATTCCAGGCATCGGTGAGCACCACGGTTAGGTCAGCCTCCCCACCAATCATGCTGGCATCGATGTTGCGGGCCTCGATATCCTCCAGTCCCGGCTGCACGATCAGGATGTAATCGTCCATCCAGCCATAGAACATGGAAAGGCTGCCGCTGATCCGTCCCGTGCTCCAGCTCGCGCCGAGATCGACCTGAGTGAGTTTTTCGTCATCCAGATCGAACACCCTGCGGCGCTCCCAGAAATCAGCACTACGTTCAGCGTGGCCGACGCCCGCGAACAGGTTTACGGGCAGTCGCTGAAGCGCAAGCTCATAGCGCGCGAAGCCGCTCCAGAGTGTCGAGGTTTCGGTCTCGCCGGCTCCAACGCCACCAAAGCCTTCCTTCTCCGCTTCAACTTCACTGCGATCCATGCGTAGCCCCATGGTCACCCAGCTGCGGGCTGTCAGTGCCTGTTCCACTTCTGTGAAGACGCCGATGTCGTTAAACGTGGCGTTGTCCTCCCGCCGCAGGTCGCGCCAACCGAATGCGTCCGCACCTCTGGCCGAATTGTTGGCGTGGGTGTTCTCTGCGTAGTCCACGCCTGTGTGGATCCACGTGTCGGGCCCGAGAGTGATGTCAGCCGTCAGCCGGCCGCCCACGGTGCGTCGGTCCGGGAAGCCTACGGCAGGCATGTTTGGCGGCTCACGCAGGGTGAAATTGTCCATTACGTGGTCCACATAATTGTAATAAGCGGTGGCCCAATCTCGGCCAGCCAGGGGGCGAGGTTCCGGCGGTTGAATGAGAGCTGGTAACCGGTGCGGTCGAAGAGTGTCCCCTCCATGCCGCGATCGTCGTAGGCCGCGCGGCCGTCGCTGCGGTCATAGGTGAATTCCACCCGGGTGTCCTGGTCCGGCGTCCAGCCCAGGATGCCCGTGGTGCTCCAGCGGTTGTAGTTGGAGTGGACGCGCTCGCCATCTCCGTCCTTGTAGTCATCCTGGTCGGAAAGCGTGCCGATCACGCGCACATAGCCCAGCCGGTCGCCGGCGGTGACGTCGGCCATCGTGTCGATGCGCTCGAAGCGCCCCACGGTCATGCTGGCAAACCCCTGTACCGTGGGCTCGGTCAGCACAGGGCTGTCGCGTTCGAACCGCACGACACCGGCGGGAGCGGGGCCATAGCGTACGCTTTGCGGGCCCTTGATGATCTCTATACGGTCATAGGCTTGGGGGAAGACGTAGGCAGTGGGTGGATCCATGCGGCCGCCGCAGCCTCCGAGGATGTGGCTGCCGTTCATCAGGATATTCAGGCGTGATCCGCCCAGGCCGCGGAGCTCCGGGTCGCCGCTGGTGCCTCCCTTGCGGCTGACCCAGAATCCCGGGATGGACTTCAGGTAGGAGCCACCATCATGGGCCGGCAATGGGAGCCGGGGCTGGCGGGTGTCCGTGCTGATAGAGTAGGGGGTCGCTCATTGGCGGTGCGGTGATCACCAGCGGCGATAGGGTCACGTGCTGCTGGTCTGCCACCGCGCTGCTGCCCCCGGCGACCAGGAGCGCGGTGATTGCGAGCGCCCTGCCCGGACGTACCTGTTTACGTATCATGTCCAGTCCTTGTGTTGTGGTATGACCGGCGGCATGCAGCAAGAAGCTGGCCAGGAAGGCGCTCAGAAAGTCATATTCCAACTTGTTGTTATCGTTTATTTTATTGGTTCAGGTGGTGCTCGATGGGGTGGTGCGCAGGTGTCATGTGGCATATCACGCAGTTGCGGTGCCAGATGACACGGTTGTCTAATAGGGAGCATCAGCGTTTCCAGTGGGGCGAACGTGCCGGCTGAATGGGCCGTGGCCTTTATCCTGGGCCTGGTGAGCAGTACTCACTGTCTGGGCATGTGCGGCGGCATTGCCGGAGCGCTGACCTACAGCCTGAGCCCAGAGGTGCGTCGGCAGGCGGCCAGGTTCATGGTGTTCAACCTGGCCTATAACCTTGGGCGCGTTACGAGTTATGTGGTTGCGGGCATGATCGTGGCCGCTGGTGCCGGCGCGCTGACCGGCCTCGCCGGTGCCCACAACCGTATGTTCATGGGGTTGCTGGGGGCTGGTTTCCTGGTTGCCGTGGGCCTGCATATTGGTGGCTGGTTCCCACGCTTTGCCCAAGTGGAACACCTGGGCAGACCGATATGGCGAACTCTGGAGCCTCTTGGGCGTCGGTTGCTGCCTGTTCGGCACCTGCCCCATGCCTACGGATTCGGACTGATCTGGGGCTGGCTGCCCTGCGGGCTGGTATATTCGGCGCTGGTGTACAGCCTGAGTACCGAGAATGCGTTGCGCGGCGCGCTGTTCATGGGCTTCTTTGGTTTGGGCACGATGCCCATGCTTTTGACAGTGGGCGTGATGGCGAGCAGTGTCGCTTCGTTGCTCCGGCGGTCCTGGGTGCGGCGGGCCGCCGGGCTCTGCGTGGTAGTCTTGGCGCCGCTACCTTTGATCGTGACGTATTGGGGGCAACATTGAGCGCAAACATAACCATGGCGACTGTATGCATGGTGGGTGAATCACCGGCCCTGCAAGCCCTGCTCCGTTCCGCCAGACTGGTGGCCGCAACCGACGCAACGACGCTTATTCTGGGGGAAAGCGGCACGGGAAAGGAGTTGCTTGCCCGGCTTGTACACCAGGAGAGCCGGCGCGCCAATGGGCCCTTCGTCGCGGTAAACTGCGCGGCCCTGCCTTCGGATCTAGTGGAATCCGAACTCTTCGGCTATCGGCGTGGCGCATTCACTGGGGCACATGCCGACAAACCGGGCAGGGTGCGGCAGGCCGATGGCGGCACCCTGTTCCTGGACGAGGTCGCCGAACTGCCGATGACCGCACAGGGCAAGCTGCTGCGCTTCCTGGAGGACGGTGAATGCCAGGCGCTGGGGTCTGCCCGCGCCTCCGGGGTGGATGTGCGGGTCGTCGCCGCAACCAATCAGGACCTCCGCAACCGTGTCGAAGTGGGAGGCTTCCGGGCAGACCTTTACTACCGGTTGCATGTCATCCCACTGGAACTGCCACCGCTGCGGGAGCGCGAAGGCGATGTGCCGCTGCTGGTTCAACGTTTTCTTGCGCAGCTCTCGGCCCGCCACGGCGTATCTCCGCCCGTATTGACCCGGGCATTGCAGCAACGTCTGTCACAGCATTGCTGGCCAGGCAACGTGCGTGAATTGCGAAACCTGGTCGAGCGATGCGTGGTCCTGTTTCATGGCAGGACCGTTGGCCCTGACGACGTACCCTCGGACTGGTTGCAGCCCGTATCGGGGGAAGCGGACACGGGGGGTTGGTGCCTGCCACCGGAGGGCGTGTGCCTGGAAACCATGGAAGCGGAGCTGATCGCACAGGCCCTGGATCGAACCGGCGGAAATCGCTCCCGCGCCGCCCGCTTGCTAGGGCTTACCCGGGACACGTTCCTCTACAGAATGAAGAAGCACGCGATCGGGTAGTGCATGTGTGCCCGGGTGCGTCGGTGGGTCGG
>SLSJ01000266.1 GCA_007130525.1 Ectothiorhodospiraceae bacterium | reverse complement strand
TCTCACCGCCCTTCTACTACGCACGCCGATCTGCTCGCTGTGTCGGGGCGTGCTCCCTGCAGCCGGCTCGACGTAGTGTCAGCTACGCCTTCGCCGTCTTCCGGTCCGTGCCCCCCGGCACAGCGGCATCTCGGCGCCCTCGCGACGAACGGCGGTGAGATATGCGGGCTACCGAATACCGCCGGTATCTTCGGGCGGCGGCTCTATCGGCTGTGCGGGTTGAGCCGGAGGCCGGTCCTCGAGTGGATCGCCCTGGCGCATGTCTGCAGGCGGTGCGTGGTCCTCTGCCGGCATGCGTTCCATGTCCGGCGCCTGACCGGTGCCGGCGGGCGGCTGTCCCGCTGGCGGCTGCCCGGCGGGTGCATCAGGCCGAGCACCCGGTGGCCGATCGCCCGGCAGGCGCTCAGGCCCCGGCAGATTCTGCTCCGGTTGACCGCGTGGCGCACGCTCATCCCGACCGCGGGGCGCAAATGGATCCTCGCCCGGTTCCACCCGCTGCTGCTGGCCACGCTCCGGACCGGCCGCCGGAGGCCGTCCGGGCTGTGTGGGCTGGCCGATACCCCTGCCTCGTTCCTGGCCCCTCTCAGGTCCGGGCGGTGTTTCCGGGCGGCGCAGGCCCGGTGCTCCCTGATGGCGGCGGCGCTCGAGTTCTGCCTCGCGCTCCTGCTGGCGTCGTTGTTGCAAACCCTGCGCCCGCTCCTGCTGCTGGCCATGGCGGTCAACCTGTGCCAGCCGGGTGTCCGTTGCCAGAGGCTGTCCCGGGTCCGGTTCGGCCGACCATGCCCCTGCAGACCACATCAGCGTAACGGTGCAGGCGGTAATGATAATGAAGCGACTCATGGGTTATCCATCCGTGCATTGCTGGCAGCATCAGGCATCGTGTGGGTGGGCGGAATGCCGTTTCCGGACACGTTGCCTGTTTCCTGCATTCAAGGGTAACAAACGTGCCGGGGCATACGACACCGCATCATGGTCGCTGTAGGCAGGTTTGCAAGCTAAGGTGAGGAGGGTACATAGTTTGTGCGTTCCGCTTCAGATAACGGGGAGGGCTGGATCATGTGGTCTGAGTATTTCAAACGCTGGATGGATGCGTTTTTCTGGTGGTTGCCGCGTGATGACCAGCAGCGCCAGGCCGAGCGGAAGCCGGAGGTCCGTGAGCGTCAGCCACGATCCGATACGCCGCCGCCACGTCAGCCTCAGGCGACGCGGGAACCGGAACCAGTCCGTCCAGCGCCCGCCAGCCCGGAACGGGCACCGGTGGAGACGCCTGCGACCGCGCCCGACGCCGCCGATGACCTGACCGTCATAAAGGGCATTGGCGCAGCCATGCAGGACAAGCTGCAGTCGATCGGAATCCGCACCTACGCAGATCTGGCCGAAGCGGATCCGGAAAAGCTACTGTCGGATCTGCGCGCCGCGCAGGCGGTCGCGTCCCGCGCGCGCATCCAGGAATGGATCGCCACCGCGCGGGATAAGCAGCCCGGCGGCTGAGTGGCCCCGCAGCGTCCGCAGCCGGCTATGCCTTGCCAATGAGTTCGCACTCGACGCTAAGTTGTCGACGCAGGGTAGCCAGCCTGCGTTCCGGAATGCCCTTTATCTGCTGACGCAGGAGCAGGGTAATCACGTCCAGTGCCTGTTCGCGGAGATGATGCTCCGGGGTGTCCGGTTCCGCATTGATTTCCACCACGTTGGCAATATCCCGCAATTCGGTCTGATCCCGAAGGTATGTCAGCGACTCGGGTGTGAGCGTGCATTTCCAGACGTGCATCCGGCTTGTCCCCATGTCATGTCAATATGTTGCCAGGCCGATTCAGTCCCAGGCCTCACGGTAGAGAGCCTGGATTTCCCCGATGGTTGGCACGCGCGGATTGTTGGCCGGCGATCCGGATTCCTGTGCCTGTCGTGCCATGGTTTCCAGCATGGAAAAATATCGATCTCGGTCGATGCCATAGTCCCTGGGTGTGGGTACATCCAGATCCCTGTTCAACTGCCGCAGTTCGGTGAGCAGTTTTTCCCGGGCACTATCGTCGCTATCCGAGTCCGACGCAACGCCCATGAACCGGGCGCAGTCAGCGTAGCGCTCCGGTGCGGCCGGCATGGAATAGGCGGTCACCGGCGGCAGGAGCATGGCATTGGACAGCCCGTGGGGCACGTGAAAACAGGCGCCAATCGGGCGACTCATTCCGTGAACCAGTGCAACGGAGGCATTCGAGAACGCCATTCCCGCCTGTGTGGCGGCCAGCATCATGGCTTCGCGCGCCTTTCTGTTTTCCGGTTCCCGGTATGCATGACGTATGTTGCGCGCAATGGCGCTCATGGCAAGACGCGCCATGCCGTCGGAGAAGCTGTTGCGTTTTCGGCTCACGTAGGACTCGATGGCGTGGGTGAGGCTGTCCAGCCCGGTATCCGCCGTCAGTCGAGGGGGCATGGTCAGCGTGAGTTCGTAATCGACCAACGCCATGGTCGGGCAGAAGGCGTTGCCCAGACACAGCATTTTCTCGCCGTCGATGTCATCCGTTATCACGGTTACCCGTGAGACCTCCGATCCGGTGCCCGCGGTGGTCGGAATGGCAATCAGGGGCAGTCCGGGGCCATCGTTCACGCGCGGAACCTTGTAGTCACGCATGGTTCCTCCATGTGTCGCCAGCAGGGCGATCGCCTTGGCGGTATCGATGGGGCTGCCGCCGCCGAGACCGATCACGGCGTCATGGGGATGTTGCCGCAATGCCGCCAGGCCTTCCTGCACCGAGCGTTCGGTGGGATCGGGCACGGTTCCGGCGAACACGCCGTAACGAATGCCGGCGGCGTCCATGCCCCCGGTGATTCGGTCCAGGAAGCCATGCCGGAGCGCATTCGGACCGCAGACAATAAACGGATGGTCGATACCCTCGAGTTCCAGCAGGCGGGGCAGTTCCAGGCTGGCCCCCGCGCCGATGGCGAGATGACGGGGCAGGACGATACTAGCCCGCATATCTCACCTCCCTTCTACTACGCACGCCGATCTGCTCGCCGTGTCGGGGCGTACTCCCTGCAGCCGGCTCGACGTAGTGTCGGCTACGCCTTCGCCATCTTCCGGTCCGTACCCCCGACTCAGCTGCATCCCGACGCCCTCGCGACGAACGGCGGTGAGATATGCGGGCTGGTAGGCATGGCGGATATCCGATTGCGGGTGAGACGCCGGTTTGCCCACTCGTTCTCGCTCGAGTGGCAGTCCGGAGTTTGTAGCATGTCAACGCCGCGGGCGCACCCGCCCGGGCAATGCGCTCCATTGTGCGGACGGCTTGCGGTCATGGCGAGAGCACCGGGACCGCCAGCACGAATACGGCCAGCGTCACGATAGCCAGCGCGACGATGCTGATACGGGCACCTGCCCGCACCATGTCCGGGACACGCAGGCGTTCGCTGGCAAACACGATGGCATTCGGCGGTGTCGCCACCGGCAGCATGAAGGCGCAGGATGCCGCCATGGCGACGGCAACGGCCAGCAGCAATGGCGGTTGGCCGAGGCTCAGGGCCAGTCCGGAAACGAGTGGCAGCATCGTCGCCGTAGTGGCCGTGTTGCTGGCAATATGGCTGATCAGCATGGCCACGGCCGCCACTGCCGCCACGATCACCCAGACCGGCATCACGCCCAGTCCGGTCAGGTAACGGGCCAGTTCGGTGGACAATCCGCTGGACGTCATGGCCGTGCCCAGGCTCAGACCGCCCCCCACCATGACCAGCACCCCCCATGGCAGTTCCCGTGTTGCCTCCCATACCAGCAGCGGGCCGTTGCCGCGGCCGGCGGCGGGTATCAGGAAAAGCGCGATGGCGCCGGTCATGGCTATGCCGGCATCCGACAGGCTGACACCGCCCAGGGTTTCCTCCAGCCAGGGGCGAAGCATCCAGGCAAGCGCGGTCAGCACGAGCACACCGAGAACGCGGCGTTCGGAGTCGCTCAAGGGGCCAAGTTCCTTGCGCTTGCGCTCGATGAGATCGGCGACGCCGGCGATATCGGTCCGTTCCAGCGGAAATGCCCAGCGCGTGAGTATCCACCAGGACAGTGCCAGTAAAAGCAGCGCGACGGGGACGCCGACCAGCATCCACTGCGCGAATCCGATATGGATGTCGTGGTTTTCCGCCATGAAGGCGGCAAACAGGGCGTTGGGTGGCGTCCCGATCAGCGTTCCCATGCCTCCGATGTTGGCGCTGAAGGCAATGCCCAGCAGCAGAGCGACGTTGAATCGCTGTTGATTCTCGACCGCTTCCGGCGGACGTTGACTCTCGACCAGCGCGAGCACCGCCAGCCCGATGGGCAACATCATGGCAGCGGTGGCGGTGTTGCTGATCCACATGCTGAGCAGCGCCGTACCCAGCATGAACCCGGCCACCAGATGGTCGGGGCGCTGACCGGCCATCCGCAGGATCAACAGCGCGATCCGCCGGTGCAGGTTCCAGCGCTGTACGGCAAGGGCGATCAACAGTCCGCCCAGGAACAGGAAGATGATGGGGCTGGCATAGGGTGCCGCGATTTCGGACGGGGTGCCCACACCCATGACGGGCAACACCGCGATCGGCAACAGGCCCGTGACCGGGAGTGGCGCGGCGTCGGTAACCCACCAGGTCGCCATGAGAATGGTCAGCGCGGCAACAAACCACGCGTGCTGGGAAAAATCGGCGATCGGACCGACTGCCAGCATCAGTGCGGCGACCGCCAGTCCCGCAACCAGACCCACCTGCCGACGTCGATGCGCCGAAGTATCCGCCAAACCCTGTTTCATGTTCCTGACGCGGTCGGTCCTTTTGTGGTTCTTTGTTCCGCGGCGTCACTCCGGCGGGAACGTCGCCAGCAAGTCCCGGGTTTTGCCGTTCCGACGCACGTTGAGCAACACGGCATTACCGGGGCGCTGCCGGTCCAGCAGCGCCAGCAGATCGCTGCGCCGCCTGATCTCCCTGCCCGCCGCTCCGGTGATGACGTCGCCGGGCCTGAGGCCGGCATGCTCGGCGACGCTTTCATCCCGGATTGCGATGATTTTCAGGCCCTTGTCACCGGTCTCGATCTCTATTCCTAGGCGCATTGGTTGCATGGCCATGTCGGAAGGGCCGTCGGAGACGCCGAATAACGCGTCGGCAATCGGCGGCGATTCATCCAGGCAGGGCTCGCCACTGCGATGGGGCAAGAGCGCGGCAACCTCGGTGATTCCCAGGTCAGCCAGCTGGTGTGGTATGCCGTGGCCGTATTCCATATGACCGCGCCCGACCAGGCCAACAACCGGACCACCGGATTCGGCGGCCTCCGCCAGGGCTTTGGCCATGACCCGGTCCCAGAAGTTCTGGGCGCGCAGGAACCGTTCGAGGTAGGTGGCGTCGTCGATGCCATCGGGAACCGGGTGGTCTTTGACCACCTCTTCCAGGCGTTCCCGATACGCGTCGGGAATGGCAGCGGGCTCACCTATCTCTTCGCGCAACCCGGAAGGCAGCGCGTCCCAGCCGTCCTCTCCCACGCGACTGACCAGCTTGCGGTCCACATTCAGTGCATGGGCCGGTCTCTGATGCATGCGGGCGAAGTGGAGCATTGGCGCGTAGAGTTCCGAGGGGAACCCCCAGTTCTCGAACCAGTTGGTGTTCTCCAGCAGTTCCGCCTCCGTGAGCTTGCCTTCCACCCAGCGGTTTAGGTCGTCCTGGTGCCCGCGCTGGAACATCTCGAATCCGATTCGCAGATCGGGGTATCGGCTGTGCAGGGCGGCCAGGGTGTGCAACTGCCAGCGATGGTCCTCGGGCCGGTCATGACTCTCCCCCAGCAGAATGATCCTGGCGCCTTCGATGTGGTCAAGCACGTCGCGGCTGGAGTGCGTACCCTCAACCCCGTCAAGAACCCAGGAGCCGGAGACCGGACAGCCGTCGTCCACTGCCGCCGCAGCGCTGCAACAGAGAACCAGCCAGAGTCCGGCAATGGTCAGCGCTCGTTCAGGGTGGGAGAGGGGGGGTGTGGGCATTGATGATCCGGATTGTGTCTTTCCATGGCGGAGAGCGATCTGGTAGACCATGCGCGATGGCGGGAATTCACGCAAGCCAAGAAGCGGGATCCGTACGGAGCCTGGATGCCGGCAACTCGCCCGCCAGCGGCTGAACGGATACCTGCCATGCGCGGTCACTAGCCCGCATATCTCACCGCCCTTCTACTGCGCACGCCGATCTGCTCGCTGTGTCGGGGCGTACTCTCTGCAGCCGGCTCGACGTAGTGTCAGCTACGCCTTCGCCGTCTTCCGGTCCGTACCCCCCGTCACAGCGGCATCTCGACGCCCTCGCGACGATCGGCGGTGAGAAATGCGGGCTAGGATTGCTTCGATAACGCGCGGGTTTTCGGGTGGTCGCCCTTGTCAGACAATCCGTGTCGGAATTTCGACGCCGCCGGCAGCCCGCATGCTCGTCAGCGCCTATACTGCACAAATGGGGCTGTACGTTGCCACGGGCTGCGGTGCCTGGGGAGCTTTGCCGGCGGGGAGGGCGAAGAGCAATGAGTCGTGCATTCGTCAAGGAATCGGATGGGGATGAAGCCGAAGGCTTGTTGCCGGATCGGCCGATCAGTTCGCATCCGAATTACGTGACCCCCGGCGGGCTCCGGCAACTCCACCGGTCACTGGAGGCGCTGGAACGTGAGCGGCAGGCGCTGCGCGAGCGCCCCGATGACGTCGCTGCGCGGGCGCGGTTGCCGAAAGTCGAGCAGGACCTGCGTTACTTTCGCCAGCGCCTGCAGACGGCGATCGAAGTTCAGCCACCCCCGAACACCGATACGGTGCGCTTTGGTTGCGTCGTCGAGATCGAGAATGAGGGCGGTCAGCGGCACAGCTACCGCATTGTCGGCGAGGACGAGGCGGACGCAAGCCAGGGGCGGATCAGCTGGATCTCGCCGCTTGCCCGTGCGTTACGGGACCATCGGGTGGACGATGAAGTGGAATGGCCGCGCCCGGATGGCGCCGTTCAGGTGACCATCGTCGGTATCCGTACTGCCTGAGAAACGCCTTTTTTTGCTAATCTGGCTCGGCTTCAACGGATTCAAGCGGGTATCCGGCTGGCCGGTGTCGTTCGCACCGTCGCCGCCAAAAGGGTTGACGAATTGTCGTCGCGCCCGCCGGAAGACAGGCAAACGCGCCAGGCGCGCTCGCGTCAAGCAAACGGAGTTTTCACCGGAAGGTATACGGATCCCATGAGCAGACGACCTGTTGTCCACCACCCTGATCCCCGTCTCCGTCAGGTATCCCGGCCTGTGGAGCAGTTCGATGAGTCCCTGCGCGCATTGGTCGACGACATGGTCAAGACCATGCACGAGGAGGAAGGTATCGGTCTTGCTGCGGTGCAGATCGGTGTGCACCTGCGTCTGGCCGTCATGAAGGTCGGGGACAATCCCCTGCGCGTTCTGGCCAACCCGGAGTATGAAAAGCTGGGCCAGCCGATGGACCTGGACGAGGGCTGTCTGTCAGTGCCCGGGGTGCGGGACACGACGAAAACGCGCGTCGACCACGTGCGCGTCCGCGCCCAGGATGTCAACGGTGAGTGGTACGAATTCGAGGCCCACGGACTGGAAGCCGCCTGTGTCCAGCACGAATGCGATCATATAGATGGCCGCCTCTATATCGACCACCTGAGCGAGCTTCGTCGCAAGCGCGTGCTCAAGCGCTACCAGAAGTTGCGGAAGGAAGCCGTCGCCGGTTGACTGTCCGGTTGCGGAAACGAAAAACCCCGCCTGAGAGGCGGGGTTTCCGTGTCGCGGCAGGTCAAGTGACCCCCGGACGTGGTCAGATGGCGGTGACGTTCGCCGCAGCCATTCCCTTTGGAGTGGACTGGGTTTCGAATTGCACGCGCTGACCTTCGGCGAGGCTCTTGAAGCCGTTTCCCTGGATGGCGGAATGATGGACGAAAACGTCCTTGCTGCCATCTTCAGGCGAAATAAAGCCAAAGCCCTTGGCGTCGTCGAACCACTTTACGGTACCGGTATTCATGGGGCGTCTGCTCCGTTGATGTTCATAACAATGAATGATGATGCAGGTCTTCTGAAGAACGATCTCGGGAGGGACTGCCTTGCGGGAGCGACTGCCGGACACGACAACAAAAAGCACTGCGGGGACCACAATATACCTGTGCAGCCCTCAACGCCAGCTTTTTTTGCGGTGCACGACCTTTGGTTGCCGTACGCAGGCAGGGAGCCTTGATGTCCACGCAGACTCGGGCCTGTCTGTTTGCTTTCGGCGCCGTACCGCTTTGGTCCACCGTTGCTAATGCCTTCGGGCATTCGCTGCGGCAACTCTAGCCTGTCCGGCTCCTGGCCTATGCCGGCGTGGTGTCGTCGCTCACGCTTGGTGCGCTGCTGGTGGTGAACGGGCGCTTGCGGGAGGTGCTCCGGGGGACGCGCCGGCATTATGCACGCTCGCTGATGCCGAGGTTAATCAATCCGTTCCTGTCGCGCGGCAAGCCCGCATATCTCACCGCCGTTCGTCGCGAGGGCGCCGAGATGCCGCTGTGACGGGGGGCACGGACCGGAAG
>SLSJ01000133.1 GCA_007130525.1 Ectothiorhodospiraceae bacterium | reverse complement strand
GGGCTCGGCTCCTACAGGGGCAGGCTCACCCCTAACCCTGCATATCTCACCGCCCTCGCGACGAACGGCGGTGAGATATGCAGGCTAGTGGCTGGTCCCAGGGGACCGATAGATCTTGTTGGAGACGTTGTACTTCCCGGACGGGCGGCGCATGGGCAGGCGCTCCACCTCCTCGAGGCTCTCCGCGTCGTACACCACCAGGGCTCCGTCCATTTCCCAGATACTCACCAGCGCATGACTGCCATCACGGGTGAACTCCACATGCGCGGCAGTCTGGCCCTCCTCCGGACGCAATGTTTCCACGATCTCCAGGGTTTTCTTGTCAATCACGTGCATGAGGTCCCGGTTCGGACCGAAGAACACGTCGACCCAGGCGTAACGGCTGTTCTCATGGCTGCGCAGAAAGAAGCCCGGGCCTGCCGTCTCGATGCGGCGAATGACCTCCCAGCTGTCCATGTCCACCACGCTGACCGCGGCCTCCCGGAGATGCGGCGTCGCCATGACCGTGCGCCCCTGGTATTCCCAGGTGATACCCGACGCCAGGTGCGGCATGCCGTCGATCGGTACGCTGCCGATCTCCGTGCCCGCATCCAGATCCACTGCTACCGATCGTCCGGCATCGCGGGCGGCCCCCAGCAGCCGCCGGTAGTCCGGATCGAAGAAAAAGTCGTCCATGGGGTCATCCAGCAGGATGCGGCGCACGGCGAAGCCGGTGTTGCCCTCGGCCCCGGCGACGGGTTCGGCGCCATCCGGGGTGTTGGCGGGATCGTAGAACAGCTCCCAGATCTCCGGCACATCTCGCAAGGCGGCGATGAAGCTTCCGCGTGGGGCCGCCTGGTATACCGCGCTCACGCGGGAACTGCTTTCACCGCTCTGATCGCGCACCGGAATACGCTGCAGGGGCTGCAGGTCGTTCGCATCCAGGACGACCAGGGTGTGAGGCAGGTAGTTGCCGACCAGCACGTAGCGTCCGTCGCCGGACAGAGCCAGATTGCGGGTGTTGATGCCGGCACGGATTTCATGGGTCACGCGCAGGTTGTAGAGATCGAAGCGGCTGATCCAGCCGTCCCGGGAAGCCAGAAACACGTACCGCCCATCCGGCGAGTACTTGGGACCGCCGTGCAGGGCGTGGCGACTCTTGAATCGATGGATGGGCTCAAAGCTGTCTCCGTCCAGGACCGTGACATGGTGGTCACCGGTTTCCACGACCAGGAAGATGTTTTCCGGGTCGGCATCGAAGCGGGGCTGGTCGGACAGCGCCGTCGTGTCCTCCACGTGAACCAGGTGGCTGTCGGCGATCTCCGCAAGCCGCCACTCAGGCACGTGCTCGAGCGGCGTGTAAATGTACTCCACCAGGGAAGCCACTTCCTGTTCGTCGAGCATGTCGCCGAATGCAGGCATCTGGGTGGCGGGCAGCCCGTCGGCAATGGCGGCGTGGGCATCGTCCTCGCTGAGACGGCCCAGGTTCTCCGGCAATAACGCGGGACCGATGCCGCCCAGGCGGTCTGTACCGTGACAGGCGGAGCAATGGGTGTCGAACAGCGTGCGCGCATCGGCCCGAATCCCGTCGTCCCCGCTTGCCGCCGGGGCGACCATCACCGCCAGCAGGGAGGCCAGCAGTGCCACCCGGCGGGCATGGCGGCCCGCTCCGAGAGCACGCGAGCGCTGATGAGCAGTCGTTTCTGGAGTCATGGCGAGGCCCTTATTACCTGAGATGGGGCAAACACGGAGTTCAAGCGTCACGCTGACGGCCGCGGTGCACGCTTACCGGACGCCGGAAAGGGAAGACCCTTATCCGCTCACGACCCGGGGCTACACCGATTTCCTCATCGCTGAGATAGCAGGCGGGATCCTCTTCCCAGGGGTCGCCGGTGAGCTGCATTGCGCGAACTCGGGTATTGCCGTTGCAGATATCCAGGAACTTGCATTCGCCGCAGCGGCCCCGCACCGGCCTGGGACGCTGCTTGAGGCCGGCCATCACGGGGTCGGAGATGTCTTCCCAGATATCCGAGAATGGCCGCTTTCGCACATTCCCCAGGCTGTAGTTCCACCACATGGTGTCCGGATGCACGTCGCCCAGGTTGTCGATGTTGGCGACGTTTACACCGGAGGAATTACCGCCCCACTGTCTCAGCTTCGCCGCGATATGCTCGGCCTGCTCCGGAAAACAGCGTCGTACCCACTGCAGCATGTAGACGCCGTCGGCGTCGTTGTTGCCGGTGACGAACTCGCGGTGCCGCCCATCCCAGGCGGCCTTGAGCGCGGCGTCGAAAATCTGGTCCATTGCCCTGCGGGTCATCTCCAGGTGCGCATCACTCGCCCGATTGCGGTTGCCGCGGCCGGCATAGTTGAGGTGGGAGAGGTAGAACTTGTCGATGTCATGCGCTTCCATCAGCGCCAGTAGCTGGGGCAGTTCGGCGGCATTGTCCTGTGTCAGCGTGAAGCGCAACCCCACCTTGATGCCGCGCTCCCGGCACAGGCGGGTCGCCGCCATGGACAGATCGAAGGCGCCCTCCATGCGCCGAAACCGGTCGTGGGTGGCGCCAATGCCGTCCAGGCTGATACCCACGTAGTCGTAGCCGATCTCGTCTATTTCGTCGATGTTGGACTCATTTATGAGCGTACCGTTGCTCGACAGGCCGACGTAGAACCCCATGTCCTTGGCCCGGCGTGAAATATCGAAGATGTCGGGGCGCATGAGCGGTTCGCCGCCGGAAAGAATCAGTACCCGCACGCCGTAGGCATGCAGATCGTCCATCACACGGAAGACTTCCTCCGTGCCGAGTTCGTTGGGGAAGTCATGATCGGCGGAAATGGAGTAGCAATGCTTGCAGGCAAGATTGCACCGACGTATCAGGTTCCATATCACCACCGGGCCGGACGGCTTGCGGGCGGGGCCCAGCGCCGTGGGCGATAGCACTTCCTGCATGTACTGTGAAACGCGGAACATGCTGCCTCCTTCAGCCGCTGAGTCGAAGACCTGTCTTCTTGAGCAGGCGGCTACTGTATAGAATGTCGTGACCGCGGCATGCGCTGCCGAGCAGTCGGGCGATTTCCGCCACCTTGGCTTCCACCTGGCGGCGATCACGGCCATGGACCATGGCGAACAGGTTGTATGGCCACTGCGGCGGGTGACGTGGGCGCCGGTAGCTGTGACTGACAAAGGGCAAAGCACCGACCTGCTCGCCCAGCGCGTCCACCATCGCATCGTCCACGTCCCAGACCGACATGCCGTTGGCACGAATGCCCAGCGCGTAGTGCTGGGGAACGGCGGCGATGCGCCGTATCGCTCCACTGTCCTGCATGCCTTGCAGGCGGGTCATCACTTCCTCGAGCGGAAGCTGCAACTGTTCAGCCAGTGTCGCGTACGGTTCCACGGTCAGTGGCAGACCGTTCTGCGTGGCGCGAATGATTGCCCGATCCACCGCATCCAGGGCGTGCATCCCGGGCGACCCGTCAGTCATAGCTCGAACCTCAGGCCAATGTAGTACTCGCGCTGGCGCGGCATGTCGTAGACCTCCAACCCACTGCGATGCCGGATATCCTCCAGCACCTGCTGCAGGCGATCCGGCCGCTCGGTGGAGACCACGAACCACATGTTGAGCGGGTGTTCCCGGGCATAGTTATGCGCCACCTCCGGGTAGGCGTTAACGAGTTCGGCAACATCCTCGTACCGATCCTCCGGCACCGCGATGGCAGCCAGGGTTACCGCGCCTCCCAGCCGCTCGGCGTTGTACAGCGGCCCGAAACGGCTGAGCAGCCCTGAATCCACCAGCGCCTGCAACCTGTCCACCACCTGCTGCTCGCTGATACCAAGCTCGGCGGCCACCGCGCGGAACGGCCGGCGGGTTACCGCGATGCCGTCCTGGAGCCGGTTGATCAGCGCACGGTCGATGGCATCCATCCTAGCCCTCCTCGCCCCGGCCATTGGAGTCGGCGGGTCCGGGCATGTACCAGGCGCCGCGCTGCTTGAAGCGCCGCCCGCTGAACAGCACACGATGCGGCCAGCGATCAAGGTGGTGGCTGGCAGCCAGTTGCCTGCCACGGGCGAGCACCGCCTCGCGGTCTCGGCCATGGATCATGCAGTAGAGGTTGTATGGCCACCTCGGCGGTGCGGCGTGGCGGCGATAGCAGAGCGTCACGTCGGGCTCACCGGCGATCTCCTGCCCCAGCGAATCCACCTGTCCCTCGGGCACCGCCCAGACCATCATGGCGTTGGCCCGGTAACCAAGCTCATGGTGGCGCACGATGACTCCAAACCGGCGAATCACGCCCGTTTCCTTCAATCTGCCCAGCCGCCGCAGCACCTCGCTTTCCGCCATGCCCACAGCCGCCCCCAACGCCGCATAGGGGCGCCGGACCAGCGGCAGGCCGCGCTGCAGTTCGGCAATCAATCGTCGATCCTTTTCGGTGACGTCCATTGGATTGTGAACCCCAGATCCAGGTGGTAGTCGCAGACCAGCCGCAGATCCAGCAGCGGATAGCCTGTCTCGGTCTCGATCGCGGCAAGTGCGGCGGTCAGCGCCGAGTCGTCGGCCGCCGTGGCCACGAACCACAGGTTGAGCGCGTCTTCTCGCTCATAATTGTGGTTGACTTCGGGCCGGGCGCTGATGATAGCGGCAACGCGCTCCATGTCTTCCTCGGGAACGGCCATGGCCGCCAGCGTCCCGACACCCACTACTCCGGGCTTCAGGGTCGCGCCGACACGACTCACCACACCTTCGTCCTTGAGCTGCGCCAGCGCCTCCAGCACGGCCTGTTCGCCCATGCCGAGTCGGTCGCCGATGGCAGCGAAGGGCCTGGGCACCAGTGGCAGATCGTGCTGGAAATCGTTCAGCAATGCCCGTTCAAAAGGACTGTAGTCCCGTGCAGCCTGCTGTGTGCTGCCGGAAGTTTTCTGTCTGACCATGATCAGAGCCCGATCCTGTGCGCGCGGTAGGTCATGAAAATGCCGCTGGGAGTAATGGCATCAAGCGTCGCGACACGCTCGAGCGTGTCGGGGTCGTATATCTCCACCCGATTTTCGTCGCGCACCGACAGCCAGAGCTGCTCGCTGCGCGGGGTGAATTCCATGTGCAGCACTCCTGACCCGGGCTTGAGCTCGGCCGCGACTTCCAGCGAAGCCACGTCAACCACCTGAACGGTGTCGTTGTCGGGGTAGGCGAAGTTGACCCAGATCTGCCTGCCATCGGGCCTGGCAACGGCGAAGATAGGCTGGCCATGCACCGGGATGCGAGCCACCTCGCGCCAGCCATCGGGGTTGACCACCAGCAACTCGTGGCGACCCACGGCGGGCAGGAACAGCAGGCCGTTGGCCGCCGCCCAGCCTTCCAGATGCGGCATCTTGTATACCGGCAGCGGCTCTTCGCCGCGGCCGTAACCGTCCATGATGCGCTGCACGCCGGCGTCCAGATCCCAGAGATCCAGCAATACCAGGCCGTCTTCGCCGAACAGGCCGGCGATGTAGTAGCGCCCGTCAGGGGTAATCAGCGCATCATATGGCTGACGTCCGACATCGCGGAACTTCCGGATGTCGGGTTCGCCCGGTTCGCTGAAATCGGCAACCCAGATCTCGCCGGCATCAAACAGGCTGAAAACGAATCGCTGCCCCGGAGCATCCACCAGCCCCACCACCTTCGACAGTTCACCCTCGTCGCCATACTCGGCGGGAATCCTGGCAACCGGTCCCAGGTCCTCGGACGAGAATACGTGGACACCTCCGGGCTCGTAGTTGGAGACCGCCACCAGCGATCCATCCTGGGAGATGGCACCGCCGACGCTGTTGCCGGCCTGCACCACCCGCTGCCGGGTCTCCCCCCGGAGCAGATCGATGCGGCTCAGGCCACCGTCACGGCCAAAGACAAAGGCATAACGCGCGTCACGCGAGAACTTGACACTGGCGTGGGAGAAATCCCCAAGCTCCTCGACCCGCGCCAGCCTGGTCTTGCCGGTGCTTTCCACGATCAGCAGACTGCCCGACTGGCGCTCGATGATGACACCCATATCGCCGGTGCCCCGCAGATCGCCGGCCTGCACGGCAGTGACGGCCAGCAACACGCCTGCAACCATGGCCGACAAGGCGGTCTTCATACCGATCACGCTCATTCCACGCCCTCCCGCAGCAGATCCACCAGCCATTGGGCTTCTTCCTCGCTCAGCTTCCAGTTCCAGCCCGGCATGGGTGTCCCCGGAACGCCGTGCAGGATGATGGCCCGCAGGCCGATGTCGTGCCTGTCTTCCAATGCCTCCGGCGTCAGCGCCGGACCCAGGCCGCCGCGCATCGTCAGACCGTGACAGGAACCGCATTCCTGGATCAACAGATGACGCAATTCGCCGGCACGCTCCTCGTCGATCTCCGCCGTGAGCGGAAAACAGGCGGCCAGGCCCAGGAACATGACAGCTAGACGGAAAGCCTTACCCAGCGTATCAGGCACGGTCCGCCTCCCGCTGAAGCCGTTTCGGTTCACCAGGGACACCACAGATGCCGATACGTTCGGCTTCCCGCACCACCTTGCCGATAACCAGCAGCACCGGTGCGCTCAGCCCCGCTGCCGCGACGTCATCGGGCAGCCCTTGCAGGGTGGTTCGGCAGATACGCTGCTGCGGCGTGGTGCCGGAAGCGATGGCCAGCGCCGGGGTATCGGGGGGCAGACCGGCGGCCTGAAGGCGCCTGCTCATGCGCGGTGCGTTGGCAAGGCCCATGTACACCACCAGTGTGGTCTGGGGATCGGCCAGGCTGTCCCAGTTCAGGTCCAGGTCAAGGTCCACCCCGTCGCGGCAATGGCCGGTTACGAACCGGGCTCCCGTGGCCACCCCCCGGTGAGTGAGCGGTATTCCCAGGGATGTGGCGCATCCGGATGCCGCCGTGATCCCCGGCACCACCTCGAAGGGAATGCCATGACGCACCAGGTATTCGGCCTCCTCCCCTCCACGGCCGAAAATGAACGGATCACCGCCCTTGAGCCGTACCACTTCATGCCCGCTGCCGGCCAGTTTCACCAGCAAGGCGTTGATCTCGTTCTGGGACAGGGAATGCCGGAACGCGGCCTTCCCGACGAACAACCGTGTCGCCTTGGGTGGCGCCAGGTCCAGCACGTCGTCGGAAACCAGGCGGTCGTACACCAGCACCTCGGCCTCGGCGATCAGGCGATGCGCCCTGACTGTCAGCAGATCGGCGGCCCCCGGGCCAGCGCCCACCAGGTACACGCACCCCGGGGTTCCGGAAGCCCGACCGCCAACGCTGCTGCTCGTCATTCCTTGCGCCAATCTCATCGCCCGCCTTTCAGGTTGCGCGGCGCGGGCGGTCCGCCGTCCGCGCGTTAACGTCGTCGGAGTGTGCACTCGTGATCGAGGCTAGCACCGCGCCTGTCAGGGGCCCTTGACAAACATCAAGGCGGGCCGTCAGGGATTACCCCAAGAATGAACCTGATTCCGGCTATACCGCGGGTATGCGTGGGCATGCTTCCGATACAGGATACCGGGCCTGAGGACGCCGCCATGAAATCAGCCATCTGCCGTGAAACCATAGGCAACGTACCGCTTTTTTCCGGTCTGCCGGAGGAAACAATCGATCTGCTCACCAATGACGCCTTCGAGCGCCATTACAAGCGCGGCACGCTGTTATTCTCCCAGGGAGAGCCGGCGGACCGTTTCTACGTGGTGCTTGACGGCTGGGTCAAGCTGTTCCGCGACAGCCGGGAAGGCAACGAATGCCTGGTGGGGCTGTTTACCAGGGGCGAATCCTTTGCCGAAGGGGCAATGTTCGATCAACTGGGGTTTCCGGTCAATGCGGAAATCACCGACAACGCCCACTTGCTGGTCTTCCCCGCCGACCGGTTTCTGAACAAGCTGCGCGAGAATCACGAACTGGCCCTGAACCTGCTGGCCAATGTGTCCCGAATGATGCGCCACTTCATCCAGCAACTGGATCAGCTCACCAATCAACCCACCTATCGGCGCGTGGCCGCATTCCTGGTCTCCCTTTGCCCGCGCAACGCCGAAAGCGCGGACGTCGCCCTGCCCTGCGACAAGATGCTGATCGCCGGACGGCTGAGCATGAAACCGGAGAGCTTCTCGCGCGCCATGGCCCGTCTGCGTGAACTGGGCGTGCGCTGCGAGGGAAACTGCGTGCATATCGGCGACGTTGCTGCACTGAGGCGGTTTGCCATCGGCAGCGCGCCATCCGGAAACGGTCACCCCCGGTCGGCGCAACTGGTCCGCGCCGAAGCCCTGCATCCTTAGACCTCACAGGGCATTCGCTAACGGGTAGCGGAAGGATCCATGGGTTACGGATGACGGGGATGTGTCTGTGGGCTAGTCCGCATATCTGACCGCCGTTCGTCGCGAGGGCGTCGAGACGCCGCTGTGACGGGGGGCACGGACCGGAAGACGGCGAAGGCGTAGCGGACACTACGTCGAGCCGGCTGCAGGGAGTATGCCCCGACACGGCGAGCAGATCGGCGTGCGTAGTAGAAGGACGGTGAGATATGCGGGCTAGATCCCGGAACTGGAGAACATCTCCCTTTGAAAGGCTTCCAGATCCGTGGCTATCTGATGATGGCCCGGTTGGTGCG
>SLSJ01000026.1 GCA_007130525.1 Ectothiorhodospiraceae bacterium | reverse complement strand
CGTGCGTAGTAGAAGGGCGGTGAGATATGCGGGCTAGCGCTTCCCCCAGCGGCATGACGGGAAGCGTGTCAGATCATTTGCTTACGGACCTCCAATACTCCCGCGGCAAACCGATACGCGTCTACCGGCTGTCAGCCCCCCGGCAGGCCCGGTGGGTCCGCCCTTCCCGCCTCACGGGCACATGATTCGCCCAGGTGCACGGCAAGCCACACTGTCGGCTCGCCGGGACGGGTCCAGGTCACCCGGTGACGGGCACGGGCGGGAATATGCAGCCAGTCACCCGGCGCAAGATTCCGCTCTTCCGATTCGGCCTCGAACCGCAGACGGGCGGCGCCGCGCAACAGCACCACCCATTCTTCCCGCTGCTGGTCATACCACTCGCCCGACGGCGTGGCATGCCCGGTGGAAACGATGCGCTCGATCCTGACCTTGCCCTGCTCCAGCAGGACGTCGATGGCTTCTTCGGGAAGCGAACACGGAAGAGCGCTGAAGAGATTACCGCTGTCCATGGAACGAGGATAACGGAATCCGGCGATGTGCGGAGCCCGCACGCCCCCGGCCCCGGGTGTGTGGCCGAAGCAGCCGGTTCCGGCTCAGATCGGCGGATCCCGGTACCGGATCCGCAACCGATCGGCGGCCTTTCTGATCACACCTTCGGTCAATTCGTGCTCGGTATAGTACTCCACGAACAGTGACGGATCAGCGCCGTGAGCAGAAAGCCAGTTGAACAGGTCATTGGCATAGGCAACCGGGACCACGTCATCCAGCTCGCCATGAAACAGATCCACCTGCGGCCATGGGCTTCGGGGCTCCACGGGAATCTCTTCGGGCAGCGCCTGGCCGGCGAAACTGAGCAGTTGGCCGAAATAACGGTTGCCGGCCTCCGCGGCCAGCCCGAGCAGAATCACCGCGCCCTGGGAGTATCCGGCGGCCACCACCTGAGCCGGCGGTAACTCGAATTGTCGGCCAAAACGCTTCAGCAACTGTCTGGCGAATTCCACGCCCTCGGAGAGACGATCGGCACGGTTGTCCGTGCCGATGCCGTCGATGTCGTACCACTGATAACCGCACATGGCGGCGAAACAGGGCATGGGCGCACGCGGCGCGTAGAACACGGTCGCTGGCAGGGTTGACTGCCAGGCCTCGAATGCCTCGTCAAACTGTTCGGGGCAGGCTCCGGCATCGTGGAAGGCAATAATCCCCAGTTCCGGTTGTCGCTCGGGTTCCACCAACAACGGTCCCATCGAACCCCCTCCTGATTCCATTCCTGCCGCCGGCCGTGCTGATAACTGCCATGGCACGAAGCGGCCGGCAACCATCGGGGATTTCCGCGTCAGGCTCCTCGCCACGTACCATTGCGCACGATGCGTTCGCGGCGGCTGGCGGCCACGGACGCTATGTGTTGTCGGCCTGTCGCGTCATGGGCATGCGATAGATCGCCGGTATCTGCTCCGGCCGGTCCACGACCACCGAGAGATCCTTCACCAGCCCATCCTCCAACCCGTAGATCCAGCCATGAACGGCCAGCGGCTGATTGCGTGCCCAGGCATTCTGACAAATGGTGCTGGAACAGACATTGAAAACCTGGGAGATGACGTTGAGTTCACAGAGGCGATCGATGCGCTCGCCCGGATCAGCGACCGATTCCAGGACCTCCAGATTGTGCAGGTAGATATCCTTTATATGGCGCAGCCAGTTATCAATCAGTCCGAATTGCTCGTGCTCCATGGCCGCCTTGACACCGCCGCACCCGTAATGCCCGCAGACGATCACGTGCTTGACCCGCAGTACCTCGATGGCGAATTGCAGCACTGCCATACAGTTCATGTCGGTGTGAACCACCAGGTTCGCCACGTTGCGGTGGACGAACAGTTCACCGGGCAGGAGATGCACGATCTCGTTCGCTGGAACCCGGCTGTCCGCGCACCCGATCCACAGGTACTCGGGGTTCTGCTGCCGGGACAGCCTGCGGAAGAACTCGGGATCCTCCTCGGTTACCTGCCGCGCCCATGCACGGTTATTCTCCAGTAACCCCTCAATACCCTCGGGAACTCTCTTTTCACTCATAGACCTGTGTGCCCATATGATCGCCCGTTTTCGGCCATCGGGATCCGCAGCGAACACGACCATTGTTGCCGCCCGCTTCCCACCCGCCGGATCGTTGCATACCCTGCAGGGCGCTACCACCTTACCGGGTCAATCCCGCATACAGCATCGGTAGCTTCTCGGGCAGGCGTTCAACACGGTCCACTACCATGTGGCGGCCGACACCGAATATCCGCTCGACGTAGTCGTCGGCATTAGGGTCTAGCCTGCATATCTCACCGCCCTTTTACTCCGCACGCCGATCTGCTCGCCGTGTCGGGGCGTACTCCCTCCAGCCGCTTCGACGTAGTGTCAGCTACGTCTTCGCCGACTTCCGGTCCGTGCCCCCCGTCACAGCGGCATCTCGACGCCCCCGCGACGAACGGCGGTGAGATATGCGGGCTAGACTCATGCGGAAAGTGTAGACACCATCCCTGGCCAGTTCGTCAACCGCGCGCTTGGCATCGTGACGAAGATACTGCGGGTCACGGACAATTGGAGGTGCGACCCAAACCAACCTCTAGCCCGGATGAACACCCATAAGAATGCCCGTCTTACTCCGCACGGTCGATCCCTGCTGATTCAAGGGGTGCTGGTGTCTTCGCTGTCACGGGCTCATCATGAAACACTTACGCATTGACCCCTGTTTCTCCCCGCGGACGCCCGTAATATCTGCAAGGAACGGTGTCACCCGCAATGGCCGGGATCTGTCGAACCCGACACATGGACGGGCCCCTCAGACTTCCACGGCGCCAGGGCTCCTGCCACCCTGCAGTCGTTCAGCGGCGGTTTCGTAGACCGCAAGCATGGCCGGCACCAGGAACAGCACGATGAGCGTAGCCGCGCCCAACCCGAAGGCGATGGCAACCGCCATGGGAATGAGGAACTGCGCCTGCAGTGAAGTCTCGAAGATCAACGGCAGCAAGCCGCCGATGGTGGTCAGCGTGGTTACCAAGACCGGCCTGAGCCGCTGTCGTGACGCCTCCACCAGTGCCGCCTGTACGCTCCCGCCAGGATTCTCGGCGCGAATGTCGCGATAAAAAGTCACGAGGATGATGGAGTTGTTCACGACGATCCCGGTGAGCCCGAAGATGCCGAACAGAGAAAGAATGGTCAGATCCAGTCCCATGATCAGGTGACCCAGCAGAGCACCCACGAGACCGAACGGTATGACCGCCATGACCAGCAGCGGCCAACCGTAGGATGCAAACACCCACGCCAGCACCAGATAGATCAGCGCGAGCGCCAGCAACAGACCCGCGCGCATGTCGGCGAGCGTCTCTTCCTGATCGGCCGCCCGGCCCTCGAAGGAGTACTGGAGGCCGTAGCGGTCACGCAATTCCGGAAGGAACCCTTGATCCAGTTCCTCCAGGATACGGTTGGCGTTTGCGACTTCGTGGTCGACGTCACCCCGCACCCTTGCCGCCAGACGTCCATCGAAATGGCGCACAGCCTCGAAGCCCCGGCGAGCCTCCAGATCCACCAGATTGGAAAGCGGCGCCCGCTCGCCGTTACCCAGGTCCACCCTGAAATCAGCCAGGCTGCCCAGATCATCACGTTCTGCGCGGGTCAGTTGCAGCCGGACCTCTATCTCGTCACGGCGGTGGTGGAATATCTGCACCAGCTCCCCGGCGTAGGCCGCACGCAGCTGACTGCCGATGGCCTCGGTGGTCAGACCAAGGGAGCGCGCTTCCGGACGCAGTCTGTAGATCCACTGCTCCGGTCCGTACGGCAGATCATCCGAGACACCGCTCACACCCGGAAACCGGCCCAGGCGCTCCTGCAATTCCAGGGCTGCATTCTTGAGCAATTCGGTTTCGGCGCCGGTGAGCCGTATGTCGATATCGGCTCCCGGAGGGCCGGTACCGCGCTCACGGATAACCAGGCTTTCGAGGCCGGCCGGCTCCCTGGTGTTGTCTTCCCACGCACGGATGAAGGCGCGGTTGCGGACATCCCGCTCCTCCGGCGAGATCAATTCAACCCTGATGCCGCCGAACCGTTCGCCCTGACGAATGTCGCCGGGATCAACGACCAGGGTCCGACCGGAGTTGACGACATGGGTCCGGACCAGGCCTCCACCGAACTGTTCGTCGGTCTTCGCCAGCGACTGTTCCAGTGCATCCAGGTATGCTTCCACCCGTTCGCGCGGCGTGCCCGCGGTGAACTGGACGTTGGCGTGCAGGATGTTGCCTTCCACCGACGGGAAGAACGTGAACGGCAGCCGCCCGCCCGGCACCAGGGCGACACATACGGCCAGAATGCCCACTGCTGCGGCCATGGTGGCCCAGCGAAAGTCCAGCGCGAGATTGACCGCTCGCCGGAAAGGACCATCCCGGAAACGATTGAAAGCGCCGTCAATCCGGGTACGCACCGTTGACGCTTGCAAGCCATGCCCACGCTCGAAGCTGCGCCGCAGGTGCCCCGGCAGAATGAAGAACGCCTGTATGACCGACGCAATGATCACGCAGACCACCACCAGCGGTATGGAGAAGAGGATGTTGCCAATGGGACCGCCAATGATCATCAGCGGCAGAAATGCCGCGATGGTCGTCAGCGAGGCCGCCATGACCGGCGCCGCCATGCGTCTCGCACCATTGACCGCCGCTTCGGCCGGCGACTCGCCCTCCTGATAACGTGCCAGGGCGTTCTCGCCAACCACAATCGCGTTGTCGACAATGATGCCCAGGCTCATGATCAGGCCGAACAGGCTGATCATGTTGATGCTCCCGCCCACGGCCAGCAGAACCGTCATGGAAGCCAGGAATGACACCGGAATCGCCAGCCCCACCCACAAGGCCAGCCGCGCCGACAGGAATAGCAGCATCACCGCCACCACAAGCAGGAGGCCGCCGGCGCCGTTCTTGAGCAGTAACTGAATGCGTTCGCTAAGGAGCTGCCAGAATTCGTCGTATACCTGGAGCGCCGCGTGCCCCCGAATCGCGTCGCCGCGCTCGGCGAGGAACTCTTCCAGCACACGGGCAGCCGCCAGTGCGTCCTCCCTTTCAGCGCGCTGTAGCAGCATCTCCACCGCGGGCCGGCCGTCAAAGCGCAACAACACTTCCCGGTCACGCGGTCCCTGCGTGATATCGGCCACCTCCCCCAGCATCACGCTGCGACCTCCACCTAGCGCCAGCGGCAACTGCTCGAAGGCGAGCGGCGTACGCGCCTGGTCGAGGCCCCGAAGCTGTCTGGCAACGTCCAGTTCGCCTACTTCTCCGGACGGAAGATCACGGCTCTGCCCGGCCACCAGACCGGAGAGTTCGGCGAAGTTGAGATCCAGATCCGCAAGCCGTTCCAGGGGCAACTCGATGCGGATTTCCTGCTCAGGAATCCCGCTGATCTCCACCTGGGTGACACCCCGGTCAAGCAATTCGTCTTCCAGGCGGCGGGACAACTCCCGGTGTTCCCTCGGCTCCAGGGGCCCGGTCAGCACCAGCCGTGCGATGGGATCGTAGCGGACAACACGGGTGACGGTAGGCTCGCGGGCATCCGGCGGCAGATTCCGCACGCGCGCCACACGGTCCTTGATCGACTCCGTGGCTTCGGCAAGGTCGCTCCCTTCCACCAGCTGCAGGGTGATGGACGAGACGCCCTCGGCGGATGTGGAGGTCATCTCGCGCAGGGAATCCACGTCCCGCAGTTCGTCTTCCAGGGGGCGCGTGATGGCGTCAGCCACGTCCTCCGCCGTGGCGCCCCGCCACTCGACGCGCACATTGACGATATCCAGTTCGAAGGTGGGGAAGAACTGCGTATTCAACTGGTACAGGGACCATGTCCCGGAAACCACCATCAGCAGCATGATGAGATTGGCCGCGACCCGGTGACGGGCCACCCACGCAATCCAGGAGCGGGTCGCACCGAGCCCGGTCACCGGGCCGGCCCGTTATCCAGCATCCGCACCCGCAAGCCGTGCATGGCCTGGGGCAGCTGCGTGGTCACAACCAGGTCGCCGTCGCGCAGGTCGGGCACTCGCACCAGGGCTCCACGGCGGCCGTCCGGCAGCGTGGCTTCGCCCAGGAGTTCCACGTCCAGGGCATCCATGCGATCATCGATGACCCGGTATATGCGGTGGGTGTCGTACAGCGCCTCGAACGGCAACAGCACGCTATCCGGCTCCGCAGGCAGACGCAGCCACACTGTCGCAAATCGCCCCAGAACCAGGTCCTCCGCCTCCGTTACGGCGAAGAGCGCTTCCACGCCGCCGACACCCCGATCCACCTGGCCACCGAAACGCGACAGCTGCACCGGGACTTGCTGGCCATCCACGGTCGCCACTGCCTCGGAGCCATCCAGGGCGGCCGACAGCCGTAACCGCGCGAGGTGCGCCGTGGGCACGGTGACGCGGATCTCCAGCGAATCCAGGTCGTACATGGCCAGCAGCGTTTCTCCGGGCATCACCCGATCGCCCCGGGCCACGTCGAGACGGGCCACCCGGCCGTTGAAAGGCGCCTTGATCCTGCCCCGCTGGCGATCCAGCTCCGCACGGTCACGCAGCGCCGATGCCCTGTCCAGTTGCGCCTCCAGTCGCGACAAGCGGTCGTCGGCACCGGCAACCGCCAGCATCCGCGAGGTAACGGCGAGGCGCTGCTCCTCCAGCTCCCGCTGGGCACGGTCCACGTCAGCGCGCGGCGTGAATTCCTGCTCGGCGAGATCCTGCAGGCGTTTCAATTCACCGGCGGCCAGTTCGAGCACGCGCTCCTCGATTGCCAGCTCCTCCCGGTTGCTGGCCACCTGCCTGCGCTCCAGGGCAAGCTGGGCTTCCAGCTCGGCGACCTCCGCCTCGCGCTCGCGCAGCGTCAGGCGCAGTTCCCGGTCATCCAGCTCCACCAGCAGTGCGCCCTCCTCCACCCGGTCGCCTTCCCGAACATGCACCGTGGCCACATCGCCTTCCACCGCCGAGCGCAGGGTTGCTCCCCGGGGAGCCTCCAGAAAGCCCTGAAGGTTGAGAACCGGCTGATGCGCTGAAATGGTCACTGGCTGGACATGGACCGGCCAGGCCCGCTCCTCGACAGGTTCGGCGACCGTTTCGGGCCGTGTCGCCAGCAACATGAAAACTGCGAAGCCGGCACCGGCAAGAATCAACAAGGGCAGGATCAGCTTCAGGCTGCGACGGGCCAAGGACATCGAACTCCCCTGCATGAATCCCGGACGAATGCCGGTCTGCGTGGCGGCACAGGCGCTTCTCAGGGCCGGATCGTATCACCAGCGCCGGAGGCACACTATGGTCGGGGCGCCACGCTGGTGTCTATTGATCAGCCGCCATGTTCCACGGCAAGGGTGACCTTGCCCACGGCCTGTCCGCTTTCGGCATGACGATGTGCTTCGGCAATGTCGGCCAGTTCGAACTCTCGCCGGTCCAGCAACGGGCGTACCTGTCCGCGACGCACCAGGGCGGCGAGCCTGTCGAGTAAGACACCATGGCGTTCCCGGCCGATGTTGTGGAGCATGGGAATCAGCATGAATATCACGTGCAGGGACAGGTTCTTCAGGTGCATCAGCGTCAGGTCGGCCTGGTACTGTGAGACGATCGTCAGCACGGTGCCGTTGATTGCCGCCGCCTCGAAGGATAACGGCAGATCACTGCCACCCGTGGCATCGAACACCACGTCGAAGCCGCGCCCCGCCGTCAGCCTGTCGACGTAGGCCTGCACTGACTCTTCACGGTAATTGATGGTCTCGTCCGCCCCCAGATCGCGGGCAATGGAAGCCTTGCCGTCACTGGAAACCGTGGTGTGCACCATGGCGCCAAGCGACCTGGCGATTTGCAGGGCGACGTGGCCGACGCCTCCCGCCCCTCCGTGAATCAGGACCGTCTGGCCCGGCCGTACACCCGCGCGCTCCACCAGGGCTTCCCAGGCCGTGATGCTCACGAGCGGCAACGCCGCGGCCTCGCGCATGGACAAGCCATCCGGCTTGCGAGCCAGGAGGCGTGCGTCGGTGGCGATGTACTCCGAATACGTGCCCGGCATGCCCCTGACGCCGCCGGCACAGCCATAGACCTCATCACCCGGCTTGAACGCCGTCACAGCGGCGCCGACGGCGGTCACGGTTCCGGCGAGATCACACCCCAGCACGGCCGGCAGCTCCGGGGCGATCCCGGGCCCTTTCGAACGAATCTTGTAGTCCACCGGATTGACGCTGGTCGCCTGGATTCTGACGACAACCTCGCCCGGCCCGGCGTGCGGCCGATCCAGGTCCACGATCGTCAGTTCACGCGCGTCACCGAAGCGCTCTATCTGTGCTGCTCGCATCGGAAGTCTCCTTGAAGGAAAGGCTGAACCAGTGCCAACACCCGCAAAGTCAACGCTACCGGGTGCTCCGGGGCATAGCTAGCCCGCATATCTCACCGCCCTTCTACTACGCACGCCGATCTGCTCGCCGTGACGGGGCGTACTCCCTGCAGCCGGCTCGACGTAGTGTCAGCTACGCCTTCGCCGTTTTCCGGTCCGTACCCCCCGTCACAGCGGCATCCCGAGGCCCTCGCGACGAACGGCGGTGAGATATG
>SLSJ01000080.1 GCA_007130525.1 Ectothiorhodospiraceae bacterium | reverse complement strand
CGGTGCCGGACGGTTTTCGGGGTTTCTGGGTGTCGAGTCCCGCCAACATCATTCACCTGGTTACGGTGCCGTGAGGCGGGATGATTGACTCCGCCGGCGTCTCCCCCGGGGAGCGCTGATGTATGCATTGGGCCACCAGGAATGCTGCGGGCAACGTTGGGAACTCGTCCGGCAGCAAGGCGTTGCCGGTCCGGCTCCCGACGATGTAACCGTGGAGGCTCTGCCGGCGCGGCCGGTACCGATGCGGTTGTGTTGACCGCCGTTCACGCGGTCCGTGATGCCTGCCGCCTCGCGCCCTGAGCCCCGGGCTTTCAGCCGCGGTAGCCGTATATGTACTTGACGAGATCGTCGATGGTGTGCTGCTGGTCGTCGACGGCCCATCGGGCGAGGTCACCGGCCGAAACCACGCCGAGCAGCGTGTCGCCGTCGAATACCGGCAGGTGGCGGAAGCGCTTTTCGGTGCACAGCGTCATGGCCTCCGACACGGTGATCGTCGGAGCGACCGTGGCGATCTCCCTGGTCATGACATCCCGGATCGGAGTGGTTTTCGGATCGAGTCCCGGGTAGATGACGCGAACCATCAGGTCCCGTTCAGTGAATACTCCGACAAGGCGTGAGTGGTCCATGATCATGGCCGATCCGACACCGCCCTCGACCATCACTTCCACCGCCCGGAACACGGTCGCATCGGCGGGCACGCTGTAAAGCGCGTCCCGCTTGTCCTTGAGCACCGAGTGGAGGGTCATTTCCATGGCCGAGTCCTCCTGCGGCTCAGGGTTCGGGACTGTCCCTGAAAGGATAGCCAACATGGGGCACCCCGGCAGGCCGGTGGCGCATGTGGTCGTGTCGGCTATCTCCTGTGCCTGGATGGAAGCAATGGAGAGTAAAGTTATGCTGCAACGCAGCAAAATATATGGTACGCTATCGGCAATCAGGGTAAATCTCTGCCTGTAAACGAGGATGTACAGCATCCTCCGGAGCCGAAAGTTATGAGCAATTTCGTGAACTCGTCATCAAAGGATGTTTTCCCGAACGATCTGTTCGGGCCATCTCGCGCACTCGCCGCGTTGACCGTTACCTACGGCGAACAGCTTGTCCTGGCGCAGATCGAGGCGGGCAAGATGTTCTCGGATGCCGGCATCGATCGAATGCGAAGTGCGCTGGGCGTCCAGAACCCGGAAGACCTGGTCGACTATTTTCAGGCGCAGGCCGGACTGTTGCGTCGGGCAGGCGAGCGCGCGCAACAGGACGCCGAGAACCTGGTCAAGATGCATCAGCTGTTTTCGGAGCAGGTGCAGGCGTTCTCGCGCGTGCTTGCCTCGGGCCAGGCGGCGGACAAGGGGCGCTCCGCCGCGGCCTGAAGCGTGTCCCGCCGCAGGTGAGCCGGCCGGTGGCGGACCATGACCTTCCGGCGAACGTCTACACGAGGCATCGGCGGCGAACGGTTTCAGTACCTGCACCGCCTGCCGCTGCCTGCGTATTGCCGTTCTGTGCATGGGACGGCAATGCGCGGGTGCGTGTCTATCTCCAGGTTTCTTCCTTGAGAAACGTTCCGCGGTGGATGCACATGCCGTGGTGCTGACGACAGTGAGAGCCGGCTGACCTTTCCCGGCCGCGCGGCCGTGGGCAGCTCCGGCCGGTCCCGGCATATTGATCCGGCCGTCTTCGGCAACTCGGCGGTAGACGGCACCATCCGTGGCCGAATGCGGCTGAGGCGCATCCCGGGACCGATTCAGCGAGTGCGCATCGTGCTTGCCCCCAAAAATCATCACCTTGCCGGTTGCCCTGGCTTCGGCGGAAGGATGGATCGGTCGCCTGAAAAGGAGTCATGGCGAATTTCGAAAAATGTGACTCAGTTCCGGACATGGCGCTGTTTTTGCGTTCACGTTAGGATTGTGAAGAACCGTTCGGGCACATGCGGTGGGTTGCAGATTGCACTGGTCGCGTGCAAACGGCTTGAAAAAAGGGTAAAAGAAAAGAAAGCGACGCCGACCTGCAGCAGAACAGCTAATAAAAGGCGCATTATAATAATGAATAAGTTCGAACACTTCAGCAGGTATTTCCGTTTTTTGCTCGCAACATCTGAACGGGACCGGAAGCGCGTCTATGCCGTCCGTCATCATGTCTTTCGCGGTGAGTTCAATTATGCGTTGGGGGACGACTTGCGCAGCGATTTCGAACGCGACCGCTACGATGCAACGTCCCTCCTGTGCCTGGTCGAACATCGGGACACGGGGCGCACCGCCGGCTGTGTCAGGCTCATAATGCCGCCGAGAGGTGTCGGTCCCACACTGGAAGCGCTCCCACTGGAGCGATTCTGCGGTAACAGCCTGAAGGATCTGCCACTGCATCCCGGTCGCCTGCCGCGGGATCAGGTCTGCGAGATATCGCGGCTCGCGGTTCCATCACTTTTCCGGCGCCGCCACGGTGAGCGCAGAACCCCCGCGGGTAACGTTGCGGAGTTCGCGTTTCCGCCGGAACACACTCGCACCTTCCCATTGATCGGGGTGAGCCTTTTCCTTGCCGCTACCGCCATGGTCGGTTTCGTCAAGCGCCACCACGTATATGCCATGATGGAACCCAAATTAGCCCGCTTGCTGGCGTTGAATGATCTGCATTTCCACCAGATTGGAAACATAATGGAGTATTACGGGAAGCGGGCCGCCTTCTACATAGATCAGCATCGCGCCGTCGCCGATATGCGTCCCGAGTTGGCCGATTTCTATACTTTCATACAGGATGAACTGCATCCACACTTCCTCTCGGCTTCGGAAGCCGCGGAATCCTCCCGCTTGGCCTGAAAGACTCTTTCCATTACCCCGTTGTGGCCCGCGCCAATGCGCATGGGTTTCGATGCAATCGGCCCCATGCGGTCATTTGTCGTGGACGCCATCCTCCAGTTGTCGGAGGTAAATCCGGGTTACCGTCATGACGCGCGGTGCCAGCAGCAGTGTGGCAATCATCGTGGGGATGGCCATCAGGCCATACATGGTTGTAATCAGGTAGATCACCACTTCGAGGGAGACCACCGCCCCAACCACTATCAGCGCCACATAGAAATACTTGTACCAGTGCTGATGCTCCGCACCGATCAGGAAGCCCAGGCTTTTCGCACCGTAGTACCAGAATGTGAACATGGTGCTGGCACTGAACACGACGACCAGCAGTGTGACGATCCAGGGTCCGATCCCGCCCAGAGCGTTAGCGAAGGCCTGGGCCGTCAGGGCTGCCCCGGCCATACCTTCGCCGACCTGCCAGGCGCCGGTAACCAGGATCACCAGGGCCGTGCAGGTACAGACGATCAGCGTGTCGATCATGGGCCCCAGCATTGCCACAAGCCCTTCGCGCACGGGTTCCCTGGTACGGGCGGCGCCGTGGGCCATGACCTCGGTGCCAATGCCCGCCTCGTTCGAGAAAGCCCCCTGGCGGACGCCGACCATCATGGCGCCGAGTATCCCTCCCGCAACTGCCATGCCGGTGAACGCATCGCTGAAGATCATGGCCAGGTAACCGGGGATCTGATCAATGTTCACGGCCAGGATGACGGCGGCACAGATCAGGTAGATCACTACCATGGATGGCACCAATCGGGCGGCCACATAGCCTACCCGCGGGATGCCGCCGAAGACGACCGCTGCGACCACGGCGGCCACTGCAAGGCCGAACGTGAGGTTGAACAGTCCGATGCTCTCCTCGGCGAGAACGCCCTGTGGCACCAGTATGGCGTCGCGCAGGGCTTCGGTGAGCTGGTTGATCTGGAAAATGGGCAGGGTGCCGAACAGGGCCGCGACGCAGAAGAACATTGCCAGCGGAATCCACCGTCGTCCAAGGCCCTCGCGGATGATGTACATGGGGCCGCCCTGAAGCTTGCCGAGACTGTCCGGCCCGCGATACAGAATGGACAACGTGCAGGTGAAGAACTTGGTGGCGACTCCGACTACCGCGGTTACCCACATCCAGAAGATTGCCCCGGGCCCGCCCAGGGTGATGGCCACGGCGACGCCGGCGATGTTGCCGAGACCGAGTGTCCCGGACAGGGCCGCGGAGAGCGCCTGGAAATGATTGATATCGCCGGGGTCATGGGGGTGGTCGTATTTGCCGCGAAGAATCTGGATTGCATGGCCGAAATATCGGTAGGGCAGTCCCCGCGAATAGAAAAGGAAGAACAGGCCGCCGCCGACGATCAGGGTGATCAGCGGTGGCCCCCAGAGGAAGTCCGAAAGAGCGGCCAGGGCTGATTCGACTGTATCCATGGCACGTCCTGGTGCGGGTGTAGGGCCATCCTAGCATCGGCCTCCCGCTTCCACGAAAGTGCTCCCCCGTGGCCGCGTTCGTTCGCTCGCCGGAGGGGAGCGCCGGATTCGCCCGCGACGACCGGCAAGAACCGGGTCCGCGCCGCCATGCATCGAACCATTGACATTTTCGGTGACCAACCCCATCGGTAAGGGAGACCCGATCTGTTCACGCGATCGCGCGAATGGATCAGCGTCTCCCCAGGTAAACGCTCACCGCCAAGTCCGCAAGCAAGGAGTGGTTCCATGATTCAGCCCACACATTCCCGTATTTCCAGAAGCGTTTCCCCTTACCTGAGCGCTGCATTTCTCGCCGGTACTGTCGCCATGCCCGCCGCCGCCGGCGTGGAGGTGACGGAACGGCTTATCGAGTCATCCGTCGACAGCGAACAGGGCGCCTATCGCGTGGTCCAGGTGGTTGATGGTCTGGAGCATCCGTGGGCGATTGCGTGGCTTCCGGACGGCCGGATGCTGGTCACGGAACGGGCGGGTCGCCTGCAGCTGGTGGATGGTGATGACGTGACTGCCGTCGATGGGCTGCCGCCGATCCATGCCGACGAGGATCAGCGGACGGCGCCGCAGGGCGGCGGCCAGGGTGGTCTCCTCGATGTCGCGGTGCATCCCGACTATGAGGAAAACGGCTGGATCTACTTCACTTATTCCAGCCCCGGGGATCCCGACACCGTCACCTCCGGGGACCAGTACGGGACCGCAACCGCCCTTGCCCGGGCCCGTCTCAGTGACGATGGCAGCAAACTGGTCGATCGGGAGACTCTCTACGCGCAGATGCCCCGGCACAATCCGGGACGCCACTACGGATCCCGCATTCTGTTCCCGGGGGACGGCACGGTGTTGTTCAGCATCGGCGACCGAGGAATCCGCAGCCCGTCACAGGACCTGACCGACCCGGCGGGATCCATCATCCGGATTAACGAGGACGGGAATGGCGTACCTGATGACAACCCCTTTGTCGGTGCGGATCCGGGAAACCTGCGTCCGGAGATCTATAGCTACGGCCATCGCAACAACCAGGGCCTTGCGATCAATCATGAGACCGGCGAAATATGGGCCACCGAGCACGGACCCTCCGGTGGCGACATGCTGCATCGCATTGCCGCGGGAGGAAATTACGGCTGGCCGCAGGTGGCCTTCGGCAGGGAATATACCACCGGCGAGAAGATCGGAATCGGTCAGCATGCACCCGGTGTGATTTTTCCTGTTTACTGGTATGAGCAGTCCATGGCGCCGTCCGGGCTAGTCCACTATACGGGTGACGCCATCCCGGGCTGGCAGGGCAGCCTGTTCGCCGGCTCACTGGTGCGCCGGCAGCTGCATCGGCTGGAAATCGCCGATGGTGAAGTGGCCCACAAGGAGGTCCTGCTGGACGGCACGCTCGGCCGCATCCGTGACGTGCGGCAGGGGCCGGATGGGCTGCTCTACGTGACCACCGACGAGTCGGACGCCGGTGTTTACCGGCTCGAACCTGCCGACTGATCGCAGTATCCGGGCGGACGCTCCGCGTGCGGGGCCTCCGCCCGGCACGTTCTCGATATCCGCCGACCCCGGCGGTTGTACCGTACCCCGCCTTTCCTGTGTCCCTCCACACCTTCGGTCGAAGAATTGCGGCTTGCGCCGGTAGCATGCCTTGTTTAACGTTTGCGCGGCTGTCTTTGATCGGTAACACCTGAGTTGCCCGTTCGCGGGGCGACGGATCAGTGGTACAACCAAGCCCGGCCCCGCGCCGCACGGACCACGCTCCATGCCAGAAACCGGAACGTCACCGGCCTACGCCACTGAAACGGCCTACGCCACTGATGGGGCGCTGGCGCGCCGATACACTCCCAGGGACGTTCCTCCCTGGATGCGTGGCATCTACGCCCTTTTCTGCCTGTACTTCTTTCTCGCCGCACTCAACGTCATGGGCGTGGGTCTGGGGATATTCGGGCAGGCCAGTGACTTCCTGGAGCGCGCCTTTGCCTACGGGCAGAACCCGTTCATCGCGCTGATGGGGGCCGTGCTGGTCACGGTTCTGGTCCAGAGCTCGTCCTTTACCACTGCATTGATCGTCACCCTGGTTGCCACCGGCGAGGTCCCGCTGGATACCGCCGTGTTCGCGATCATGGGCGCCAACATCGGCACCTCGGTGACAGGCGTGATCGTGGCTCTCGCCAACTTGCGGATACGACGCAATTTCCGCCGCTCCTTCACCGCAGCGCTGCTGCACGACTTCTTCAATCTGCTGACGGTGGCGGTGCTGTTTCCGCTGGAGTGGATTTCCGGGGCCCTGCATGAGACCGGGCGCGGTTTGCTGACCCGGTTCGCCGCCTGGCTCAGTGACGGCATCGGCATGGAAGCAGTGGCCAATCCGGACAGTCCGGTGAAAGTGCTCACGCGGCCGGTGGTCAACCTGATCGATTACGGTGGAGGCGTGCTGACGACGACACCGACCGCCCATGGGCTCGTGGTGGCGGCGGTGGGTCTGCTGCTCATGTTCCTGGCCCTGGTGCTGATGGTGAAGAACCTGCGCGGCGCACTGCTGCGACGCATGGATGGCCTGTTCCGGACGTATTTCTTCCGCACCGATCTGCGTTCCTACGTTATCGGCGTATTTTCCACCGTGATGGTTCAGTCCAGCACCATTACCACCAGCCTGATGGTGCCGCTGGCCGGTGCCGGTGTGGTGCCCATGCGGCGCGTGTTTCCCTTCATGGTTGGGGCGAACCTCGGCACTACTGTTACCAGTGTGCTCGCGGCGACCGCCAACCCGGTGTCGGCGGCGGTCACCGTGGCCCTGTTCCATGTGCTATTCAATCTGATCGGCACCTCGGTCTGGTATCCGCTGCGGCGCATACCGATCATGGCGGCCACCTGGTATGGGCGGCTGGCCTCGGGGTCGACGCGCTACGCCTTCCTGTTCCTGCTGCTGGTATTCTTGTTGGTACCGCTGCTCGGCATCGCCTTTACCGAATTGCTTATCGTTCATGGTTGATGCCGAGCCGGCATCACGGAGACATGATGTTCAGACAACTCTATACCGCGCTCACCTCGGCAGACACGCTGAGCGATGCGTTCTCGCAACTGACCGAGATGCTGGATCACGGGTCCTGGATGTTCGTGCGCGCCAACGACGTGCTGCACAGCAAGGTATCCGCGGATGAAGTCCATGACAGCATCTACGCCCGGGACCGGGCCATCAACGAACTCGAGCGATCCATTCGTCGCAAGCTGCTGCGCCACCTTACCGTTAATCCCGGGTTTGACGCTGCCGTCTGCCTCGCTCTGATGAGCATCGCCAAGGATGCCGAACGCATTGGCGACTACTGCAAGAACGTGTTCGAAGTGGGCGAGTTCTACACTGAAGGGTTCCATGTACCCCGTTATCATGAACCGCTTGACGAGATTGCGGAGCAGACCCTTGAAATGTTCCGCCTGGTCACCGAAGCATGCCGCGCCTCGGACGAGGGGCGTGCGAAGGAGGCAATGAAGCTTTCACGGCGAATTCGCCAGCGCTGCGACAGTATCATTCGTGAACTGTTTCGCGATGAAAGCGAAATCGAGGTCCATGAAGCGGTCGCCTATTCACTGCTTGCCCGGCACTTCAAGCGCGTGGCCGGACATCTGTCCAATATTGCCACCGCGGTACTCGGCCGCCTTGAGGAACTGGATTATTACCGGGAGTCAGGAGACTGAAGCAGACTCCGGCGGGGTTGTGCGGACATTGCGTGCGGTCATGCTGGCGTGGAGCCAGCCGCCGATGGCGCCGGCCAGTGCCAATGCCGCGGTTCCGGCGGCGTAGCGGGTAGCCGCGATCAGCGTCATGGGCAGCAGGGTGTTCATCAGCAGGATCGCTGCCAGCACCCCCGAACCGCCAGCAAGCATGAACAGCGCCCGGCGATGGTGTGGCAACCAGCGGGAGAGTATGCCGGCCACCGGGAAGGCAAGCAGCAGGGCGACCGCCACCACTATGGCGTAGGCGGGCGCAAAGCTGACAAGATCCTGGCCGGTGGTGAGCAGCCAGGTGCCGACGGGAACATTCACCCCCATGGCAGTCAGTGCCGCCAGGTTGAACTGGGTCTGGACGATGGAGCCCATGGCCGCGGCGAACAGGACCGCTGCCAGGTAGCCCATGATCTGTGCTATCAGTCTTGTGCCCATGCGCCGGACTCTCCCATCTCGGTTCCGGGTTCCTAGCCCGCATATCTCGCCGCCGTTCTACTACGCACGCCGATCTGCTCGCTGTGTCGGGGCGTACTCCCTGCAGCCGGCTCGACGTAGTGTCAGCTACGCCTTCGCCGTCTTCCGGTCCGTGCCCCCCGTCACAGCGG
>SLSJ01000044.1 GCA_007130525.1 Ectothiorhodospiraceae bacterium | reverse complement strand
TATCTCACCGCCCTTCTGCTACGCACGCCGATCTGCTCGCTGTGTCGGGGCGTACTCCCTGCAGCCGGCTCGACGTAGTGTCAGCTACGCCTTCGCCGTCTTCCGGTCCGTGCCCCCGTCACGGCGGCATCTCGACGCCCTCGCGACGAACGGCGGTGAGAGATGCGGGCTAATCATCCGAGCTATCGTCACAGGCTGGTTCCACGGTGTATTTCAGTCCCGAGTCCACCAGTATATGGCCCTTCAGGTAGCTCCGGCCGATCAGCATCGCGGAGTCGAGCTTGGAGCGATCCGCGAGGTTGACATCCACATTTCTCTGTATGCCAGCAATGCAGACTTCCATTTTCACCACGTGGCGCCGCTCGACGCCCGAAGCGCTGCGGATGCGCACCGTGCGTTCGATCGGCATCTCGAATTCATGTGTATTGCCGTCGTAGTCTTCGACGGTGAAACGGACCCACTCGTCGCCGTCGCGTTCGAAGGGCTCCGGATCCGGGGCGTGCAGGGACGAGTTGTCGGCGCCGGTATCCAGCTTGGCACGGATCACCGCGCCCTCTGGCTGCAGTTTGACCTTTTCGACCCAGCCCAGAATTTCAAGATCGCGCGCATTCTCCGCCAGTGCCGGAGCGGTGCCGAACAGTCCCAGACACAGTAGGCTGATTGTTGCAATGCGGGTCAGGTGGGGTAATGACATGAATGGCTCCGTTGGTAGCAGGCCCGACTCCAGAACGCGGTATCAGGAGTGTATACAGCCGTGGCGTCTCTTCAAGCTGCTTCTCGTGGTGACATGCAGCCTGCCCATGATTACCGGCTGTGCCCCGTCGGCCTTTGAAGGCCCGAGCCGCCTCGCGATCAGCGAACTCGAATCGGCCGCATATTGTGGTGATGTCGCCCGCGGCGTGCGCTGGCTGGACGACACGACCCTGTTCATCTCCATGGGGGAACAGCCCACCGCAGGTTACGGTATTCGACTCGCCGCCGACGAAGTGGTTCAGGACGACGGCGTCTGGCTGCTCCGTGTTCACTGGCGCGAGCCGGGTGCCGACGAGCCCGTCGCGCAGGTACTGACCAGGCCGTGCCTGAAAGTCCTGTTTGCGGAGCGCGTCCGAGAACCCGTCCGGGTAATGGACGCTGCGGGGAAGAAAGCGATTCTGCAGACCGACGACTGACCGCCATGGGCTCACGGCCTATCCCTTCAAGCCACCGGGTCTGTCGCTCTCCGGTGCCAGGCTGCGTTTTCTCCAGCCACCCGGGGCATGTCATCATTGGGGGATGGTGGCCGAAGGCCGGTGGAAGGGGGCGTGATTGTCCATGCCCTCCGCAGCGAGTGAATTGAACATGCCTCACGCAGCAATGCCGCCCCTGGCGGGGTTTGATTTCCGGAATCTGCTGGATGCGGACGGCCTGGCCGACCTGGATGCCCGATTTCTGGACTGGCTCGGGGAGCGCGACGGTCACCTGCGCGAGCGGCTGCTCGAGTACCGGGGAGGCGACGGCGGTAGTGACCGCCTGCAGGTCAGCAACCTGCTGCTTTCGCTGGCTCCGCACCTGGAACGCTGGCTCACGGACATGTTCGACAATGCCGCCGAGCTGGGCGCTGTGCGCGCGGCATTGGTGGACGATGCGGTGGTGTTCCGGTTCAAGCGAAATTGGGTGCAGAAGCGCGCGCGGAAGCTGAAAGGCCGGGACGGTGAGGCCTTCGAGCCGCTGGACCGGTGGCTGGACGAGGCGCTGCGACGGTCGGGGCTTGATCTTCCCGACAGGGAACGGGCTGTTGCCCTGTATGCCCGGCGGCTGGAGGAGTCGGGGCAGGACGCAGTCGGCGACATGGACCGCCTGACACGTTGGTGCCGTGCTGCCCTCGACACCGAGGAGGGACGAGCGGCGGTATCCGGGTGGGCGGCGTTCCGCCTTCCTCGCAAGGTCGATCACGCGGATCTGGTGCCCATGGAACGCAGCGACCTGGGCAATATTCCCCGGCTGCGTGCTACGCCCGGGCGCTGGCGCCGCCGTGACGGCTTCGAGCTCACCGATCCGCGCATGGGTCGACGCGAGATCCAGTCGGAAGTGGACTATTGCGTCTACTGTCATGAGCACGCCGGCGATTTCTGTTCCATCGGTTTTCCGGAAAAGAAGTCAAAACCGGAGTTGGGTTTCAAGCTCGATCCTCTGGGGGTCACTCAGGCCGGTTGTCCACTGGAGGAGAAGATATCCGAGATGCATGTGCTGCACCGTGATGGTCACGTCATTGCGGCGCTGGCCATGGCCATGGTCGATAACCCCATGGTGCCGGCCACGGGGCACAGGATCTGCAACGACTGCATGAAGTCCTGCATCTACCAGAAGCAGGATCCGGTGAATATTCCGCAGATCGAAACCGGCGTGCTGTCCGAGGTTCTGGGCCTGCCATGGGGCGTGGAAATCTACGATCTGCTGACGCGCTGGAACCCGCTGCGCCGCGACCAGTACGTGATGCAGCCGTGGAACGGCCGCCGGGTGATGATTGCCGGCATGGGGCCGGCGGGTTTCACCATGGCCCATCACCTGACCATGGCCGGCTGCGCCGTGCTTGGCATCGAAGGGCTGAAGGTGGAGCCCCTGCCCGGGGATCTGGTCCGTAACCCGGTGCGCAACTGGTCGGACCTGTGCGAACCGCTGGACGAGCGCATCCTGCTGGGATTCGGTGGCGTGGCGGAGTACGGCATCACCGTGCGCTGGGACAAGAACTTTCTCAAGCTCATCTATCTTAGCCTGCTCCGGCGGCCCGGTTTCCAGGTCAAGGGCGGCGTGCGCCTGGGCGGCACCGTGACGCTGGAGGACGCCTGGGAGCAGGGCTTCGACCACGTCTGCATCGCAACGGGCGCGGGCTATCCGCGGGTGATCAACATGGGCAACAGCCTCGCCCGCGGGATGCGTCAGGCCAATGACTTCCTCATGGCCCTGCAGCTCACCGGTGCCGGCAAGCGCTCATCTCTTGCCACCCTGCAGGTGCGCCTGCCGGCCGTGGTGATCGGCGGCGGCCTCACCGGCGTGGATACGGCAACGGAGGTACAGGCCTATTACATCAAGCAGGTGGAGAAGATCCTCCACCGCCATGAGGTCCTGGGGCCGGAGCGGGTGCGGGCCGGGCTTGACGACGAAGACGCAGCCATACTCGACGAGTTTCTGGTTCACGGACGGGCTGTGCGCAAGGAACGTGAGCGGGCCGCCGCGGAGGCGCGCGAACCGGATTTCGTGCCCCTGATCCATGCCTGGGGCGGGGTCACGATTGCCTACCGCAAGGGCATGAACGCATCCCCGGCCTATGTCCGCAATCACGAAGAACTGATCAAGGCTACCGAAGAGGGGCTCTTCTACGTCGAGGGGCTCGATCCCATCCATGCGGTTCTGGACGGCCATGATCACGTCCGCGAACTGATTTTCCGTCGCATGGAAAGCAGGCAGGGGCGCTGGTTCGCCACCAACCAGGAGGTGCAGCTTCCGGCGCGCTCCGTATTCGTGGCCGCGGGCACGGTACCCAATACCATCTATGAACACGAATACCCGCGGACCTTTGCCATGGAGGGGACCCATTATCTGCCGCATGTGGAGCACGAGCAGGATCTGCAGCCGGTGCAGGTGGCCGAGCATGTCAAGGGTCCGGAGCCGGGTCCCTTCACGTCATACCGCAACGAGGGGCGTACGGTCACCTTTCTTGGCGATACGCATCCGGTGTTCAACGGCAGCGTGGTCAAGGCCATAGCCTCGGCGCAGCGCGCCTGGCCCGACATCGTGCGCGCACTCGCGCATCTGCCGGCCCCAAATCAGACGAGTCCGTCTGTTCTGGCGTCAATGCGGCAGACCATGAATCGGCTTTTCGACGCAACCGTGACCGAAGTCAATCGCGACAACCCTGCCGTGGTGGAAGTCTGGGTCCGGGCACCCATGGCGGCACGTAATTTCCGGGCGGGCCAGTTCTTCCGCCTGCAGACCTACGAGGCGCTGTCGCCGCTGGTGGAAGGTACACGGTTGCAGGTGCCGTTGATGACGGTCAGCGGCACCGGGATACGCGGTGACGAGGTCCGGCTCATGCTGCTGCAGTGGGGGGCGGCTCCGCGCGTGGCGGCGCGTCTGCAGCCGGGCGACCCGGTGGTGATGATGGGGCCGACGGGGGCACCTGCGGAAATGCCTTCGGATGAAACGGTGCTGGTGGTTGCCGGCCGCTGGGGAGCGGCGGTCATGCACGACATCGGTACGGCGCTCCGCGACCGCGGCAACCGTGTGTTCTACCTTGCCGCACTCGGCAGTGCCTCCGATGTGGACCATCAGGACGAACTGGAAGCGGGCGCCGACCAGATCGTCTGGGCCACGGCCCGGGAGCCGCTGGTGACAGCGCGGCGCTCCTGTGACGTGAGCGTGCAGGCCACCGACATGGTGGAGCTGCTGTGTCGCTATGACGATGGCGAAGTGCAACCGCCGGATGGCGGCATTCCCCTGTCGCAGGTAACGCGGATCATGGTCATGGGCGGCACGGGGCTGCTGCGCGGATTTCAGGAGGCATTGGGCAATGGCCTGGCTGCCCGGTTTCCGAACCATGTGCGCGCGGTGGGCACCGTCGGGAGCCCCATGCAGTGCATGCTCAAGGGTGTCTGCGCCCAGTGCCTGCAGTGGCAGCTGGACCCGGAGACAGGTCGCCGCACGCGGGCGGTGTTCTCCTGCGCCGAACAGGATCAGCCCTTGGCCTGGATCGATCTCGACAACCTGACGGCCCGACAAAACCAGAACCGCCTCAGCGACCGGATAACCGCCCTTTGGGTGGAGCATGTGCTCGCACAGGAGGCAGCGGCCGCAAGACCGGGTTGAACGCAGGCAGGACCTGCCACGGCAAGCGCCTGTCGGAGTGTCGGGGCAGAAGTCGCTGGCATCCAGCCTGCTGGAGAAAACGCAGGCCAGCAACCATACTGCCCGTACACGCGCCGCTGGCGTCGTTGTCGATCATTTCGGTTCCAGGGAGGTGCCACGTCATGCTCAATCGTCTTGCTGTCGCTCTTCTTGCGCTGCTGTTCTCGGGGGGTGTCTGGGCCATGTCCTGCCCCAACCTCATGGCCGAACTCGATGCCGCTCTGGAAGGCGGAGACGTTCAGTCCCACGTCGAGGCGGACGTGCTCGCGGAAGTGAAGCACTTGCGCGAGAAGGGTGAGGAATACCACGGCGCCGGCGACCATGAGAAATCCATGGACACCCTGCTCAGGGCCATGGAAAAGCTCGGTGTGGAGAGCGAGCACAGCCAACGCGCCCACTGATCGAAACCGTGATGGTTTCGCGTCCGTCACCCAGGTTCCGGCTCCGGCGGCCGTTGACTTTCGAGGGCCGCGGCATAACAATCGCGGCCATCTTTCAGCACGGGAGTACATCTTGGACATTCCCAGTAGTCGTCCAGTGCAACTGGACCCTGCGGTCAGCCGGTAGACAGCTCCTGATTCGATCCCTCTGATCCTCTCAGACCGTCCTCCGCCTTCCGCAGGCGGAGGACGGTCTGTGCATGGACACGGTGTTCGCCGTGCCAGCGCTTCCCGCCTCCCGACAAAAGGCTTCCGGACAGCCTGCTCATGCGGCTGTCCGTCAGTGTCTCCTTGATGCTCGTGAATCCGGTCAGGAACGGGAGCCCCGGCATGGAAAACCGCGATGATGTGGTCGAACTCAAGGCATCCATCCATGAACTGATCGAGCAGGAAGCCTGGTCCGACGTGACCGAGGAGTTCGATAACCTGCATGTGCAGGATATCGCTTTGCTGCTCACGGAGTTGTCCGACCCCGATCAGCGGGTCCAGGTGTTCCGGCAGGTTCCCCAGGAACGCTGGGTCGCTACCTTTTCCTACCTGAGCGCCGGTCAGCAGGAGGACCTGCTGAAGCAGCTTCGCAACCGCGAAGGGCGCTTCATCCTCACCAACCTGCATCCCGACGACCGCACCGCGTTGCTCCAGCAGATGGCGCCCGAGAATGCGGAGCGCACGCTCAAGCTGCTGCGCCCCGAAGACGTGCGCCTGGCGCTGTCACTGCTGAACTACCCCGAGGAGAGCGTGGGCCGACTGATGACGCCGCGCTATATCTCCATCCGGCCTGAGTGGACCGTCCGCGAAGCGCTGGCTCACGTCCGCCAGGAGGGGCGCAAGGGCGAAACCATGAATACGGTCATGGTGCTGGACGACAGCGAACGCCTTGTGGACGTGGTTCACCTGAGGGATCTCATTCTCGGTGAGCTGGACGATACGGTGGAGAGCATCTGCCCGGGATACTTTGTCAGCGTGAGCCCCGCCGAGGACCGGGAGACCGCTGTACGGCTGATGCAGCACTACGATCTCGAGGTGCTGTCGGTGGTGGACAGTGACGGCGTGCTTCTCGGGATCGTCACCATCGACGACATCATGGATGTGGCGACGGAGGAAACCACGGAGGATTTCCACAAGATGGGCTCCGTGGCCGCCATCAACCTGAGTCTGCACGAGGCGAGTCCGCAGTTGCTCTATCGCAAGCGCGTGGGCTGGCTGGTGTCCCTGGTCTTCATCAACATTTTCAGCGGCGCCGCCATCGCCATATTCGAAGCCACCATCGAGGCGGTCATCGCGCTGGTGTTCTTCCTTCCCATGATCGTCGCCAGCGGTGGCAACGCCGGCGCACAGGCGGCAACGCTGATGGTGCGCGCCATGGCGACCGGCGACGTCACCATGGGCGACTGGACGCGGCTTCTGGGCAAGGAACTCACCGTCGGCATCGGCCTGGGGCTGACCATGGGCCTGGCAGTGTCCTTCATCGGACTGTGGCGCGGGGGGACGGAGGTTGCCCTGGTGGTGGCGCTGGCCATGGCGCTGGTGGTGGTCATGGGCTCGCTGGTCGGGCTGATCCTGCCGTTTCTGCTGAGCCGGCTGCGGTTCGATCCGGCGACGGCGAGCGTACCGCTGATCACCTGTATTGCGGACATCGCGGGTATCCTGATTTACTTCTCGGTGGCAACGGCTCTCCTGACGCTGCCCTCGCCCGTTTGAGGCGGCGCCGACCCGTTCACATGTTCACGGGAATCAATCGGCGTCTCCCCGACCCGAGGTCGCGGCGGTAACAAATCGGCGTTGCCGTGGTCCGAATCACGGAAGTGATCGGCGACTTGGTCGCCGCTTGGGAAGAGGAATCCGTCTATGAGCATTGCCCGCCCCTTTTTGTTCGCGATGCTGTTTCTTGTCCTGTCGTTCCCGGTTCTGGGCACGGACGCGCGGGTGGCCCCTGCAGACCCTCGCGGCGGGATTTTCGGCGCCGACCGCCTGAACGACGACCGCGGCGACTATCGCTCCGACGCCGCCGATCGCGAATCCCTGACCCTGACGGTCTACCAGGATGGCAAGGCGCTGGTCCACGACCGACGCGACGTGGGCCTGGTGGCGGGCAAGAATCGCATTGCCCTGGCCGACGTCAGCCCGCGTCTGCTGCCGGAAAGCGTGCAGGTCAGCGGCGACGGTGAACCCGTGGTGAGGGCACAGCGCTACGAGCAGGCGCTGTTGACGGCCGATGCGCTGCTGAGGGCGCACGTCGGGCGCGAAATCACGCTGGTACGCGATCGTGACGGTGACGAGGAACGGCAGACCGCCCGACTGCTCAGTGTTGCCGGGAGCGCCCCGCTGGTGTCCGTCAATGACAGGGTGGAGTTGCTGGATGCCCGCTCACCCTGGAGGATCGCGTTCAGCGAACTGCCTGACGGCCTGCATCCGGAGGCGGCGCTGGTTCTGGACATGGAGACCGGCCTGCCGGGTCGCCAGCACCTGGAACTGTTCTATCTTACCCGGGGGCTGCACTGGCAGACGGATTACGTGCTCACGCTGGATGACGAGGTCATGGGGCTGACCGCCTGGGCCAGCATCGAGAACGCCACCGGCATTCCCCTGGAAAGAGCTCGCCTGAGGCTGGTCGCCGGCGAACCGCACAACGCCGGTGCGCCTACGCCACGTGACGCGAGGGTTGCCGCCCTGGAAGCGGATGCGGAGGCCCGTGCCGAGGGTGGTTACCAGATGTTTCGCCTGGCGGACGCGGTGACGCTGGGTGCCGACGAACGTACCCAGTTGCCACTGTTCCGGGCCGCGGATGTGCCAGTGACCCGCGAATACCGGGTCGAGGGCGGCGCCTGGGGCCGGCTGTCCGGCGAGCGGGCATCGACGGTGAACGTGCATCTGCGTTTCGACAACTCGGGTGACGCTCTCGGCCGCGCCATGCCTTCCGGAATCGCGCGCGTGTACCAGGCGGACTCGGAAGGGGAAACCCTGTTCCTGGGGCAGGACCGCATCGATTCGACACCGGCCGGCAATACCGTGGAACTGCGAGTGGGTACCGCCTTCGATGTGACCGCGCTGCGTTCCCAGACGCATTACCGGCGCCTCGATGAGCGCAGTGAGGAACAGGGTTGGAGAATACGGCTGGCCAATGCCGGCGATGCGCCCGTGGAGGTAAGGGTGATCGAGAACATTCCGGGTGACTGGACCATACTCCAGGCCAGTGCTCCCCATGAGAAGCCATCCGCCAACCGTGCCGAGTGGACCATCGAGGTGCCGGCAGAGGGCCGGACGGAACTGACATACCGTGTCGAAGTGAGGCGTTAGCCCGC
>SLSJ01000074.1 GCA_007130525.1 Ectothiorhodospiraceae bacterium | reverse complement strand
TGGCGTCCCCAAGGGGATTCGAACCCCTGTCGCCGCCGTGAAAGGGCGGTGTCCTAGGCCTCTAGACGATGGGGACGCAGGCGTGGCCTCGTTCAGGCAGGGCGATCATACGAGCGCCCCCCGGGGCTGTCAACCTGCCGGCTAATGCTCTCCCCAGCGCCGGGTGGAGGAATCGGAGGCAAAAAAAACCCGGCCGCCTAGGGGGGAGCGGGGCCGGGGGGCGCACATCAAGGGGTGTGGGCGCCAGCGCAGAAGTCCATGAACAAGGCGATACAGGGACACGTCGGATAACCTTTGTATAACTTTAGTACACTGACGGGAAGTGTGCAAGTCTTGTACGAGCACCACTGTGTAACTCCAGGGGACGACGCCGCCCGATCACCGTGCGGCAGCTCGCTTTCGAACCCGAACGAACAACAGGGTTGCGAGGCCCATCAACAGCATCCAGAACAGCACGGAAATCACGGCCGACCAGAATACGTAGGACTCCATCGTGAAGCCGAAGCCATACCGTATGACCACGTACGGATAGGTGCGGGCAAGCCAGTCCATGAACGTGATCCCGGGCCAGAAGAATACAGCCTGCCACCAGTTCAAAGGCACACCCATTGCGTTCATGCTCTCCCCATACGCATCGGCCGGCCTGGCACGCAGTGGTGGCGGCGGGCCGGCACGGTTCTCCACCGCCTGACGGGGAAGATAGCATGCGCGGGAGGTACGGCGAGCCCCGCGGTGCAACACGACTGAGCGCGTTCCGCGGGGCCGCTCGTTGCCCATGCGGGCTGCTACTGACGCGGATCGTGCTCCGGGTTTACATACTCGATGCCCCAGGGACCCTGGCCGTGCAACTGCATTACCGTTTCTTCCTCGGCATAACCGAACATGGGCTCCCCCGGCGGCATGATGGCAACGCCGCCCGCGGGTAGCGCCGTGGTCTGGGCACGGTCAAACTCTTCGCCATGGGCAAAGTGGAGCTTCCCCGAAATCACCGTGACCCGTTCATACGCCGGGTGGAAATGGGGGTCGATCCGGTAGCCGGCGGGAAGCTTCAGGCGGAAGGTGAAGGGTTCCGCCTCGCTCAGGTCGCCTTCAATGATCGCGATCTTCGCACCGGGCGCCATGGACGCAATGTCAGACCATTCCAGCTGGTCCGGCGTCAGCAGTAGATGCCCGTCACCGTGATACGACCCATGTCCGGCGAAAACCGGTCCGCCCGAAGTGCCGACGGCCAAAGCCAGCGCTGCAAGTATGATGCTTGATTTGTTCATAGGTTCTCCTCCTCTAGTTCCAGGCTCCAACACGTCTGACTTGAGCGCCGCGGGAAGGTGAACTTCCTCCGACTCAATGCCGCGCCAAGCTTCACCATCGCGTTGGTGTACCGAGGACGCATGAGGTACCGAAAATGTTCCCGCGGACTGAACGCCACCGTCTCCCGGTACATGGCGAAGCCATGGCCCGGCACCTGGAACCTTTCTCACGGCCGGCGCGTCCTCGCCTCATAGTCGGTATGGAACCGGTGCTGCCGCCATCACGGCAATGCACCTCGGCAGGTTGGCCGGAAAGGTTGGGATGAGTCATGATTGCATGGCCAATGGCGCACCACATGCGTTTTACCATCCATTCGCCAGGAGCGGTGCGGAGACTGCATGATGGCGGATCGGGGGTCGTGATGCCGGATCCGCATTCGGACAAGCAGGAGATTAACCGACGGCAGCAAACCCGGCGCTTGTTCGAGCAGGAGGTGTCGCGCCTGATGGACCGCCTCTACGGCACGGCGCTTCGGCTAACCCGCAATTCCGACGACGCCGAGGATATTGTCGCCGAGACAGTCAGCAGGGCCTGGACCCGCCTGGACCAACTGCGCGATCCGCAACGCATGGAGGGATGGCTGTTTCGCATCCTCAATAACACCTTTGTCAGCGAGTGGCGCCGGCAGCAGTCCCGACGCAGGATCGAGGCGAATGCCGAGGATGTCGATCCGGCCGAGAGTCCGGAAGCGGCGAATTTCTCCCTGTTCCAGAAGCTGCACCAACCCTTTCTGCTGTGGTGGGGCACCCCCGAGGACCAGTTTCTCAACGAGCTCCTCCAGGAGGATCTGCAGAAGGCACTGGACACCCTGCCCGACGCCTTTCGCGTTGCCATTGTGCTCGTCGAGGTGCAGGGCTATACGTATGACGAGGTGGCAAGACTGCTCGATGTACCGCTCGGCACCGTGCGTTCGCGCCTGAGCCGGGGCCGTGCCATGTTGCAGAAGGCGCTTTGGGAACAGGCCATTGAGGCGGGCCTCGTAGCCCCCCCTCCAGACCGGACCCCGACAGAGGGAAAGTCGCCATGAACGCCCGACGCCTCAGTTGCGAGGAAGTCATCGAAGAGCTCTTCGCCTACCTCGACCGGGAAGTGAACGAGGCATTGAGCGCGGAAATCGATCGCCACCTGGAGAAGTGCCGCGACTGTTTCACGCGCGCCCAGTTTGAACGAAAATTGCGGGCCAAGGTGGCCGAAACGGCAAACGTGTCGGCACCGGAGCGGCTGCAACGCAGGATCAAGGCAGTGCTCGAGCGCTACTGAAGCACCGGATTTCATTACCCTGCGGCGGGTGGGAGGCGATGTCATGGTCGCCATACTGGGCTATTCCCGGGAGCAGATATTCACGGCGGTCAAGGCCATGTACAGCACCGTGGCCGAGAGCCCCTCGTCCCGTTTCCATTTCCCCGTCGGTGACTCGGCCTGCCGCCTGCTGGGCTATCCGGCGGAGCAGATCGCGGAACTCCCGGAACGGCTGCGGGAATCCTTCGCCGGCGTCGGCTATCCCTTTCATGCCAACGCGATTGCGCGAGGCGATACCGTACTCGACATTGGCGCCGGTGCCGGCAACGATGCCTTCATCGCAAGCCGCCTGGTCGGACCTGGCGGGCATGTGGTGGCGCTGGATCTGACACCAGCGATGACCCGGAAACTGCAGAACACGATACGCGAGTCCGGTGAACCGAATATCAGTGTGCTGCGGGCATCGGCGGAACGGCTGCCGTTGGCGGACGTCTCTGTCGACAGCATCACGAGTAACGGCGCACTCAACCTGGTGCCGGACAAGCGGCGGGCGGTGGCCGAAATGTTCCGGGTGCTGCGCCCGGGCGGCCGGCTGCAGATCGCGGACGTGGTGATCAGTCGCCCGGTCACCGTCGACTGCCACACCGACCCCAGACTGTGGGTCGAGTGCGTGGTGGGAGCGACCATCGAGGACGATTTTCTGGCCATGTTCAAAGATGCCGGCTTCGAGGACATCCGCATAGAGCGCTCGTTCGACTACTTCGCCCATAGCCCGAGCGCACAAACGCGAGAGGTGGCCGCCTCCTTCGGCGCCCGCGCCATCGAGCTGGGGATGCGGCGAAGCGCCAGCGCACCGAACCGGGCATGGCAGTTGATGCGCCGCTTCAGCCCGCACCGCCTGTTCAAATCCATGTGGCGCCGCGGTTTCATGGGGGTGGCCGGCCTCGCCATGGCGCTGCTGGCCTGCTACGGAACCCTGGCCGCGGCGGGCCTGCTGGCGCTGCTCGGAATCGGCCTGGCACTGAACGAAACCGTCTGGGCGGGCACAATCGCCACCTTCGCCTTGCTGGCGACCGTGGCAATAATTCCCGGTGTCCGCCGCCATCGCTCGCCGAGCCCGGCGCTGCTGGCGGTGGCAGCGGCGGGCATGATCCTTTACGCCCTGTTCATCAATTACAGCATGGCTCTCGAACTCATCGGATTCCTGATGCTGGCCGGGTCGGCCTGGTGGGACGTGCGCCTGCGACGGCGCGAGGAGGCGCGCACGCTCGGCCTCGATACCGGGGCGGCATGGTCTGAACGGCTGACGGAGCGCTAGCCCGCATTTCTCACGGCCCTTCTACTACGCACGCCGATCTGCTCGCCGTGTCGGGGCGTACTCCCTGCAGCCGGCTCGACGTAGTGTCAGCTACGCCTTCGCCGGCTTCCGGTCCGTGCCCCCCGTCACAGCGGCATCTCGACGCCCTCGCGACGAACGGCGGTGACAAATGCGGGGTTAGGCTCCTGGAGCGGTCAATGACCTACCCTGACGATCCGCATTGAAAAAAGTGGACTGCCCTCCCCCTCCCGCGGACAATTCAGCCTGGTTCCGACACAATCTTCATCCATGACTGATCAAGACGAAACAGTGGCCGTGGTGTCGACCGGCGTGCGCGGCCTCGACGAAGTGCTCGACGGCCTGCGCATCGGCGACAACGTGGTCTGGCGGGTGGACGACATCGAGGATTACCGCCGCTTCGTGGATCCCTTCGTGGCGTCTGCGCGGGCTCAGGAGCGCTCCATCATCTATCTGCGCTTCGGCAGACACGCTCCCCTGGTCGAGGACGGCCCCAATGTTCGCATTGTCAACATAGACGCCCTGCGGGGCTTCGAGGCGTTCACCCGTCACGTCTACCAACTGATCACCGACCACGGCCGCGGCGCGTTCTATGTCTGCGACTGCCTGTCCGATCTGCTCACTGCCTGGGCCACCGACCACATGGTGGGCAACTTCTTCCGCGTGGTCTGTCCTTATCTGTATGAGCTGGACACTGTGGCGTATTTCGCCCTTTATCCGCAAAGCCACTCCCACATCACGCTGTCACGCATCCGTGAAACCACCCAGGTGATGATCGATGTTCGCCATGCGGCGGACGAGGTACAGGTGCAGCCGGTAAAGGTCTGGCAGCGACAGTCGCCGACCATGTTTCTTCCGCATCGACAGCGCGGCGAGCAGTTCCTGCCGGTGATCGACAGCAGTGACGCAACCCGCCTGCAGGCGCTGCTCGAGCAGCAACACCAGCAACGCAGCCAGCATCGCCTCCTGGATTACTGGGACCGGCTGTTTCTGACCGCCTCCGAGGCCGTGGCCGGCAACTGGAAACAGGAACAACAGGCCGATGTGCTGGAGCAGATCCTGGGCGCCATGATCGGCCGTGACGAACGTATTCTCGCCCTCGCCCGGCGCCACCTCGGCCTCGAAGATCTGCTGGCGATACGCGCACGCATGATCGGCAGCGGCTACATCGGCGGCAAGGCGGTGGGCATGCTGCTGGCACGACAGATCCTCATGCACGAGGATCCCGAGCGCTGGGAACGCCACCTGGAACCACACGATTCCTGCTATCTCGGATCCGACGTCTACTATGCCTACCTGGTGCACAACGGCTGGTGGCCGCGGGTGATGCGGCATTACACCGAGGCGGGCTATTTCAGCGAGGCCCGGGCCCTCCGCGAAGTCATGCTGCATGGCGAAATGCCCACGGAAGTGCGCTTGCAACTGGAGCGCATGCTCGACCACTACGGCCAGTACCCGATCCTGGTGCGTTCCAGCAGCCTGCTTGAAGACGGTTTCGGCAACGCTTTCGCCGGAAAGTACGAAAGCGTGTTCTGCGTGAACCAAGGCAGTCCGGAGCGGCGCCTGGCGCAACTGGAAGACGCCATCCGCCGTGTCTATGCCTCGACCATGAGTGACGATGCGCTGGCCTACCGGCGGCAACGCGGGCTGGCCGATCGGGAAGAGCCGATGGCCCTGTTGCTCCAGCGTGTGAACGGCCGTTATCACCACCACTTTTATCTGCCGGATGCGGCCGGTGTCGGGGTCTCACGCAATACCTTTGTCTGGGATCCGGACATGGACCCGGCGGCCGGCATGATGCGGCTGGTGATGGGTCTGGGTACCCGGGCGGTGGATCGCATAGAGGGCGATCATGCCTGCGTGGTCGCCCTGGACCTGCCGCACAAGCGCCCGTTTCGTGACCAAAACGACGCCTACCGCTTCTCCCAGCACGAGGTGGACGTGCTCGACATCGACGACAACAGCCTGCGGTCAGTCCCGCTGCGCGACCTGGCCGGAACGGCACCGGATCTTCCTCTGCAGAGCCTCGCGGAGCTCGATCGCGAGGCAACCGCTCGGGCTCGGGAAATGGGCGATGACCGCCCCCTCTGGCGGCTCACATTCACGCCCCTGCTCAGCGACAGCGATTTTGTGCCCCTCGCAAGGTCCATGCTGACGACGCTGGAACAGGGCTATGCGCATCCCGTGGACGTGGAGTTCACGATACACCTGGATGATCAAGGCGCACCGTCGTTCAACCTGGTGCAGTGCCGTCCCCTGCCCACGGTCGGCCCAAACCAAGAGGTGGAGTTGCCGACGCGCCTTCCCGAAGAGCGACTGTTCTTTGCCACCAACGGCCACTTCATGGGCGGCAACCTGGATCTGCCCATCGCCAGAATCATCCATGTGGACGGCCCCCGCTACAGTGCCCTGACCACACCCCAGAAATTCGCGGTCGCCAGGCTGGTGGGTGAACTGAACCGCAAACTGGTTGATCGCAGCACTTCCCCGACCCTGCTGATCGGCCCCGGCCGCTGGGGCACCGGCAGCCCGGAACTGGGCGTCCCGGTGCGCTTCTCCGATATCAGCCAGGTATCGGTGCTGGTGGAGGTTGCCGAACTGGGGGCGGGCATGGTGCCGGATCTGTCCTTCGGCTCCCATTTCTTCCTCGACCTGGTCGAGTCGGGGATCGCTTACGTTGCGCTATTCCCCAGCGAGGCCGATGTCGAGTATCGGGCCGACTGGCTCGAAGCCCCGGGATCACGGTACAAGGTGAAACTGGCGGACGAGGAGCCGGCCCGCGATCCCGACGTGGCGGCGACGGTCAGCCTCTATGACGTGACCGGACTGGGGTTGCGCGTGGTCGCCGATGTGGTCGCCCAGCGGCTTGTCTGCTACCAGGTCGCGGAGTCTGACTGAACTCACTGAACTGCCGTGCCCGCGCAGACCGGGGGCCGACGCGGGCATCGGTCCCGCGTTTCCTCAGATCAGGCCCATTGCCACCATGGCGCGGCTGACCCTGAGAAAGCCGGCGATATTGGCGCCCACGACGTAGTTGTCCGGCTCCCCGAATTCGTCGGCGGTCTCGAAGCAGTCGTTGTGGATATTCACCATGATCTCCTCGAGCCGCTTCTCGGTAAATTCGAATGTCCAGGAGTCACGGCTGGCGTTCTGCTGCATCTCCAGCGCGCTGGTGGCGACGCCCCCGGCGTTGGCCGCTTTGCCCGGCCCAAAGGCAATACCGGCATCCTTGAAGATGCGAATCCCCTCCGGCGTGGTGGGCATGTTCGCGCCTTCCGCCACGGCGATGCAGCCCTGCTCCACCAGTTTCTTTGCGTCCTTGGCGGTGAGTTCGTTCTGGGTGGCGCACGGCAGCGCCACATCGCAGGGAATGGTCCAGATGTTGCCATCCTCGATGTAGCGGGCGCCTTTCTTCTCCTCCGCATACACGCTGATGCGGCGACGCTCCACCTCCTTGATGCGCCTGACCAGTTTGAGGTCAATACCCTTTTCATCGACCACCATGCCGCTGGAGTCCGAACAGGCAATGACCTTCGCGCCCAGCTGCATGGCCTTCTGCATGGCATAAATGGCCACGTTGCCGGAACCCGATACGATGCAGGTCTTGCCGTCCAGTTCTTCGGAACGCGCCTTCAGCATCTCGTGAACGAAGTATACGGTGCCGTACCCGGTGGCTTCCCTACGCGCCCGGCTGCCGCCCCAGTCCAGACCCTTGCCCGTGAACACGGCGGATTCATAGCGGTTGGTAATGCGCTTGTACTGCCCGAACAGGTAGCCGATTTCCCGCTGGCCCACGCCGATGTCGCCTGCCGGCACATCGGTGTACTCTCCGAGATGCCGGTACAGTTCTGTCATCAGGCTCTGGCAGAAGCGCATGATTTCCGAGTCGGAGCGGCCCTTCGGGTCGAAATCGCTGCCGCCCTTGCCGCCGCCGATGGGTAGACCGGTGAGTGAATTCTTGAAAACCTGTTCGAAGCCCAGGAACTTGATGATCCCCAGGTATACCGAGGGGTGAAAGCGCAAACCGCCCTTGTAGGGCCCCAGTGCGCTGTTGAACTCCACCCGGAAGGCACGGTTGATGTGCGTTTCCCCCTTGTCGTCCTCCCAGGGGACGCGAAAGATGATCTGCCGTTCCGGCTCGCAGATGCGTTGGATGACCTTGTGTTCGGCGAACTCCGGATACTTCACCAGTACCGGGCCAAGCGTCTCCAGGACCTCGCGTACCGCCTGGTGAAATTCCGTCTCGCCGGGATTGCGGCGCAGTACGTCCTGGTAAATCGGTTCCAGTTTTTCATCGAGCGGTGCCGTCATGTTCTTGTGTCTCCGTCGTCAAACCCGTCAGATCATTAAAAAACGCTGCACATCATCGCGTGAATCAGCGCTGCCCACCACTCCAGTGCAGCAAACCGCGGGGACGCAGCGCCCCGGGAAGTCCCGGCGTACTGCGCCCCCGGACTCCGCCCGCGCTTTTCGATGCACCACGCGGTGAACGGCCCTGCCGGCCGTCCACGGCGTCAGCATCACAAGATGCGCAGGCACCCCGGCGTGTTTACGTTCCGGTCAAGCCGGCTTCTGCAGGGGCATCGGCGCAAATGCTGATGTCCTCGCACAAAAAAGGGATTGCCCGGCATCGGGCAACCCCTCGGAGTTTCTGGTGGAGCCAGGCGGGATCGAACCGCCGACCTCCTGCATGCCATGCAGGCGCTCTCCCAGCTGAGCTATGGCCCCGAAAAAGAGGACGAATAGTAATGACGCGGGCGCGAAGTTGTCAACCGCGGCCCCGTTCAGG
>SLSJ01000219.1 GCA_007130525.1 Ectothiorhodospiraceae bacterium | reverse complement strand
TGGGGTTGTGTCATCGTGCGACCGGCTCTAGCCCGCATTTCTCACCGCCCTTCTACTACGCACGCCGATCTGCTCGCTGTGTCGGGGCGTACTCCCTGCAGCCGGCTCGACGTAGTGTCAGTTACGCCTTCGCCGTCTTCCGGTCCGTGCCCCCCCGTCACAGCGGCATCTCGACGCCCTCGCGACGAACGGCGGTGAGAAATGCGGGCTAGACCGGGCACGAACGAGCGTGCCCCCGAACCGTGGAACCCAGCGTGGGAGACGGCGTGGTATTTCGGGGTTCAGGTGTCGGTGGGGCGGATACTCTGGAAGGACCATACCCGGTCCACCGGCATGTCGGCCTGGCGCTGGGCCAGTCGAACCGACTCGGCATCCGGTGCCCGGTAGAGGCACAGCATGCGCCGGCAGTCCAGAGAGAAGAAGGTTCGTACGAAGACAACCCGGTGGTTCTGCAGACACCCGGCGCCGGCGTCTTCAAGGGCCTGAATCTGTTCGACCGTCACCGGTAGCCGGAAGGAGCGTTCCACCAGAACGTTTGCGCTGCCACGCATTTCCGTGTCCAGGCTTGGCGCCTCGTGCACCGTACCGGGCCAGAGCGTGCGGACATCCACCCCTGCCCGGCGCAGCGCGATGCGCGCCGATTCCGCGTCCGGGGCATGGAACCGGCATACCATCCGATGGACCATTCCACTGCTGTCCGTTGCGACCAGGCTTTCCCGCCAGGCGAGCCGGTACAACTCGAAGCAGTCCGACCCTTCGCGCGTCATGGCCGCCAGTGCGCGCACCGCGAGCGGCCTTTCGAACGCGCGTTCCAGAAAGACTTCGGTCATATCCTCCCCGCTGCCTCTCCAGGCACGAGATTGACTGTCCTGTTGCGGGCCCATGCGGCGACCGGTTCCTGGTGGAGTTCGGCGACTGCGGCCGCGTGCAGCTGATGTGCAGGCGTGTTCCCGGCGGCCCGATTGCATTCGGCGAGCACGGAGTGCGCCAGCATCAGCTCGGTTGCCCGCTCCAGGGTCTGCGCGTACGTGAGCGCCTCTTCGGCACGTGTCGCGGCGTCCTCCAGGCGGCCCCGCTCCAGGTCCAGCAGAGCAGCGCGGGTCAATATGTAGGTGAGACGGAACTTGGCGTCGGCCCGGCGGAGCTCCCACAGGGCGAGCGCAAGCGGTGCGGCGTGATCGTCGATAGCATAACGGCACAGGCTTTCCGCGGCTCGCGCGAACGGGGCCTCGCTGCCTTCCCGCAGTTTCCCGCTGATTTCCAGGAGTGTCGTGCACCGGGCCAGGGCCGCAGCATAATTCCCCCGCTCGAAGTCGATCATCATCAGGTACTTGTTGGCCTGATACTCGCACAAACGGTCCCCGGCCGCCTTGCAGAGCGTGCGTGCGTCCTTGAAGTGCTCCTCCGCCGTGTCCAGCCGGTTCTCGTGAAACGCCAGCAGACCGAGGGCCATCGGAATCGCGTGGTGACTGACCCCGTTGCGTGCGGCCTGCTCTTGCGCTTCCGCCACCATGGCCCTCGCCCGATCCAGATCGCGCTCCAGCATGGCCAGGCACTTGGCCGTCTCCGCCATGGCGACGATGTGGTCGTGGTCGCTGGCGCTGCGCGTGACCCTTTCCGCCTGCAACGCCTCCTCATGCGCATCCGTCCATTGACCGTGGGCCCAGCGGATGTTGCTGGCCAACTGGTAACCGAGCCGCGCCTGGGAGAGGGCTCCATGTTCCAGCGCCTGCTCGGCCAATGCCACCACCTCCCTGGCGGTGGCCTCCCAATCCTCAAGCGGCGCGGCGCTGTGCATGATGTCGTGCAGTTCCAGGGTGAGACTGACGCGCCGCGCATCGGAGAGTTGTTCGGCCAGCGCCATACCCTTCCGTGCCAGCATCAGTGCGTCCTCGTTGGCGAAGAAGCGCAGGCACAGGCGCCCGGCGGACACCATGGCCTGGGCCGCCAGACCCGGCTCACCGCTTTGCTGGGCGTGGTGGGCCAGGTCGGCTGCGCGTTCGAGATCCAGGGCCGTGTCCTGCTCCAGCATCTCGGCTATGCGCCGGTGCATCACCCGACGGCGGACCGGCGAGATCTCCAGGTAAACGCTGCGCGCCACCAGGTCGTGGGGGAAGCGGACCTCGCCCTCTGCCGTCTGCAGGATATTCAAACGTTCGGCGGCCCCGAACACTTCGCCGACCCGGTCGGCATCCAGCCCGGTGATCCGCGCCAGCAAGCCCACGTTGATGCGCGGCGCGAGCACGGCGGCCCAACGAAGAACATCCAGCCCTTCCATGTCGAAACGGGCCAGCCTCTCGCGGATCAACTCGTCAAGCGAGCTGCCGCTGTCCCCCGCCGTTTCGGCCCGTGCCAGCTCGATGGCAAGTAACGGATTGCCCCCGGATTGCCTGCCGAGCCGTTCGCTGTCCGCCTGCGGAGCGTGCTCGCCGATGAGTTTGCGGACGGCGGATTCGGGTAACGGTCCCAGCCGCAATTCCTCCACCAGTCCATCGTGACGCAGTCCGCGCAGCGCCGGCTGGAGGGCGCTGTTGTCTCTCATCTCCGAGTCGCGTGCCGCCAGAACGCCGAAAAGGGGCCTGCTCCTGTTCATCCGCGCCACGTAATGCAGAGCGGCAGCGCTGGACTCGTCGCACCATTGCATATCGTCAAACAGCAGCACCACGGGTCGTTCCGCCGCCTCCCTGGCGAGGCGTCCGCTCAAGGCCCCCAACAGCCTGTCCCGGTTGGCGTGGTCGGTGGCCTCGAAGATCTCGCCCGCCTCGGCCGGGGCAATCCGCCGGAACGCATCGATCCACAGCGCGAACGGGCGGATGGTGTCGGATTCGATGGCGCTGGCCTCGAGCAGAAAAGCGTCGGCATCACGCGCGAGTGGCGCCAGCGTCCCGAGCAGCCGGGTCTTGCCGATCCCGGGCTCGCCGGTCACCAGTACGAAACCCGCGCAGTTATGCAGCCGCGACCGCGAGAAGTCGACAGTCAGGCGCTCCAGTTCCTGTTGTCGGCCCACCAGCGCACGTGATGCCGGCGCCTCAGGCATCAGTGAATGCGGTTCGCCATTGGCCCGGAGCGCGCCGGAACCGCCGGCGGAACGCGCCGTCGTCCTGCGCCAGGCCCGGTGGAGTGCGCCGGATGGCGCCACCCCTGCCTCCCTCAGCATGCGAACACCCAACTCGTATTGCTGTTCGGCTTCTCCCAGCCTGTTCATGGACACCAGGAGCCGGATCAGCCTGGCACGAACCTCCTCGTCGTACGGCAACAGCCGCACCTGTGCGCGGACGTGAGGCAATGCCCGATCAGGAGCGTCCGCCAGGCGCTCAACCAATGCTGCAAGCACGGTTGCCTGGGCCCGTTCCGCACGTTCGCGCTCGGCCAGGCACCAACTGTGATAATCGTGGAAGTCAGACAGATTGAGCCCTTCCAGGAACATGCCTCGGTAACGCGTTGCGACCGCCTCGAGCGTTTCGGTGGAGGCTTGCTCCACGCCCTGTTCGACCAACCCCCGGAGGGCGATGACGTCGATGTCGACGCCCGTGGCATCGAACCCAACCGCGAGGCGATCGGCAACGATCCGCGGTTTATCCGGCTCGTCCACCAGCCGTCGAAGTTTCGACAGGCTCCAGCGCAGCGAACCGCGCGGATCGTCGGGTATCTCCCAGAGTAGATCGCACAGGTGCTCACGGTTGAAGGTACGTGGGTGCAGTGCGAGGTAGGCCAGTAGAGCGCGGGTTTTCTTCGAGGGAGGCAGGGGCAAGACCTGACCATCCCGAACCACTTCGAGATCGCCAAGGAAACTGAGTTTAATCGCCCCCATCGCCTGTCCCAGAGACGGGTCAACGCTTGATTATAGTTCCGCTCGCGGGGTGCGCACCAGTATGCCGCCGTGTGTCGCGCATCCCACCCGGGCGTCGCCACCAGGTGAGCCCGGGCCGGCGACGGAATGCGAACAAATACCACGCTGGATTCCACGCCCGCTCCCTCGGTCCCGGTTGATCCTACCGAACAGTCAGGAACCTAGGGAGACGCTGATTGATTCCCGCGAACCTGCGAATGAATCAGCTTCTCCCTAATGGGTGAAATACCCCGACGCACGAGGAGGTTCGTCATGGCCCGCTACCAAAGCATCCTGGACACTATCGGCAAGACCCCGCTGGTCAGGCTCAACAAGCTCGCCCCGCCCGACGTGAACGTCTACGTGAAGGTGGAGGCGTTCAACCCCATGGGCTCCATCAAGGACCGCATGGCGCTCGCAGTCATCGAGCACGCCGAGCGCAGTGGCAAGCTTCAGCCCGGCCAGACAGTGATCGAGGCAACCAGTGGCAACACGGGTATCGGGCTCGCCATGGTGTGCGCCCGCAAGGGGTATCCGCTGGTGGTGACAATGGCGGAGAGCTTCAGCGTGGAACGCCGCAAGCTGTTGCGTTTCCTGGGCGCGAGGGTGGTGCTGACCCCGGCATCGGAGAAAGGTACCGGCATGCTCAACAAGGCGGTGGAACTGGCCGAGAAGCACGGTTACTTTCTTTGCCGTCAGTTCGAGAACGAAGCCAACGCGGAGGTGCACTCGAGGACTACCGCGCAGGAGATCATCGACGACTTCCAGGGCGAGACCCTGCACTGCTGGGTCTCGGGCTTCGGTACCGGGGGAACACTCAAGGGTGTGGCCAGGGCCCTGAAAGGTGCGAACCGGGCGACCCGTATCATTGCCGCCGAACCGGACAATGCCCAGGTGCTTGGCAGCGGCCTCCCGCAGCCGAGGGATGCCCGTGGCGGCCCCACGGCCAGCCATCCGAGCTTCCGTCCCCACCTGATGCAGGGCTGGAGCCCGGACTTCATCTCCCGGCTCACCGAGGACGCCATGGCCGAAGGTCTCGTCGACGAGGTGGTGCCGGTGGCCGGCGACGAGGCGTTGCGGCTCGCACGCGAGCTTGCCCGGAAGGAAGGCATTTTCGTTGGAACATCCGGCGGCGCCACGCTTGCCGCCGCTCTGAACGTCGCGCGGCGCTCACCCGCGGGCACCAACATCGTGTGCATGTTGCCGGACACCGGTGAACGCTACCTGTCCACGCCGCTTTTCGATGGCGTCACGGAAGAGATGACGGAGGACGAGATCGCCCTGTCGCAATCGACGCCGGGGTACCGCTTCGACGTGGTGCCGACAGCGGCACCGACGGACGCGCAGAAGGAGGAGGTGGAACTGGATGCGGAGGCCGAGCGCTTCGTCGTCGAGACCGTGGCCGCCGAACCCGTGGTGATGTTCGCGCTGGAGTGGTGCGAATTCTGCTGGTCCACCCGCAAGTTCTTCGATCGGCTGGGCATTACCTACCGCAGCGTGGATCTCGACTCGGTGGCCTACCAGGCGGACGACCGCGGCGGCAAGATCCGGGCCGTGCTCACGGAGCGCACCGGCGCAGTGACAATCCCGCAGATCTTTGTTGCTGGTGAGCCGATCGGAGGCTGCACCGACCTGTTCGACGCCTGGCGCGACGGCTCGATGCGCGAGCGCCTTGAGCAGTGCGACATCGACTACGACACCGGCGTCGAGATCGACCCATACACCCTGCTGCCCAAGTGGCTCCACCCACGGAAGTCGGCAGCGTGAACCCCGGAGGAGAGCCGTCATGATCACCGGCAATGTTCCCGTTATCGACATCGCCCGCCTGGATGCACCGGAGACGCACCGGGCACTTGACGCCGCCTGTCGTGACTGGGGCTTCTTTCAGGTGACACGCCACGGCATCCCGGAGCGGACAACCCGGGCGCTGCATGAGCAGATGCGCGCGTTGTTCCGGCTGCCGATCGGGACCAAGCGTGCCATATCACGCACCGAGGCAAACCCATGGGGGTTCTTCGATCGGGAGTTGACCAAGAACACGCGGGACTGGAAGCAGATATACGACTACGGCCCCGCCGCCAATAACGTTATCCGCCCCCAGTGGCCTGCCTGTCTGCCGCATTTCCAGTCAGCAGTGCTGGCCTACTATGCGGCCTGCGAGGCCCTTGCCTTGCGGTTGCTCGCTGCCATCTCGGTAAACCTGGGCATGCCCGCGGATCACCTGGCCAGCAGCTTCCGGCCGGCGCACACGAGCTTCCTGCGGCTCAACTACTACCCGGTCTGCCCCCGCCCGGAACGCCCGGAAGCGATGGGCACGCCGACGACGGGGCACCTCGGCGTAAACCATCACACGGACGCCGGTGCACTGACCGTGCTGCTCCAGGACGAGCACCCGGGTCTGGAGGTGTTTCGTGAGGGCTGCTGGCACCTTGTGGAGCCCCGCCCGGACGCCCTTGTGATCAATATCGGCGATATCGTCCAGGTCTGGTCCAACGATCGCTATTGCGCCGCGCTGCACCGGGTGGTGGTAAGCGAGACCGGCGAGCGTTTCAGCGCGCCTTTCTTCCTGAACCCGGCATACAGTGCGGCCTATGCCCCGTTGCCGACCGTCGTCGACGCGGCGCACCCGCCACGCTATCGCGCCGTCCGCTGGGACGAGTTCCGGGCCGCCCGCGCCGCGGGCGACTATGCCGACCGGGGCGAGGAAGTCCAGATAAGTCACTACAGAATCTGACCGAGGAGACAGCGGCATGGCCTTCATTGAGACAACACCTCCGGAGCAGGCGTCGCGCGAGGTGCTCGAGATGTATGCGCGCCAGCAGGCCCACTTCGGGTATCTGCCCAATTACGCCAGGGTGTTCTGCTATCGACCCGAAGTCATGGCGAACTGGGCCGCCTTGTTGGCCAGCATCAGGCGTCACGTGGACAGTAGGCGCTTTGAACTCGTAACCTTCGCCGCCGCCCAGGCGCTCGGCAACAGCTATTGCTCGCTTGCCCATGGCAGGGCGCTGACCGAGCTGCTCCCCGCGGAGGACGTGCTGGCCATCGCGAATGGCATCGAACCCCGCGATCTGTCCGCAGCGGAGCGCGTAATGATGGACTTCGCCCGCAAGGTCGCTCGCGATGCATGCACCGTCACTGCCGCCGACATATCGGACCTGCGCACACACGGGTTCGCCGATGACGAGATCTTCGACATTGTCTCCGTGGCGGCGGCAAGGGCCTTCTTCACCAAGGTGCTGGACGGCCTCGGCGCGGAACCGGATGCCGCTTACGGGGTGATGGACACTACCCTGCGGCAGGCCCTTACCATGGGGCGCCCTATTGCAGCCGTCACCCCGGAGAGCCCGCAACAGTTGGTCACTTCCGGGGAAGCTGTTTGAAAAACCGGACCCGTAGCTTGCCGATGACAAAAAACGCTACGGCGAAATAGCGGTAATGCCCCGGGGTTGCGGACTGGCGAATAGTCTGGACAACACCGGTTTCGCCTTAATAAAACGTCTCCGTCCCGCAACCCCGGTCCCGTAAATCCCGTCAGCCGCGCACGCGGAACATGCCGTTCATGCCGCCTACCTGGTGTTCCAGGATGTGGCAGTGGAGCATCCAGTCCCCCGGGTTGTCCGCCACGAATGCTATTTCCACGGTTTCGCGCGGATCCATCAGCATCGTGTCACGCAGCGGCTTGATCGCCAGCTTCTCGCCATTGCGGGCGATAACGCGGAAGTGATGCCCATGGAGATGGATGGGGTGGTGGAATTCCGTCTCGTTGCGAAAGACGATGCGGTAGCTGCGATCCCGTTCCAGGATGAACAGCGGATCATGCTCGTGCTTGCCGTTATCGTGCACGGGCTCGCCGTTGACGGTCCAGGCCAGTCCGTGCCGTCGCATCTCCATCATCTTTTGTCTGTCGAGGTCACCCCGCATGCCGCCGCCGAAGACAACTTCGTGCTGCTCCGCATCGTCGAGCACCGGTTCCGGAACCGGATTCGCCGGCAACGCAGGCGGCGGGGTCTGCCTGTCGTCTCGATCCACCGCGGGCCCGGAAAACTCCAGAGTCATGAGTTCGAATTCCCGACCTGCCTGAAAACTGTCTTCCACCGCTACGGTGCGGCCGTCATCGCCGGTACAGTCGATGATCAGGTCGGCACGCATTGCCGGACCGAGGAGAACGCGCCCCTGGTCAGGCTCGTGCGGCTCCACCGGCTGGCCGTCCAGGGCGATCACGTGAACCGGCAGGTCGCCGAAGGTAAGACTGAATATCCGGCCATTGGCGCCATTGATCAGGCGCACCCGAAGGCGCTCACCAGGGCGCACCTTGATGGCATGGGGCAAACGACCGTTGACGGTGATGGTATTTCCGATGCGGCCTTCATGGGTGATGTCGCGAATTTCATTGAAGCTCTCAACTATCCGGGCGTCCTGGTCCAGCAGCCAGTCGTCCAGGAACCAGAGCAGGTCCCGGTCCGCGGGGTAAGGCTCGGGCTCGTCAATGACAAGCGGTCCGGACAGGCCCCGACCAAGTTGTTCGGTGGCGTTCAGATGCGGGTGATACCAGTATGTGCCGGCGTCCGGGAGATCGAAGGCATATTCGAACTCATCGCCCGGCTCGACGGGTGGTTGTGTCACGTACGGCACGCCGTCCATGGCATTTGGCAGACGGATGCCGTGCCAGTGGATGGTGGTGTCCTGGTCAAGGCCGTTACGCAGAACAACCTTGAGCCGGTCGCCCTGGCGATAACGCAGCAGCGGCCCGGGAATCTGTTCGTTGTAGCCCCAGGCGCCGGAAACCGCCTCCGGCCCATCAGGTTCCAGGGAGAAGGTGGCCGCACCGGTCTTCAGAGTCTTCAACCTGTCCTGTGAAGCGGCTACCGCCTTGGCCCAGGGAGGCAGCATGGCCAGTCCCAGTGCGCCGGACATACCGACAAGAAACTTGCGACGGTTGAGTGTGAAGAGTGCGCTTGTGTTTGGCATAGAACGACTTTCTCCGTATTGGATCGGCGGGCTGCGCGCCCGACTATAGAGCATGACAACCGCAAGCGGCATCGGTTCTGTGGTGGTCGTGTCGGTATGCCCTTCGAGTGGCGAGTATATTTTCTTCAATGGGCACCCGGCTCCGCGGCGTGATCCGACTGAAGTTACTGCCCATCCTCCGGCTCGCAGGTGCGGCGGTTGCGGATAAATAGATCTGTCCCGGGGTTCGGCCTCAACCCTTCCCCACGAACGCCCTGGCCTCCTCGGCAAGTCGCTCGGGGCGCGTGAGGATCAGTTCACTCTCGAGAGCTTTTTGCAGGAAGAAATCGTCCGCGCGGTAGTTGGCGTAGGGGTTCTGACGGGTCATGAGACGGATCAGGCACGTGAAGCCGTCATGGGTATCAGGCCGTCGGCGGGCATAGAGCGAGAAATTGAAGGCGAAGTAGTTCAGGTGGGCATAACAGCGCAGTACCCCCGCTAGTCCTTCTGCAAGTCCTTCCAGGTCGTCCTCCGCCATATCGGTGAAATCGCCGCTGCCGGCGTGGATGCCCATGATCTCGTTGGCGGCCAGGGGCGAATAGCTGGCGAGCCAGTTCCATGGCCCGGTCTGGCCGATATGGCGCTCTCCGAGCCGCCGCTCGGTGACCAGCAGATCCTCGAAGTAGCCGCTCCCATGCTCGTCCAGGTAGCTGTTGCAGGCCTCGAGCAAAGCCTGCTGGTGGGTGTAGGGCGCGTTGCTGACCAGCACCTGGAAGTGGGGATGGAACAGGCTGGCGCCAGCCGGGAAGAGGTAGTTGGCGTTGACCGACGCATGGGTGGCCTCAGCGTCGGCGTCGAAGACGGCCGCAATGTACTCGCGGGCGGTCTTGAAGGCATCACGCAGCAACCGCGGGCTGAAACCGTCCGGCGGCAGCCAGTGAGCGTGGGAGACGGCGATCACCGCGTGATAGGGAGCAAGGCCGAGGATATTGGGAAACAGCGTCGCCTCTCCCGCCTTCAGCCTCCCCTCCGCGATGAACGTCTCGGGGAAGCGGGCCGTCGACTCGATGCGCTCGGGGCAGAAAATGCAGTTCCCGGCGGTTTCCGCCGCGATCCGCTCCAGCAGCGGCCGGTCGGCGTCGCCGATGAAGGTCTTGAGGCCCTTTTCCAAGGCGGGATTGTAGAGACTGCAGTGCCGCAACAGCGGGTCCCAGCGCATCTCCAGTCGCTGCCGCTCCGGCGCAAACCCCTTCATCGGGTTTAGAAACTCCACCGCATCGTAACGGCTATCGAATGTGATCTCGGCCATATCCCCTCCCGTGGTGTTCCTTAACAGTGTGGTCGTCGGGGAACCTGTCGGCTTTCGACTGGCAACATTCGTACTATCAACCACATATAGGAGCAATCCAAGGCGTTACCGAAGGTCCGGAAACACGGTGGTCCCGGGCGCATTCATAGCCCACCCGTGTGGCGCGAGCCGACTCCGCCCGGAGCCTTTTCTCCCGTCTTGTCAGAAAGGACCAGGCCCTGCAGAAACACCCGGAAGAGGCTCTCGGCCTCCGATTGCATGTCCAGGCGATCCGGCTCCCAAAGCCAGATGAACAGAATACCGGTAAAAAACGCCTTGAGTGCGTCCACCGCGGTTTCCGGGGTGAGTTCCGGATGCAGGCGCCCCGCCCTCTCGGCCGCCTCGAAGCAGGCGCGGAACACGGTTTCCGCTTGCCGGCGGTTCTCCGCCTCACCGCCCTCGAAGTGCTCGCCGGGTTCGCGCTCGCGCCGATGCAGCACGATCGCATAGACGCGCCGGGCGTGCTCGTCGTTGAGCAAGTGCCGGATGGCGGTCAGGCAGAGCTTCTCCAGCACCGCCACGGGATCTCCGCCCAGCTCCCCGTCGTAGGCCTCTCGCATGGTCTCGAGCGGCAGACGTACACGTCGCAGCATTTCGTCGTAGAGGTGGGACTTGTCCTGGAAGTGCCAGTAGATGGCACCCCGGGTCATACCCGCCTCTGCGGCGATCGAGGCAAGGGTCGTTCGGGAGTAGCCACGCTCCAGAAATACGCGCTCAGCCGCATCCAGCAACTGGTGACGGGTCTGCTCAGCCTGTTCCTTCGTTCTGCGCATGGTTCAAGCGTACCGGATAGCTGTTGACCGGGATATGGGGGGCTGTAAGATACACGCGTTCATGCATGTATGTAAGCATCGTTGGTGCGAAACCGGGACCCCATCCCAGGAAGAATCCCTTGGCCTCACCTCGGAGACCTCAGCGCATGCCTGTTGCAAAGGTTGTTCCCCTCCCTTCCCTCCCGCACGTTCAGGTCGCAGGCATTTGCTTCGTTCTCGCGCTCTGGATCGCCCCTGCGGGCGCTCAACCGGCGGACGCGGAAACCCCGCCGCCACGGGTCACCGTGGCTTCCGTGGAGGTGGACGGTGTGGACGTCGAAGGCGTTTACGCCGGACGGGCGCGCGGCTCTCGAGAGGTGGAGGTGCGCGCCCGTGTCGAGGGTATACTCGAAGAGCGCCTGTACACGGAGGGTCAGCTTGTCAGCAGGGGCGATGCGCTGTTCCGCATCGACGAGGAACCCTACGAGATCGCCCTGCAACATGCCCAGGCGGAGAAGGCCAACGCCCAGGCTGCGCTCAACCAGGCGGAGCGGGAGTGGCGGCGGATCTCGTCCTTGTACGAGCGCGATGCGGTCAGTCAGCGCGAGCGCGACCGGGCGCTCTCAGAGCGGGAACTGGCCGAAGCCCAACTTGCGCTCGCCGAGGCAGCCGTCAGCGATGCCCGCCGCAACCTTCGTTACACCCGGGTCGAGGCCCCGATCACCGGGGTGACCGGCCTGGAAGTGCTGCCCGAAGGCAGCCTGATCGAGCGTGGCACGCTGCTCACCGCGATAACCCAGCACGACCCCATTCACGTGCGCTTCTCCCTGCCCGAGGACGATGCGGCAATACAGCGCACGGCTCGACGGGCCCAGGTGGAAGCCGGTGACGGCCACAAGTACGAAGCCATTCTGCGCCTACCCGACGGCACCGTGTACGAGGAGCCCGGCACGGTGGATTTCACCGCCAGCACCATCGACCCGCGCACCGGGTCGGTTACGGCCCGGGCGGTGTTCGAGAACCCTGATCGCCGCATCATCCCCGGGCAGTTCCTGCGGGTGAGACTGGTGCTCGAACGCCTCGAGGACGTGGTCGTCATCGACGAGACCGTGGTTGGTGAAGGACCGGAAGGACCGCAGGTGTTCGTCATGGACGAGGAGAAGGTCGCCCACGCCCGCCCGGTGAGATTGGGACCTGTCGTGGACGGCCGGCAGGTCATTCTGGAGGGCCTGGAAGCGGGTGAGCATCTCGTCGTCAACGGCCACGTGGCCCTGCAGGACGGTATGACCGTCGATCCCGGCGAAAATCAGGGCCGGGAGGACTAGGCATGCTGCGTTTCTTCATCGACCGGCCGATCTTCTCCGCAGTCATCTCGATCATCATTGTCGCCGCTGGGTTGGCCTCACTGCGCGCCCTGCCGGTCGAGCAGTACCCTGACGTGGTTCCGCCCGAAATCGTGGTGACCGCCGCCTATCCCGGCGCCAGTTCCGAAGTGCTGGCCGAATCGGTAGCGGCACCGCTGGAGCAGGAAATCAACGGTGTGGACGGCATGATCTACATGGAGTCCACCAGCACCGACGCCGGAACACTCAATATCAGCGTCTCGTTCGAAATGGGTACCGACCCGGACCAGGCAGAGATCAACGTCAACAACCGGGTACAGGCCGCGCTGCCCCGCCTGCCCCAGCAGGTGAGAGATCAGGGTGTGCGGGTGGAAGCACGCTCCACCAACATCCTGCTGGTCGCCGTGCTCCGATCGCCCGACGGCAGTTACAGCACCCTGGACCTGAGCAATTACGCATTGCTGAACGTCATCGACGAGATGGTGCGTGTGCCCGGCATAGGCGACTCCCGGCTGTTCGGGCAGCAGGACTATTCCATGCGGATATGGCTGAGCCCGGACAAGCTCGCCCAGTACGATCTCACCCCGACCGACGTGGCCAATGCCATCCGCGAGCAGAACGCACAGTACGCAGCGGGGCGCATGGGCGCCGAGCCGGCTCCGGACGGTCAGGCATTCACGCTGACGGTAACCACCCGCGGTCAGCTCGACTCCCCGGCCGAATTCGAGAACATCATCCTGCGCTCGGATGACACCGGCGGCACCCTTCGACTTGGCGATGTGGCGCGCGCCGAACTCGGTGCACAGGACTACGCCTTCTCGGCCATCGCCAACGGTGAGCCGACCGTGCCGATCGGCGTATACCAGGCCCCCGGTGCAAATGCCCTGGATACGGCCGAAAGAACAAGGGCGGTGCTGGAAGAGATATCGCAGCGCTTTCCGGAGGGGATCGAGTACGCGATTCCCTACGACACCACCGAGTTCGTGGAAGTGTCCATCCGCGAGGTCTATATCACCCTGTTCATCGCCGTTCTCCTCGTGGTGGCGGTCACCTTTGTATTCCTGCAGCACCTGCGGGCGACGCTGATTCCGGTAACCGCCATACCGGTATCGCTGATCGGCACGTTTGCCGGCATGCAGGCCTTCGGTTTTTCCATCAACCTGCTCACGTTGTTCGGGCTGGTCCTCGCAATAGGTATCGTCGTCGATAACGCCATCATCGTGATGGAAAACGTCGAGCGGCTGATGCATGAAAAGGGAATGAAGGCCAGGGAGGCCTCGGTGGAGACGATGAAGCAGGTCGCCGGGGCCGTGCTCGCGTCGACCCTGGTGCTGGTGGCCGTGTTCGCCCCGGTAACGTTCCTGGGCGGACTCACCGGGGAGCTGTACCGTCAGTTTGCGGTCACCATCGCGGTCTCGGTCGTGGTCTCCGGCGTCGTGGCTCTCACCCTCACGCCGGCCATGTGCGCCCTGCTCCTGGACAAGGAGCCGAAAGTGCCCTGGCTGCCGTTCCGGATCTTCAACATCGGCTTTCATTACGTGACTTCCGCTTTCGTCTTCCTGGTGGGCGTGCTGCTGCGAAACCGCACCGTCGGGGTGGCGCTGTTCGCGGCCTTCATCGGCGCCGCGTTGTTCATTCTGGATCGCCTGCCGTCCGGCCTGGTGCCGCAGGAGGACCAGGGGTTTGCCCTGGTTGTGGCGCAATTGCCTCCGGCCTCTTCCATGCAGCGGACGGAAAATGCTCGCGACCAGTTGTCGGCGCAGTTGATGCAGGTGGACGAGGTGGAGAATTTCACGGCGTTCGCCGGCTTCGACATCATCGCGAGTTCCCGGCGCACCCATTCGGCCGTGGGTTTCGTCAATTTCACCGACTGGAACGAGCGGCGCCGCCCGGACCAGCATTCCTCGGCGCTCACCCGGCAGTTCATGGGCATCGGCATGGGCATCCAGGAGGCCAATGTCTTCTCCTTCGTGCCGCCGCCCATTCGCGGACTGTCCCTTACCGGCGGCGTCGAGGGTTTTCTCCAGGTGCGTGAGGACATGACCCCCGCCGAGGTCGAACAACTGGCGCGGAAAGTCGTGGCCGCCGCCAACGAACGCCCGGAACTGGTCAATGTTCAGACCACGCTGGACACCGGCATTCCCCGCTACCGCTCCGAGGTGGACAGGGAGAAGGCCAGGGCCGCCGGGGTGCCCATCGACCGGGTGTTCAACACCATGCAGGCGACCTTCGGCTCGCTGTACGTCAACGACTTCACGCTCGCGGGACGGCTCTGGCAGGTGAACCTGCAGTCAGAGCAGGACTTCCGCACGCACCCGGATGACCTGCGCCACGTGTTCGTGCGCTCGGAGAACGGGGAGATGGTGCCTTTGAGTTCCCTGGTGACCCTCACGCGGGAGTCCGGCCCGGACATCATCAACCGCTTCAACATCTATCAGGCAGCGCGACTGCTGGCGGATCCCGCGCCGGGCTATACCACCGGCGAGGCCAAGATTGCTCTCGAGGAGGTTGCCGCCGGACTGGATGACGAGGCGGATACCCTGCTGGGCTGGATTGGCGAGGCCTACCAGCTGGACGTAGCCACCGGCGTCGGTGGCCTGGCCTTCGCAATGGGCCTGTTCATGGTATTCCTGATCCTGGCCGCGCAGTACGAACGCTGGACACTTCCCCTGGCCGTGGCCAGCGCCGTGCCGTTCGGTGTGCTGGGTGCGTCGCTGTTGGCCTATCTGCGCGGTTTCCCCAACGATATCTACTTCCAGGTCGGACTGCTGGTGCTGATCGGCCTGGCGGCGAAGAACGCCATCCTCATCGTGGAGTTCGCCGCCCAGAACCGTCGCAGCGGAATGAGTTCCACCGCCGCGGCCATGGCCGCGGCGCGCCAGCGTTTCCGCGCCATCATGATGACCGCGCTGACCTTTATCATCGGCACACTACCCCTGGTGTTCGCCACCGGGGCCGGGGCGGCCAGTCGCCAGGAAATCGGCACCGTGGTTGTCGGCGGCATGCTGGCCGCCAGCACCCTTGCCCTGATCTTCGTGCCGCTGTTCTACAAGCTGCTGGAAGACCTGGCGACATGGCGCAACGAGAGGCGTGCGCGCAAGGACAAGATGGCCCAACGGAAGGAGGCCGGGGACAATGCGTAAGGCGATTACGGCCCTGGCCGTCACCCTTGGCCTTGGCGGCTGTGCGGTGGGGCCGGACTACGAGCCACCGGAAGTCGACCTGCCCGAGGACTGGCCCGAGCACAGCCTGCTGGCCGATGAGGAGCGCGAGGCCTGGCAGGACTGGTGGCAGCGGTTTGACGATCCCACCCTTGACCAGTTGGTGGAGCGCGCCGCAGCCGACAATCTGGACATCCGCCTGCAGGCCGCGCGCCTGCAGGAGGCGCGAGCCAGGCTGGGGCTTGCCCGCGCCGAGCAGATGCCGACGGTGGACCTACAGGCCGAGGCGGCGCGGGATCGGCCCTCGGCCGCCGCTCAGCGGGGGCTTCCCGAGGGTTTCGAGCCCGGCACGGGCACTGAAAACCTGTTCTCGCTCAGCGGCGTTCTCGGCTACGAGGTGGACCTCTTCGGCAGGCTGGCTCGCAGCAGGGAGGCGGCAGAGGCCCTGCTGCTGGAGAGCGTATTCAGCCAGGACGCCGTGCGGCTCAATGTCATCGCCGACGTGGTGGCCACCTACTTCGACCTTCGCACCGCCCAGCGTCAGCTCGAGATCACCGAGCGCACGCTGGAGTCGCGCGAAGAAACCTACGAGCTGGAACAGGTGCGCTACGAGGCGGGTGAAACCGACGAACTGACGCTGCGTCAGGCCCAGGCCGAACTGGAAACCACCCGGGCGGAGATCCCGTTGCGCCGGGAACGCGTGCAGACCCTGGAAGGGGTTCTTGGCGTGCTGGTGGGCATGAGCCCGTCGGAACTCATGGCCTACGACGACATGGACCTGGGCGAGCGCACCTCGCTCATGGATATCAGCTTGCCGGAAGAGGTCCCCGGCCTGCTGCCATCCGAACTGCTGGAACGCCGGCCGGACGTGCGGGCCGCCGAGGCGGAGGTGATGGCCGCCACCGCAGGCATCGGGGTGGCCGAGGCGGATCGCCTGCCGCGCCTTAACCTGGCCGCGCTGATGGGCACCGCGGCGACCGATGTCAGCGACCTGTTCAGCAGCGCAGCCGAGACCTGGAGTGTCGGGGCCTCGGTGGCGGGTCCGCTGTTCGACTTCGGGCGGGGACGTGCCGGCGTCGAAACCGCCGAAGCCCTGGCCGAGCAGGCCCGCACGCGCTACCTCGCCACCGTCACCATCGCCTTCAACGAGGTGCGGGATGCGTTGATGCTGTACCAGACCAGCGGCGAGCGCGTGCAAGCCATCCGCGACCAGGTGGCGGCAGTGGAGCGCACACTTGACCTGGCCGAACTGCGCTACGGCGAGGGCTTCATTGGCTTCATCGAGGTACTGGACGCCCAGCGAGCCCTGTTGGCCGCGGAACTCGCGTTGGCGGAGGCCGTACGCGACCGGCTCAACGCCACGGCGACGCTGTTCAAGGCCCTGGGCGGCGGATGGGAGTATCCGCCGTCGGCCACCGAAGAAGCGTTTTCGCGGGAAGGAAGTGAAGCCCCGGAGGGCGACGACCAGACGGTCCGCCTTGCCGGCTCGAACCGTGCCGACGGCTGATCTCCGCGGCGGCACGCGCCCCGCCTTGATAACTGTGCTGGAGCAGTCTCGAGGCTTGCCCGTACCCCTTCCGGAGGTTCGAGTGTGGCAACGGTCTTCATGCCTCGTGCGCGCACTCGCCGGCGACGGACCCGAGGGAAGGGATGGCACTCCCATCTCCTGAAATCCTCGCTTGACGTGCATCAAGGTCCCTCACAACGGGCACATCTCATACTGCGTTGACGCATTCTGACTGGGCGGAAGGCATGGACACACGGCTGTGGGTATGCGTGATCATATTGACCGCCTGGTCCTCGACAGGGATAAGTGCGGAAAACCGGGCGTTCAGCGGCGATGTTCGCGGCGGCTACTTCGACAGCGAGCGCAAGGCCCGCGATGGCACTCGCAGTGAGGGCGACGAGTTCCGCATGCGGCTGCGACTCGCCGGTGAACGGGAAATCGGCACGAACTTGCGTTTCCGTGTCCGTCTGGCGGGGCGCTACGGCAGCGATCAGGACAGTCATCGCTTCTATCTGCGCGGCTACGCCCCGACGCCCACGGGCACGATGTTCGGCGACACGACAATCGACGAGTTCTACCTGGATTCCTCCGAAGAGTCCCGTCCGTGGGCGATCCGCATCGGACGCTTCCAGAATCAGTTCGCACTTCAGGGCGTTGCCTCCAAGGGACTCGACCGCAACGACAGCCCCAATGTCGACGTTACCTGGACAGATGGCGTGCACTACCGGCATGAACTACTTCCGAACTGGCGCGCCCACGTCGTTCTGCAACACAACCACCGCAACGGCCCCGGTTCCGCCGTGCGCGCGCCCCTGGACTTCTCTGACAGCAACAGTCGTGTCGCCGTGTTCTCGGGTCTGGAAGCGACACGGCCCGCGGGTCCGATCGTGCAGCGGATGGCCGGGGTGACCTGGATGCCCAACGCCCTGGCCACCGACGGCGTGGATGAGTCCAGGCGCGACGACTACGTCACCCTCGTGGCGCGGGGGGCCGCAAGCTGGACGCTCACGGAAGGCGGCCTGCGGCTGGTGCCCGGCGCCGAGATCGGCTACGCGCCGAATACGCCGCGCTCCACGGTCACCGACACCGCTTCATCGGGCGATGCCAGCGGGCTGGCGTGGCAGGTGGCCGCCAGCCTCTACGACATCGCACCCGGCCATAATCTGGGCGTGGTCTATGCGCGCATCGGGGCCGGCTGGCTCCTGTCCGGTGATTTCCGGGGCAATGACGAGTTATCGGAAATACGCTATCAGTGGCGGTTCTCCCGACTATGGTCGTTCGAAGCACGCTACCGGATTCGTGAAGAAATCCGGATCCCGTCAGTCGCGGATCGCCGGCGCGAGGACCGGGATTTCTATCTAAGGGTATCGGGGCGGTTCTGAATCGCCTTTTTCTTTCCATCCAGAGGCCTTCATCGCCGGCAGGGCGACACCCGCAGGCCGATTGGCGCCTCGACCGCGGTCTTCGCGGATGCGCCATTTCCGGATCTCGGGCGCTATCAGGCCGCGCGCAGGCGCCGGACGATCGCATCGGTATACTCGCGGGTACCGGCGGTGCCGCCCAGGTCCCGGGTGCGGACGCCGTCGTCCGAGACCACCCGCTCGATGGCATCGCGCAGCAGCGTGGCGCGGGGCTGCTCGCCGACGTGATCGAGCATCATGGCAGCGGCGAGCAGCACCGCTGAGGGATTGGCCACACCCTGCCCGGCGATGTCCGGAGCCGAGCCGTGAACCGCCTCGAAGATCGCGCAATCCTTGCCGATGTTGCCACCCGGGGCCATTCCGAGCCCGCCGATCAGACCCGCAATCTCGTCAGAGAGGATGTCACCGAACATGTTGGTGGTGAGTATCACGTCGAATTGTCCGGGGTTGAGCACCAGTTGCATTGCGCAGTTGTCCACGATCTTGTCTTCGACTTCGATCCGCCCTTGATATTTTTTCGCCACTTCCATCGCTGTATCCAGGAACAGTCCGGTCAACACCTTCAGGATGTTCGCCTTGTGCACGACGGTGACCTTCTTGCGGCCCTGGCGTACCGCGTACTCGAAGGTCCACTCGGCAATGCGACGGCAGCCCTCGCGGGTGTTGAAGCCGGTGCCCTCCGCCACCGCCCGCGGGTCATCGCCGATGGGGATGTAGTGTTCGAAACCGACGTAGTAGCCTTCCGTGTTTTCGCGTACCAGGATGATGTCGACATTCTCGAAGCGACCGCCATGGACATAGGTATAGGCCGGCCGGAGGTTGGCATAGAGCTTGAACTCCTCACGCAGCCGCACGTTTACGGAGCGGAAGCCCTCGCCGACCGGTGTGGCCAGCGGGCCTTTCAACGCAAGCCGCCTCTTGCGAATGCTCTCCAGGGTGGCGTGTGGCAGGGGGTCGCCGGTGCGCTGGAAAGCCCCTACGCCGGCATCCTGCTCGTCCCACTCGAACCGAGCGCCAAGCGCGTCTAGCACGTCCAGCGACGCCTCCACGATCTCCGGTCCGATGCCGTCACCGCGCAACAGCGTCGCCGGTACCGCACGCTTCATCTTCTGCATGATGCAACCTCCTCTACGATCATCAACCGGTCCCGGTACGGATTGCAGGGTTCAACGATCCCACAACTCCGGCTTCAAGTCTCACGTTCCGGCCATTACCGTCGCTTCACTTGCCGTGCCCGCCCCCGGAGAGTTCCTGAATCCGACCTAGCCCGCAGGCGTCATGACCTGGCACGGTCTAGGATTGTGGATGCCCTCCTAATGGCGCCAAGGGCACGACCAACGCGCCGGCGCGGAATCAGACCCGCAGCGGTGGCTGATGGAGATGGAAGAACCAGCGGTTCAGCACCAGGTGCCGCGCAAACCAGCGTGAAGCCAGAAGCCTGCCGGCCAGGGCTCGTTTCAGCGCCGCCGGAAGGAGTTCCATGGGCAGAGTGCGGGCACGGCCATCGCGCGGCCCGAAGCGCTGCACAAGTCGCTCCACGTAAGGTTGGAGTCGGTCAATGCCGAAACCGTCGCGACAATGCATCAGGACGCTGGCGGCCAGCAGCGCCGATTCGATGGCCGGTCGAATGCCCTCCCCGCTCCGGGCATAGGCCAGCCCGGCGGCATCGCCCACAAGCAGCACCCCGTCGTCGACAATCCGCCGGGGCGTATCGCCGTAGAGTAGGTAGGCATGGCCCTGGAAGCGCCCGGGTACCGGCGCCGGGATTCTGCCGGTACCCGCCAGCATGCCCATGAAGGCGTCCAGATGGCGGCCGAGTCGTTGCTTGTCCTGGCGGCCCAGCCCGATGTTGAGCCAGTCACCCTTGCGGAACACCCAGCCATAACCCTTCAGGTCCTCGCAGAAGTACAGTTCCGGAACCTCGGCGCGGATGCCGCAATCGCGAGCCTGAACGGGGCTCATCTCGAATTCCACTTCCTTGGCGGTAACGGCCGCCTCGGCACTGCCCGGACGGGCGCCCAGGTGCCGCGCCACGGGGCAGAAGTGGCCGCCAGCGCCGATAACCAGGGGGGTGCGGATGTGGTTGTTGACCACCCAGGAGCCGTCCTCGTCACGGCGCATGTCCTTGAAACGCTGACCCGACAACAGGCGGGCCCCGCTGCGCATGAGCAGGTAATGATCGAATTCGCAGCGCCGGATACCGTAGCTGACCGGCCCGGGGTAATGCACTTCCGCGGCGGGGCGCCCCATCATGCCGGTACGGAAACCGCTCAGGGGTTGCAGGGTGCATTCCCGGCCATAGTCGTCCAGATCCAGGTCCAGGGCTTCCACCACCGCCGGTGTGATCCAGCCGGCGCAGACTTTGTCGCGGGGGAACGCCTCCTTGTCGAGCACTGCCACCTCCATGCCGCTGCGACGCAATTGTCTGGCGCAGGTGGAGCCGGCCGGGCCGCCTCCGATGATGAGGGCGTCGACGCGTTCCATGGTCAGCCCCGGCCCCCGGCCGGGTAAAGGTGTTCGCGGGTCAGGGGAATATCGTTGCAGGTGGCGCGGTTGAACACCACCTGGAACAGCTGCAACTGGCCGCTGCTGAACGCGGCGATGGATCCGGCCAGGTACAGGCGCCAGGCGCGCACGAATCGGTCGTCGAACATCGCGCGCACCTGCTCGACGTGCCCCTCGTAGCGCTGCAGCCAGTGGCGCAGGGTAGCGGCATAATGCAGGCGCAGGTTTTCCACGTCGAGCACCGAAAAGGCGCGGTGCTCGAAGAGTTCCATCATCTCGCGCAGTGAGGGTGGATAGGCACCCGGAAAAATGCGCTTCTCGATCCAGGCGTTCATGGGGCCGATGGCCCGGTTACGACCGATACTGTGGATCAGGCCGCGGCCCTCGGGCTTGAGCACTCGATCGATGGCCTTCGCCATGGTCGGATAATGCTCGGGGCCCACGTGTTCGAGCATGCCCACCGAGACGAAGACGTCGCAGGTCCCGCTGACGTTCCGGTAGTCGTCCTCGACATACTCCACCCGATCCTCCAGCCCTTCGGCCCGCGCCCGCTCCCGGGCAAAGCGCACCTGTTCGCCGGAGATATTGAAGGCCTTGACCCGCACACCGTAATGCCTGGCCATGTGCCGGGCGAGACCACCCCAGCCGCAGCCGGCCTCCACCACGGTATCCCCCGCCCGAAGCCGGAGTTTGCGGCAGATGTGATCGAGCTTGGCCGCCTGGGCTTCCTCCAGCGTGGTGTCAGCGCGCGGGAAATAGGCGCAGGTGTACTGCATCGCCTCGCGATCCAGCCATAGCTGATAGAAGTCGTTGCCCAGATCGTAGTGGTGATGGATGTTGCTGCGCGAGCCGTCGAGGGTATTGCGCCGGCGCCGGCTGAACACACCATCGGTCATGCGGTTCCAGAAGCCGTTGCCCCGCCCCGAATGCCGGGCCCGGTAGACCGTTTCCAGGAACTGGACTAGGTCGCCCTCCACCTCCAGCTCGCCGTTCATGTAGGCCTCTCCGAAGTAGAGATCCGGATACGCGAGCAGACGCACCAGGGTGCCCAGGTTGTGGATCCGCAGGCGCGCCACGGCGGCATTGCCGACCGCCCCCAGTTCGGTGCCGTCCCACAGGCATACTCGCGCGGACGGGCGACCCGCACCTTCATAGAGCTGCTTCGCCAGCCAGCGGCTGGTGGCGCCGGCCTGGGTGATGCGCGCGGAGGACTTGCCGGACTTGGCTGTGGTAGCACCGGAATGCCTGTCGTCCGGACGCATGCTCCGAATCCTCCTGGCGGTGCGGGCGGTCGCCCGGGGCAAGCCGTGACTGTTCGGCCGTCCCAGGTGGAACCCGCAACGCCTCAGGGCGCCTGATATATCCGCGAGTATAGAAAGAAAAGCAAATCCATTAATGCTTACCATGAAACGACGCCGAATTCAGTCCGAAACGGGCCCGGTTCACGACGGACTCCGGGTTTTCGAGCAACCGGTCGCAGGAACGTTGCGTCAGGTCAAGTGGTCGCAGCGACAATTGGCGTATACAGGAGGTAATGACCCGCAGACAGTGGAGGCTCGAATATGGCCAATTTCGACTCACCCATCGAGCGCTGCGAAGTGTGCGGGGAGTATGTGCTGCTGGACCAGACCCAGGAGGAGTGCGCCCGGGAACATGGATGCGGCAGGAGTGTGAACTGCCCACTCAAACGCTACTTCGACGGGCCGACGTCCAAGCCGGAGAAGCACAAGCCGGAGAAAACTAGCTGAGGTTGGGTGAATCAGGGTCTGCCATTCAGCCTCCGGTCCCAAGGGGCGCGAGCGGACGTTGTCCGCTGCAGCAGCGCGTTCGCGCCTGGAGGCGAAAACCCTGCGCCTCCCCAAACAGTGCACTGACATGTAGGTGTTATCGATGACCGCACCGCCCGGATCCGAACGACAAGCAGCCGCCCGCACCCTCTGTGCAGCGGCCCTGGCGGCCAGTGTGGTCTTGGCCTCCGGAGCGTCCGCCGCCGAACCGGCCTGTGGGGCTTCGGGCACGTGGTGGTCCCCCGAATCCCCCGACCAGCCGCTGCGTACGGATCAGGTCATTGCAACTATCCGGGACGCCGACGTGATCCTTCTGGGAGAACGACACGACCTCGAGGAGCACCATCGCTGGCAGCTCCAGACCCTCGCGGCCATCCAGGGTCGTCCCGGTCTGAAGGCGGTGGGTTTCGAGATGTTCAAGCGCTCCCACCAGCCGACCCTCGACCGCTGGGCAGGAGGGGAGCTGGGCGAGCACGAGTTGCTCAGGCAAACCGACTGGTACGCCACCTGGGGATTTCCTGCGGCCCTCTACACCCCACTCTTCCACTTTACCCGGCTCCAGCGCCTCCCTACCGTGGCGCTCAACGTGGAGCGGGAACTGGTGGGGCGAGTGCGGGAACAAGGGTGGGAAAACATTCCGGACGATGAACGTTACGGCATCAGCGATCCCGCTCCCGCCAGCGAGACCTACCAGGATGAACTCGCCCGGATCTATGCCGTGCACCCCGAAACCGAGAACGGGCTGGAGGGGTTCACCCGTGCCCAGTTGTTCTGGGACCGGGCCATGGCGGAAGCCCTGGCTAACGCGGTGAAACGGTACGGAACTCCGGTGGCCGGCATCGTTGGTCGGGGACATGCCATGTACGGCCACGGGATTCCGCATCAGCTCAGGGACATGAGCATCGAGAACGTGATTGTCCTGCTGCCATGGAATATCGATGACGACTGCACCACCGACAAGTTACCCCCACCGGGAGACTTCCTCTTCGGCCTCGCCCCCTATGAGGAGCGACCGGAGGATCCGCCGCTGCTGGGGATCTTTCTGGAAGAGCGTGATGACGGGGTGACGATCAGCAACGTCATGGAAGGCACCGTGGCCGAGAAAGCCGGTCTGAAGATCGGCGATGTGGTGCTCAGTGCCGCCGGCCGGACCATCGGCAATGTACCCGATCTGCAGGCCACGGTCCGCCGCCAGCCTCCGGGGACCTGGTTGCCGCTGGAGATCCGTCGGGAGGATGAAACCATGGAGATCGTAGCCCGTTTTCCGCCGCGCTGACCGCGGAACGAACCCCCTGTGGACGCCGTGCGACGATCACGCGGGCCCTATGCCACGTCCAGGAGCCTGTCGGACTTGGGTGGATTCGGCGAGGGAGCGGGAGAGCGAGGTCATTTATTGGATCGTTTGAGGAGAATAGTGGTCCTCTTTGGCTACAAGGATCGAATAAATGGACCGCTCTCCCGGCTCCGCAGACAATTCAGCCTGAGCCCGACAGGCTCCTGGCCACGCGCCTGCCTCCATCCTGGTTGCCCGGTGCGGAAGGATACACGGATAAATCGTGGTGTTCGGTGGCCGTGTGGCCCATCGATCAACCACATGTTCGATGAGGCTGGTGAAGGCGTCTTCCAGCCTGTGCGGGCTAACCCGAACCGTCCCCCTCGCGATCCTCCTGCGGGCGTTCGACGACCCGGCCGGACAGCGCCCGCAGGCGCTCGATGCCTTTGCTGCGCTGAGCCCGAATCGCCTTGAGCTTCTGCTCGATCTCCTCGCGCTCGTCACGCTCGAGAGCTTCGCCCAATCTGGCTCGCAATGTGCGCTGCCTGGCGCGCAACTCGTGCAACAGCCTTCGCAGCGCCCTGTTTTCACCGCCTTGTGGGACCCGATCGGCGTCCAGGAATTCGCGGACCTTGGCGATCAGCTTCTTTGTCTTCATTTATCAGCACTCCCCCGGCCGTGACTTCGTTTCAGGCCACGGGTGTGGGTGGTCGCGTTGCGCATCAGGGTACCTTGCCGTCATCGGCAGCGGCTTCTTTGATTTCTTCGTCACTCAAGGTCAACTGCGACTGCGCATCGCGCATCCCTGGCTCCCGCGCCACCAGCAAGGTTTGCGCGACTTCGATAAGCATTCGGCCAATATCGTACGTATAGCCGGCATCATTCATTAGCGAAGTTGCCTCAATGGCACGCATCTGACGGCGGCGAATGCCCTCCTCCAGGCCTTCCATGAATTCCTGATAGAATCGCTCCAGGCTCACCTTATTGCCATCCAGGGACAGAACTGCGACAGCGCCCCTCTCCTCCGCGCGCAGTTGCTCGATCTCCCGCAGCAGGCCTGCCAGTTGCAACCGGATGGCGTTGTACGACTGCCGGATTGCCGGATTGGGGGACAGGCCCAGGCGGGAGAGGTTCTTGTGCAGGTGCTTCATGTCCTTCACGGCCTGCACGATTTTCTGACTGGCCTGGCGCAGGGCGTATAGTTCGTTCGCAGCTTCGGCGGGCATTTCGTCCCTGCTGACCTGGCTGATGAATTCCACCACCGCGCTGTGCAGAGTCTTGATGCGCTGCTCGTAGGCGTCGTCGATATCCAGCGGCATGATCCGCCGGGTGCGGGCGATCGCCTCGGTCAGCGCTTCCCCCGAGCGAATCACCTGCCGGCGCAGGCTGAGGCCGTGGGCGATCAGAGCGAAGGCGTTGTCGTAAAGGTGCAGCACCTCCTTGCGGACGGCGGCCAGGGCCACTTCGGGCACCTTGCGGGTATCCTTGTGCAGAAACTGCGGTTGCGCGATGCGCCTGTCGGGAAGACGCACATACCGTTCCAGCAGAGCGGCGAGCTGCCGTGTGAAGCCTGCGAAGATGAGCACGCCCAACAGGTTGAACAGCGTGTGAAACAGCGCCAGCCGCAACATGAATTCGTCCTCGGCGAAGCCCAGCAGGTCGCCGCCCGCATCCACCGCCAGGCGCAGCCAGTCGATGAGCAGGACAGCCAGGAGCGCGGTGACCACGTTGAACACCACATGGGCCAGGGCCAGACGCTTCCCTCCCGAATGTGCGGTCATGCCGCCCGCGGCAGTGGTGACCGCCGTGCCCAGGTTGGCACCAATCGCCAGGGCCAGGGCGTTGTCGTAGGTGACCTGGCCGGCGGCCAGAGCGGTGATCACCACCAGCAGGGTGGCGTGGCTGGACTGCATCAAGACAGTGATGAGCACGCCAATGCCGATGTACAGCATCAGCCCCGGCATGCCCTCCACCGCGTAAGCGGAAAGATCGAGGGTGTGCTGGAAGGCCTCGAAGCCTTCCTTCATGAAATGGATGCCCAGGAACAGAAATCCCACACCCAGCAACAGGTACCCCAGTCCCCTGGCCAGGTTTCCGCGCTGAAACAGCAGGACGACGGCGAAAACCAGCAGGGGCATGGCGTAGGCGGCAATGTCTACCCGCAGACCCAGGCCTGCGATCAGCCATGCGCCCGTGGTGGTACCCAGGTTGGTGCCCAGGATCACGCCAATGCCCGCGGCCAGGGTGATCATCTGGGTGCTGACAAAGGAAATGGTAACCAGCGACACCAGGGTGCTTGACTGCATCAGGGTCGTGCTGACGATGCCGAAACCGATGCTCCTCCACGGCCGACTGGTGGAGACATGCAGCAGCGCTTCCAGGGTGCCGCCGGTGAAGGCGCGAAAACCCCGCTCCAGCGACATCATCCCGAACAGAAAGATGGCGGTACCGGCGGCGATCTCCGTGAAATCACCGCTCTGCCAGAAGCCCCAGGCGAGTGTGCCCAGGATAGCGGTGAGCACCAGCGCCCGGAGATTCATGCGTCAACCCTGGGGCAGCGAAGCAACGAAATTCCGTTAAGGGACACCAGCCCGCATCTCTCACCGCCGTTCGTCGCGAGGGCGCCGAGATGCCGCTGTGACGGGGGGCACGGACCGGAAGACGGCGAAGGCGTAGCTGACACTACGTCGAGCCGGCTGCAGGGAGTACGCCCCG
>SLSJ01000263.1 GCA_007130525.1 Ectothiorhodospiraceae bacterium | reverse complement strand
GTCGGTGGGTCGGGGTCGGACCTCGGCAACCGCCTGCCATTCATGCAATTCTTGTCGAAAATGACCTTGGATTCTTCCTTACCCCCATCATTCCGGCCCCAAAATAACGGCTTTAGCAACCCTGGCAGAACGCCCTCGCCTTGCCGGACCGATGCCCGCGCGTGCGCCCACCAGAGTTCGGCCTGGACCGAGACAAACTGCAGCGCGCAGCCCCGGCTTATCTCGCACTGCAATCCGGGGTACAGGCAGCCCGGGGCGCGCCTCAGCTCCGGGGCCGTTACACACACGGTTCTTGGGCTCATAAGGCGGGTCTAAGCGCCATGCGCAATGCCTGCTGGCAGGGATCTTTCGCCAGAACAATGGGTTGCCGAGGTCCGACCCCGGGGCGGAGGTCCGACCCCGGGGCGCCCCGGGCGCACTACATCGGTTGATTAGGGATGGTGAAAGGGTTGGTGGGCCCGCCAGGACTCGAACCTGGGACCAAGGGATTATGAGTCCCCTGCTCTGACCAACTGAGCTACAGGCCCTTGAGGAACTGCGACGGACGCTTCCCGTTGCGTCCGATCAGGGCGATGCGGTCGTTGTGCCGCTCGCTGCAGGTGCGGAGTATAGCGCTGCTGGCGCGGTGCTCATAGGGCCTTCGGAACCCCCGCCGGTTGCATTGTGTTTCGACAGCCATTCCGCGTGGTACTAGACTGTGCCGGCGTCGCCCGGCCGGCGGCTGTACGTGCAACGAGGGGAATGATGAGCGAAGGGCAGGAACGGATCTACGAGATGGTGGTAGTGACCCGCAATGAGGACGGGTCGCCACACGTCGCGCCCATGGGCGCGCGTTACCAGGGTGAGGAAGTGTTGCTGGCGCCGTTTCATCCATCACGCACGCTGAAAAACATGCGCCGCGAGCGCACCGCGACCCTCAACGCCACGGTGGATGTCCGCGTGATCGCCGGCGCCCTGACCGGTCGCCGGGAGTGGCCGGTGGTGGCGGCGGAGAAAATCGATGGTTACCGATTGCAATCCGCTCTTACTCACACCGAACTGGACCTGCATCGGATGGAGGACGACGAGTTGCGCCCAAGGTTCTATGGCCGCCCGCTTCTGACGCGCGCCCATGCGCCGTTCCCGGGATTCAACCGGGCGCAGGCCGCCGTGCTCGAGGCGGCGATACTGGTGAGCCGGCTTGGCATGCTGGAGCGTGACAAGGTGGAGCGGGAAATCGAATATCTGACCATCGCCATCGACAAGACGGCGGGGCCGGAGGAACTGGAGGCCTGGGGATGGCTGATGCAGGCGGTGGATACGTGGCGCAGCCGGATCGCGGCCGGGTAGGTCTCCTGGTCAGCGTGCGCAGCCTGGCGGAGGCCGAGCGGGCGCTGACCGGCGGCGCCGACCTGATCGACATGAAGGAGCCGTCGCGCGGCGCCCTGGGTGCCGTTGACGGATCCGTGCTGCGCTCCGTGGTGCGGCGCATGGATAGTCTGCGTCCGGTCAGTGCCACTATCGGCGATCCTTCGCCGGACCTTGAGGTGATGACGGCCCGGGCTGAAACCGTGGCCGCGGCCGGTCCGGATTACGTAAAGGTGGGGCTCGCCCGCGATTCCGGCACCTACGCCAGGGTGGAGGCACTGGCCCCGATGGCCCGCAGCGGTGTGCGGCTGGTGGCGGTGTTGCTGGCTGATAACGGCCTCCCGGAGACCAATCTGCTTGATCGCCTGCAGGCGGCAGGGTTCGCCGGCGCCATGCTGGATACGGGGGACAAGGCGTCGGGCTCCCTGACCGCGCTGTATGGCGTGCCCGACATTGCCGCATTCTGCCGCATGGTGCGCCGCCGGGGGCTGTTGCTGGGGCTCGCCGGTTCGCTGAGGATTTCAGATATTCCGCGGCTGGCGCCGCTGCGGCCGGATTATCTGGGCTTTCGGGGCGCGCTGTGTGCCGGGGGCCGCTCTGGCGTGCTGGATGAAGACCGTGTGCGTGAGGCTCTCCGCGTGCTGATGCGCAGTTGCGATGACGAACACATGCAGGCAGTGTCCGGCTGACGCACCGCGTTCAACCGGGAGCTGGAATGGGTGCGCCGACTTCGGGAAGATCCGACGGACCGAGTATGCGGAACGGGACGCCCGTGCGCGTCTGCAGCATCGGGAAACACGCATCCACCACTCCGGCGCGGGCAAGGTCTCCGGCATCCGCACCTGCCGGTGCGTCGACCGATTTCACCAGCAGCACTTCCTCCGCTACCAGTCGGATGCCGAGCCAGAGCGCCAGGCTGTCGGCGGTGAAGTCCCAGGATTCGGTGACATCATCGTGTCCCGGGGAGAGCCATTGGTAGGGGGCCCAGACCGGGATGCGGCGGCTGTTCAGGGCCGCCGCAATGTCCGCAGCATCGTGTGTCAGCCGCAGGCGCGGGTGCCGGGGGCAGAGCATGAGCGCATACTGGTCCATTGCAAGCAGTGCCATTCGATGTGCCGTGCCGTCATCGACCCCCCAGGTCCCCTGGGCGCTGCGTATGGTATCCGCGAAAGGTCCGCCCCCGGGTACAACCACCAGTCGAGGTGTGCGTGCGACCGCCTCCAGCCAGTGATCAAGCAACTCACCGCGACACAGGCTGCCGCCCAGCTTAATGATTCGCATGCCGGGTCCGGCGCGACGCCATCCGTTGAATGAGTGTCCGCGCCGCCTCCGCGGTTTCCTGCTCGTCTTCCCCGGATTGAAAACCGGTAATCAATTGACTGCAGGCCCACAACCGCAGATTTCCGCCCATCTGTACGGCGGTATTCAACGCCATGTTCATGTCCATGTTGCCGTTGTAACCCAGGTAGCCGATAGCCCCGCCATAGATGCCGCGGCGGTGCGATTCGAGTTCGTCGATGATCTGCATGGCTCTGAGCCGTGGACTTCCGGTGACGGAAATTGCCGGGAAGCAGTGCCGCAGCAAGTCGAGCGCACTGCGGGTGCTGCGTAACTCTGCGGTGATGCGTTTGAGCAGGTGGTGGCTGTGGGACGAGCTGTGAAGTTCGAGCGGCGCGTTGCGGCGGATGCTTTCCTCGATGCAGCATTGCGCCAGTTCCCCGGACAGCAGCGTGGTCTGCAACCGGCTGTATGCGAGATGGGCGGGGCTGCGCCGCAGGCTGCGCGCGAGTTCACGGTCCAGACGCTGGTCGTCGGAGCGCGCCCGCGAACCGGCCACCGCCCAGGCCTCCACGTGGCCGTCGATTAGTTGCTGGAAGCGCTCCGAGGAATTGCACAGCACCGCGCAGTGCGGGAGCTGCAGGAAGGCGCCGAACTCCACCGGATTCAGCGCGCGCATGCGCTTGTAGGCGCCCCAGGGGTCGCCGCTCACCGCGGCGCTGAAGTACCGGGTGAGGGTCAGGTGCTGGCATTCACCGGTTTCGAGATGCCACATGCATTGGTCCCGGAGGGCGCGGTAGCCATCGCCATCGATGGCGCTGCGCAAGTCGGAATTGAGCCGAAAACCCGTTCGAGGGAAAACCGGGTTAGGGCGGCTGAACAGCCGAAGCAGTTCAGGCCAAAGCCGCTTGGTCTCCGGGTTGCGTCCTTGCCCGGCCAACCAGGCCTGCCTCTCCTCGTGGTCAACCACGATGACCCAGTCATACAGGCCTACGGCCATCTCCGGCATTCCATCCGGACCCTGCGCCTGGCGCGGATGGCGTTCCAGCCGGTGCGCAAGATCATAGGCGAAATAGCCGATGGCGCCGCCGGCCAGTGGCAGCGACTCGGGAGTCTCTCCGATCGGACCCATTTCCGTCGCCAGCAACCGCAGCGGATCGTTGCCGGAGAGTACCGCGTCGCGGCCGTGGCGAATCTCGGTCAGTCCGCCGCGGGTCAGAAGCACGCTGACCGGGTTCGCTGCGATGATGTCGTAACGGCCGTGGCGTTGTTCCGCCGGCCCGCTGTCGAGAAAAACGGACCAGGGCCAGTGCGCCACCGGTTCGAAAAGCCGGCTGCCATCGCCGGGATACGGCAATTCCGCCAGGCAGGGGGAATCAGCCATGACCCGCCTCCAGCAGTAATGCCACGGCCAGTGCCGGCGCAAAATTGGCCAGCTCCGGCGCTTCTCCGGTATCGATCCCGCAGGCCTGTTCGTACGATACGCACTCACGCTCCAGTTCCTGCGCCATTGCGCGAACCAGAAAACGGCCGCTTCCGGCCCCAATCACTGCGCCAGGAAGCCCGGAAGCAACCTGCCGGAAGGCCTGAACGAGCAGTCGCAGCTGGACATCACGCAGTTGTTCGGCGAGTTCCCGGGCCAGTGTTACGCCGTGGGCAATGTCCAGATCCAGGCCCACCATGCGCAGCAGCCGCCGGGCCGAGCCTTCCTCGTCCCCGGGGCCGTCATCCGCGGTCGGCCAGGGGTCGGCATCGTCGGGCAGTTCACCGTTCAGCCGGTAGACGTCAGCCATGGTCGCGAACATCTCCGCCATCAGCGGTACCCGGATACCGCGTACCTTGAGGTGGTGTGTAAGGCCCAGTACCGGGGTGCGCATGACGCCGGTATACACCAGCTCACCGCTGATCAGGCGCTGGTGATCGCCGACATGATGATGACCGACCTTGCCGTTCGAGACGGGCACGATATCGGTGGTGGTACTGCCGATATCCACCAGCACGCCCCTGGCGCCGCGCAGGGCCAGCAGCTGCGCCGATGCGTGCCAGTTCGCGGAAGCCACGTCCAGCGGCCTTTCGGACGCCGCATCCAGTGACAGCAGCCCGGCCGGCCCTGCATAGACGCGGGTGTCCGCGGAGAGTTCGCGGCGAACCACCTTCAAAATTTCGTGGACGCCGGTGGCGCGGTCCGGGAACAGATCCACCAGTTCACCGGTGAGGGTTACCGCATGCGTCGCGGTGTCGGAAACCCGGCTGCGCGCATCGGCAAGCGCACGGCGCAGCTCCTCCAGGCCCAGCCAAAGTGGACAGGGATGCTGCGTCGTTGCCTGTACGGCGCCCGACTCCACCAGCGCAAGCTTGACGTGAGCGCCGCCGATATCCCAGCCCGCCACGGCGCTCATGCCACCCCCTCCCCCAGGCGCGGGTTGCACCTGGCGCCCCTGAGCAACTCGCTGATCAGCAGTCCCGGCCCGATCCCGGTGGCCTGCCGCAGACCGACGACCGATGTGGTGGGGCGAGGGTTGACCTCCAGTACGGTCAGGCGCTCGCCGTCGACCAGGAAGTCGATGCCGGCAAAGCCGTACAGCCCCGGTATCGCGTCGAATACCGCCGAGGCGAGCCACTGGTGTACGGGCTGGACAGCCTGGGCGGCGACCCGGCTGCCCCGATAGCTGAAGTGTTCTCCCCGCGCTTCGACCATTTGCTGATTGCAGCTCAGCACCCGTGCGCTGTCGGCGGTACAGAGCAGCGACAGGCTGGCAGGCTCGCCGGGCATGAACGGCTGCAGCACGTGACCCTCGGCGATTCGCTTCGACACACGGCCGCTTACCCGGCGCACCCCGTCGCAGTCGCAGCCGTCATCCGGTTTGCTGACCCATTCACCGGCCAGGCAGACGGAGGCCGAAATGGCGCGAAGGGTGGGAACCACCGGAATGCCCGCCGCTGTCAGCGCGCGCGCGGTCCGGTACTTGCTGCCGGCGAGGGCCACGGCATCGGGACTGCTGCCGAGGACCGGGACGCGGGTCTCCAGCAGCAGTCGGGTCAGGCGCTCCAGCGCGCCTCCGGTCTCGGGCGCGATCGGCACCACGGCGTCGCCGCTGCCCGCCGCGCGTTGCCAGAAGGCCTCCATCGATTCCTCCGGCATCGACTCGATCCGGCAGGCTTCGGGAATCTCTTCAGCGGCTGCTCCCTGTACTGCGACCGCCACCTCCATCCCCGGCGTTCGGTTAATATCATCAACCAGTCCCAAGACCATTTCCCGGGCTTCCGGGGCAAGTGCGGCCTCAAGCGGGTCGCCAGCGAGGCCGCCGGCAAAGACATACTCGATGATCACGATGCGCATATGTCAGACCCCCTCCAACTGATACCGGCCGTGGATCTCATGGCGGGCAAGGTGGTGCGTGCGGTGGGCGGCCGGCGCGACAGCTACCGTCCGCTGGCATGTGGGCTCTGCGGCGACGCAGAGCCGGCAACGGTGCTCTCCGCCCTGCAGCGCCTGCACCCGTTCCAGGTGCTCTACGTCGCTGATCTGGACGCCATCGAAGGAACCGGTGACCACGCCGACATCCTGGCGCGGCTGCGCGACCTCTGGCCCGGCGAGTTGTGGCTGGATGCAGGCCCCTGCCCCCAGGTGGCGGGCGTGCGCCCGGTAATCGGCAGCGAGACGTTGATAACCGTGGAGAGCCTGCGCGAGCGGCTGGCGTGGTATCGGGGCGCGGTGCTGTCGCTGGATTTTCGCGGCGGTCGGCTGCTTGGTCCGGCCGCGCTGCTGCAGGCACCGCAGGTCTGGCCCGAGCGGGTTATCGTCATGTCCCTCGATCGCGTTGGCAGCGCCGCCGGTCCCGATCTCGCCATGCTGCGGCGGCTTCGGCGGCTGGCGCCTGACAGGCGCTTCTGGCTTGCCGGTGGTGTCCGCCATGCCTCCGACGTGGCCCGGGCCGGCAGCGCCGGTGCCGCCGGCGTGATTCTCTCCGGCGCGCTCTGGGACCAGCGCCTGGGAGCGGCCGAGCTGCGTCCCTACGCGTGATCGGAACGCTGGCGTGGTTGCATCCTGAGCGCCGAAAGGGGGGGCGATAATGCCGGATCCCCAGGTCGCGACATGATTGGTCCGCGTGTTCATTCAGGCCCACCTCGCCGATGAAGCTGCGTCCCGGGGTGCGGTCAGCGGCTCCAGCAGGGCCGCACAGACCGTGGCCACCGCCAGGTCGGCACAGGTGCCCGGGTTGATGCCGCGCGCCCGCAGGTCCCGATCGAGGTCGAGCAGATCCGGCCGCAGTTCACGTGGATCAGCGGCACCGGCGAGCCGGGGTTCCAGCCTCGACGCCTCACGGGTGACATCCCGGGCCACCGCCGCACCATGGCGACGCAGGACATGGCTGTCCGGCTCCATCGCCAGATAGCGCAGGAAAACGGCGGCGGTGGCCCAGGTTGGCGAGTTCCAGGCCTGCCAGAGGCGCTCCAGATGCGCGCGCCCGGGCCCCAGCACCTGTGCGAAATCGGTTGCATACTCGCGTGCGACGCGGTCGCGATGCGCCGCCTCCGCCATGGCCTCCGCCAGCGCCACACTGGCCTTGCCGCGCACATCATGGCGCGGGGCTTCGCCGAGGCCGCCCGGCGCGGCGAGGCGGATAGCCCGAAACACCCAATCGGTGTCGGCACGGTCAGCCTCTGCGATCTGTTCGGCTACGGTCCGCGCCAGCGGGCGCTCGCCACGCTGCTGGCTTGCCCGCAGCAGGGGTGCGCAAAGCAGAACGATGCCCAGGTTGGTATTGCAGCCCACCGCCTTCCGGGTAGCCGCTACGGCCCGGTAGATGCGCTCGCCCAGACTCGCATTCGGCGCCGCGAGCCAGGGCGCGGAGCGGCGTGCACTGAGGGTGAAGTCCCGGCCGCTCATGTCGTGGCCCGGCCGCGAAGAGGCTACATTGCCGGGTTTGAGTGCGCGCAGTTCCAGGCAGCAGGCCCAGCGAAAAGCCTGTTCCGGAGACAGCGCATCGCCGGGCCTGGAGGTCATGACACGATCTCCAGGAACGCGCCGCGCAGATGACGGCGCAGAAGGTCGTCGGCAAGGCACTGCGCCAGGTCCAGGTCGGTCACCTGTTGCAGCCCGTGCCAGGCCGGGACGCTGTTGACCTCGAGCACCTGGATGGCGCCGTCGCGATCCCGAACCAGGTCGACCCCGCCATAGTCCATGTCCAGTAACGCCACTGCGCGCTCCGCCGGTTCCGCCAGTTCCCTGCTCAGCGGCGCCGCGCGGACCTGGCCGCCGCGGGCGATGTTGCTAATCCAGTCCCGGCCCAGCCGCTGCATGGCGGCAATGGCGCGGCCGCCCACCACGAGCACGCGCCAGTCGCGGCCCTCGTCGTTGCCGTTCTCGACGTAGCGCTGCAGGTAGTAGACGCCCTGGCAGTTCTCGGCGCAGGGAAGTTGCCCGGGCCGGTCCAGACGCATCAGCCCCTCGCCCTGGGCACCGAACAGTGGTTTCAGTACCAGCCGGTGACCCAGGGCCGTCTCCCGGCTCAGTACCGCCTTCGCCTGTTCCCGGTCCACGCAGACCCAGGTGGCAGGAGTGGCGACGCCGCCACGCGCCAGCAGCACGCTGGTCAGGGCCTTGTCGACACTGCGCTCGATGGCCCGGCCATCGTTGTATACCGGTACGCCGAGATCCTTGAGCACGTGCAGCACATTGAGATGGAAGACCACCTGCTCAAGCGTGCCGCCCGGCACGCCTCGAACGAACACGGCATCGGGGAGACCGCCGTCGAAGCCGGGCAGGCGCACCCCGGCCGGACCGTCGGTGGTGATGGCGCAGTCCTGAAGCTCCAGGTAGGGCGCCCGGCACCCGCGGCGCTCCAGCGCCCGGCGCAGCGTGGCGCCGTGCCAGCCGGGGGTATCGGTGACGATGGCGACCGTGGCGGTCATGCTCAGCTCCTGTTCAGGGCCCGGGTCAGGGCCTCGGTATCCACGGCCCCGGCGGCAAACCGCCTGCCGCTGGGCAGTGCGTTGACCACCACGCGCGCGGGGCTGAACAGGTTCGGGTCCATCTTGTAGAAGTCGAAATCGAACTGCTTCAGCAGGTCCGCGAAAGGTGTGCCGTAGTCGCGGGAGACGACACTGGGCATGGCCTCTGCCAGGTCCCTGGCGGCGTTGTCGTCACAGTCCACGTGCAGCAGCACGGTGCCGCCGAAGATGATGGCGTCATTGGTGCGCCCCATGGCGGTCAGGAAGTCGCCGCCCGCCGGCGGCAACGGGGCCCAGCCGTGGCCGTCCACCACCTGCTGCAGCGGAAAGCCGAGCGTGTGCACCTTGTGCAGCGCCACTTCCAGTACGCGTCCAACGACCTGCACCAGGCCGGCCAGGCTCTGGGTGGGGGTCAGAATGACGGTGAGCTTGCCGGCGTCAGCGAGGCCGCAGTCGGCGACGACCTTCTCCAGCAGGGCGTCCGGCGGCTGCTTGTCCACTTCCAGCACCAGGGAGGTTTCGCTTGCGTCATCGCGGTACGCCAGCTCTTCGAACAGCGGTTCGCGGCGGGCCAGTGCACGGGCGGAGCCGGAACCCAGGGCCTGGAATGCGCCCTTTCCTTCACCGTGGGAGAGGCTCCATCCGGCGTACTGGCTGGCCAGGCAGGCCAGTACCGGCTGCGTGCTGTGAACGCTCACTGCCAGCGGCCACTCGGCGGCACCGGATCCACCCTGCAGGCTGACCCGGCCCAGGCCGCCCATGCAGACCTCGGTGATCAGGCGCCCCGCCTCGAGCCCGCCGCGCACATTGATGCCCGCGTCGATGACGGTGGCACCCGCTGTCGAGCGGCTCACGCCCAGACGCAGGGCGTCGGCATTGGCCAGCAGTTGCCGCACCAGCGCTGCCGCCCCCGCACTGACGCTTGGGCTGGTTCGGCTCTTCGATGCATCTGTCATGGTGATCTCCCTGATCAAGAATCAAGTGTCCGGGTGCCTCAGGCCCCGGCCGCCCGCTGCCGAGAGGCCAGCGTCTGCTCGAGCAGTGTCCGCGCCCGTTCCCGCAGCAGTCGCCGTACGGCGGCGGGGTTGTCTCCGTCCGCGCGCACGGAGCACAACGGCGTCCCGGGAAGGACGTGGGTACCATCCCGGGGCAGATCGCACGCCCATACCGGCCAGTGGCGGCCGTCGGCGATGCGGATCGGGCGGGGAGCATACACCACCTGTTGCCCCCGGCAGCGTATTGCGGGTGCGGGCTTCCCCGGCAGTCGGCCGGCAACGGCCTCCAGGTGCCGGTGCAGCAGACCGCCATCGTGATCGGCGTCGTAGAGGGCGAGACTCGCGCAAGGCCGCGGATTGAGTTCCAGCAGTTCCAGGCCGTCCGGGCCAAGCACGCAGTCGATGCCATTAAGCCCGCGCAGCCGAAGTACGGAGGCCAGCCGCCCGGCCAGCGCCAGCATGTCGGCGCCAGGGCCGGGCAGCAGGTCGGCCCTGGTTACCATGCCGCCGAAGGCGAATTCCGTGGCGGTGACGGCGGGGTCGGCGCACCATTGTTCGTGTAGCCCGATCAACTCTGCGCGGCTGCCATCGGCAAGGAACAGCGCGGAAAGCGCCGTTCCGGGACGATACAATTGGTAATACTCCTTTTCCCCCGCCGTATCCGAACCCCCGGCGCGCCGGACCTGAAGGCCGCCACAGCCGCCGCGGTGCTTCACCAGCCACAGCCCCGGGTCGGTGTTGGGAAGGCGCAGGCTGGTTCGCGCCAGTGGCGGACAGTCGGCCCCCGCCAGCAGGGCGTGCAGACCCTTGGGATCACGGGCGGCGCGAGTCACCACGGCCGGGTTTCCGAGCAGGTTCGAGCGCTCCGCAAGCCTATCCAGCAGGGCCGGCTGCCCGTCGAAGCCGCCGCCATAGACCAGCCCCGCGATGGGCTCGCGCGATTGTATATCCTCGACCGCGGCCAGCAGCGCCCCGTGATCGAAGCCGTCGCTGTGTACCGCCACGCGGGTGACCGTGTCCGCCTGACTGCAGGTGTCATGGTCCGCGAAAGCGTCGATCGCGTGCACGCGGTATCCGGCCCTTTGGGCTGAATGCACCAATGCCCGTGCCGAAAGCGCTGCAATAACGATGCAATACCGCGGCGGCATCCCGCCCTCGGCGGGTGAGTCGCGCATACCTGTCTCTCCCCCTCCCGTCCTGGCCATCGGTGCACGGGGTCCGCAGTACAGGAGCGGAAGCCGTGCTCAGGGCCGTGCCGCCTCTCTGGGCAGTTGTTCGGCGTGCAATTCGCCGCCGTTGTTCCGAGCCCTGCAAACCAGGAAATCCATTCTGTCGTTTTCTGCGGCCCAGGTATCGCGCTGGCCCAGGGCCGACTGTTCGTCCGGAAATACCACGAACCCTGTAGGTCCCCACGAGCTCTGACCGGCCGGCAGCTTCCTGGCCGCCGCCTCTTCCAGCAGATTCGCCACCGGGCTGCTGGTAAAGCGCCCACCCTGGGCCGGTGCGAAATGATCACCGACCCGGCACTGCAGCTCCCAGACGGCCTCCGCAAAGGTGGTCAGATCCGCCTCGCGTAGCGCCGGGAGCAACTGCATCAGGGTGACCCGGCACAGATGGGCCGCTGTTTCCGCCGGGAAGCGTGGCAGTGCCCGGAATGCATCCAGCTCCTCACCGCCGTGCAGGCCCCGTTGCCGTTGGTCCATGATAAGCAGCACGCGCCAGTGCTCAGGGAAATCGAACGTCGCGAGCACCGGAGGCGGCGCATCCTGCTCGCCACGCCCGCCATCGAGGATGAATCCGCCCTCGGCGAAGGCGCCGACTCCGATACCGGAGCGGGCTCCGCGGTCCAGGCGATGGGCGAGCGCGGCAGGTTTCCAGTCGACTCCATAGAGCTGGCTTGCGGCCATGCCGATCGCCAGCGCAAGCTGCGTGCCGGAGCCGAGTCCGACATGTTCAGGAATGGCCGCATCCACCCGGATTTCGACACCGCCCGGTCTGCCCAGCTGCTCGAGCACCTTGTCGAGCACCTTGCCGGCGCGTGCCGTGGCCGCAACCCCCGAAACCCTGTTGACCGTGGAACGGTATGCCAGGATAGAGGTGGCGATGGACTCCAGGGTCAGGCCTATGCTGCCGAATCGGCGGCCGAGCCCCCCATGCAGGTCAAGAAACCCCATGTGCAGGCGCGCGGGTGCGAGCACGCGGACCAGTTCGGGTGGATCATGCTGCTGCGTTCGGCTGCTCATACTCACGGATCTGCAACGCCTGTGCCAAGCCGGGGAAGATTTCACGGAATTGGGTCGGAGCGCCCGGGACGCCCCGTCCCTTGTTTCCGGCCCCTCGCCGGAGACAACTGGACGCCGGGAACATGCGCGCCGCCCGCCGTCCGTTGTCGATGACCGTACGAAGCGGCGCGAGCGATGGGCGAACAGGGTCCGCGCCGTGCATGACCGGCCTGTCGTCCTGCTGTATTCGCTTGTCCAAGATACTGCACAGACTGTTCACGGGGCGTGATGTTACTGCCGCCAGCGACAACGGAGTATCGGGAACCCCTGCATTTGCTGCTATGCTAGCTGGACCAAGAATACAGTTCCGCGTCGGAGATTTCCGTTTTGTCGAGCCTACAGAACGTGCCTTGTCCCTTTTGCGGGCTGGGGTGCGACGATCTCATGCTGCATGCCAGGGGCGCAGCCTTCACCGTCGTCTCCGGTGCCTGTCCGCGGAGCCTGGCGGGCTTTGCCCGCGCCTTTGACAAGCCTGACGCCCGCGTCCGCGGTCAGCCCGCTTCAACCGCATCGGCGCTCGCGGAAGCTGTGACAGTACTGGGAGGCGCACGTCAGCCGATATTTACGGGCCTGGCCACGGACGTTGCCGGCGTGCGCTCGGTGCTGGCGCTGGCCAGGCAGTGTGACGGCATGCTGGACCATCTGCATGGCGCGGGCGGGCTGCAGGGAGTGTTGGCGTTGCAATCTTCCGGCGGCATGACCACGACCCTCGCCGAAGTGCGCAACCGTGCCGACCTGGTAATACTCGTGGGCAGCAGCGGTGAGGATGTCGCACCGCGCTTCCGCGAGCGTGTCCTGAGCCATCCGCGGCACGAGCATGCCGGCACATCGCCCCGCCGCGTATTCGTGCTTGGCCCGCAGGGTCTGCCTGCCGACGCCGATTCCGACCCTGCGGTGGAATGGCGGCATCTGGCATGCACCGCGGCGGATCTCCCGTATGCCGTGGGCGCCCTGCGTTGCCTGGTCGACGGCCGCTCCCTGGACCCGCGGGCCGGCGAGAATCTGCCCATGGATGGTCTCGGAGCGCTTGCCGCGCGTATACCGGAGGCGAGCTACGGTGCGATTGTCTGGGGCGGCGAACTGATCCCCGGCGGCCACGGCGATCTACTGCTGGAGGCGATCCAGACCCTGCTGCAGGATCTCAATGCCGAATCACGCTGGGGCGGCCTCGCAATTGGCGGCGGCGAGGGTGGCGCCACCATGGAAGAGGCATGTACTTGGAATACGGGGTATGCGGGCCGTATCCGGTTTCGCTCCGGGGAAGCCATCTATGAGCCCCGCCTCCTGGACGCCGCGCGCATGCTCGAACGCGGTGAGGCCGACTGCATGGTCTGGGTCGGCGGTCTGGAGGGAGATCATTCGCCTCCGGCTCCGGACGTGCCCAGCATCGTTCTCGCGCCGCCGGATGTGCCGCTGGGGCGAGAGCCCGAGGTCTATCTCCCGGTGGGTATTCCCGGCATCGACCACTCCGGCACGGGGGTACGCTGCGATCACGTGGTGAGCCTGCCACTGCGGCAACTGCGAAAAGACGGTCCGCCGCCGGCCTCGCAGATGCTGGACCGTATCAACGAAGGCCTGGGCGGCCGGGGAGTGTCGGCATGCTGACACTGTTGAAGGCGGGCAGGGTCTACGATCCCGTCCAGGGCATTGATGGCGAGGTGCGCGACATCTGGTTCCGGGATGGCCGCATCGTCGCCGAGCCGGGTAGCGGCACCGTCGCCGACGAAACCGTTGATGTCTCCGGCAGCATAGTCATGGCCGGCGGTATCGACCTCCACAGCCACGTGGGGGGCGGCAAGGTCAATATCGCGCGTACCCTGTTGCCGCCGGCGCTGCGGGCGGAAGTGGAAGAGCGGCTGCGCGGGCCGGTCCCCACCGCCTGGGAAACCGGATACGAATACGCCCGCATGGGTTATACGGCCTGTTTCGAGCCGGCACTGCTGCCGGTCAACGCCCGCCTGGCGCACCAGGAGATGGCCGATATCCCGATGATGGACAAGGGCGGCTACGCCATGCTGGGCAATGATGACTACCTGCTCGGGCTGCTTGCCGCCGGCACCGATCAGGCCCGTGTCAACGACTATGTGGCATGGATGCTCAGGGCCACACGCTGCCTGGCGATCAAGGTTGTCAATCCGGGCGGCATCAGTGCCTTCAAGTTCAACCAGCGGCGCATGGATGTCGACGAGTCTCATCCCCACTACGGCGTGACGCCGCGGCAGATACTGGTGGCGCTGAGTCGCGCGGTGCACGAGCTGGGCGTGCCCAAGCCGCTGCACGTGCATGCCTCGAACCTGGGCGTGCCGGGCAACATGAACACCACGCTTGAGACCATGGCGGCTGTGGAAGGGCTGCCGGTACACATCACCCATATCCAGTTCCACAGCTATGGAACGGAGGGTGATCGCGGCTTTTCCTCGGGAGCCGCGCCCATCGCCGAGTTCGTCAATGCCAACAGCAACGTCAGTGTCGATGTGGGCCAGGTCATGTTCGGCCAGACCTGCACCATCTCCGCCGACACCATGATGCAGTATCTCGGCCATCCCTACGGCAGCCCCAAGCGCTGGCTGTGCGCAGACCTGGAGTGCGAGGCCGGCTGCGGGGTGGTTCCGTTCAAGTACCGGGACCAGAGTTTCGTCAACGCTCTGCAGTGGTCGGTGGGCCTGGAGCTGTTCCTGGGTGTCAACGATCCCTGGCGAATCGTGCTCACGACGGATCATCCCAATGGCGCCTCGTTCACCAGTTATCCGCACCTGATCCGACTGCTGATGGACCGCAGTTTCCGCAACGAACGACTGGATACCCTGCACCCGGAGGCCCGCGCCGCCAGCCACCTGGCGAGCATGAACCGCGAATACAGCCTCTACGAGATCGCCATCGTGACCCGGGCCGGTCCGGCGCGCCTGCTGGGACTGGAGGATCGCGGCAACCTCGCGCCCGGCGCTGCGGCCGATATCGCCGTGTACACGCCCCGCGAAGACTGGGAGCTGACCTTCCGCGACGCCACCCTGATGTTCAAGGACGGCCGCCTCGTGGTGCGCGACGGCCAGGTGGTCGACCTCACATGGGGCTCCACCCACTGGCGGCAGACCGACTACGATGCCGGCATCGAGCGCCTTCTGGACGATCACTTCCAGCGTCATTACTCCATGAACGTGGCGAATTACCCGGTGCGTGATGAGGATATCGAGGGCGACGGGCGTGGTCGCCTGGTGGCCCATGCCTGCCGCAGGCAGAACTGAGCGCGGAGAGCGACCGAGCATGCAGATCAACGGAGTCCAGATCGAGGACACCTATGCCGAGGCCTTCGACATGCGCGCCACCCGCATGATCATCACCGGTCCCGATGCCACCTGGGCCATGCATGCGGCGCAGGCCATGACCGGTTTTGCCACGTCCGTGATCGGCTGCGGCTGCGAGGCCGGTATCGAGACCACCCTGGCTCCCGGGCAGACGCCCGACGGCCGTCACGGCGTGTCCGTGTTGATGTTCGCGGTGAGCAGCAAGGAACTGGGCAAGCAGGTGTCCAACCGCGTGGGACAGGCGGTACTCACTGCGCCGGGTTCGGCCATCTATGCCGGCCTGGAAGGCGAGCGCCGGATTCCCATGGGCAAGCAGTTGCGCTATTTCGGCGACGGCTACCAGATATCCAAGGTCATCGACGGTGTGCGCTACTGGCGGGTGCCGGTGATGGACGGCGAATTCCTGGTGCAGGAAGACACCGGCATGGCCGCCGCCGTGGGTGGTGGCAACCTGATCTTCCTGGCCCGCAGTCAGGAGCAGGCGCTGCGCGCGGCGGAGGATGCCGTTGCCGCCATGCGCAGGCTGCCGAACGTGATCATGCCGTTTCCCGGCGGCGTGGTGCGCTCCGGCTCCAAGGTCGGATCGCGTTACAAGGCGCTGATGGCGTCCACCAACGATGCCTATTGCCCGACATTGCGCGGGGTTTCCGAGCGCAGCCAGCTTGGCCCCGAGGTGGGCGCAGTGCTCGAGATCGTGGTCAACGGCCTGACGCCGGAGGACGTCTCCTCCGCCATGCGTGCCGGCGCCGGCGCCATCGCCGATCGGGGCGCTGACGGCGGCGTTCTGAAGATCACGGCCGGAAACTACGGCGGCAAGCTCGGCCGCCACCATTTTCACCTGCGGGAGATTCTGGCATGAGTGCGCTTACGCTGCGTCTTCGCGAATCCATGCCGGCGGCGATCGATGTCAGTCACCTGGTGCCCGAGCGGCTGGCCGAACTGGGCGTCGGGCGGATTGCGGAACTGCCGCTGTGGTGCGGTTCGGAACGTCTTCGCGTTGACGAGGTGTTCGAGGTCTCCGGAGACGATACGGAATCGCTGGTTTTCGAGGCTGACGCGCCCACCTTGCAGGGCGTGGGTTACCGCATGGCTCGCGGCACGATTACCGTAAATGGGCCGACGGGCGCCTACTGCGGCTGGAAAATGCGCGGCGGCAAGTTGACGGTCCGCGGCGATGCCGGCGCCTATGCCGCATCAGGAATGCGTGGGGGTCTGCTCAGTGTCGAGGGCAATGCCGGGGATTTTCTGGCTGCGGCGCGACCCGGTGAGCGTTACGGCATGGAAGGCGGAGTCGTCCTGGTTCGCGGCAACGCGGGAGTCCGCGTCGGCGAACGCATGCGCCGTGGCAGTGTGCTTGTGGAAGGCAGCGTAGCCGACTGGTGCGCCGCGCGCATGCGCGCGGGCACTATCGGCGTGCTCGGCGATACCGGTGCCGGGCTGGGATGGGGCATGCGCCGCGGTACCATCCTGCTGGCGCAGCCGCCCGACCTGCTCTCGCCACTGTTCCGGGAGAACGGCGAGCAGAGGCTGTCGTTTCTCGCGCTGCTGGCGCGCTCGTTGGAGTCGCTGCAGACCCCGTTCACCGACCTCTTGCGGGCCACTGCGACGGTCAGGCGTTACGTTGGCGACCGCAGCGTTGCCGGCATCGGCGAACTCTTGTTGCTGGATGGGAAATCATTGTCATGACGTGTGCGCGCCCCTCCACGCCATGGCCTGGATCGAAGCCGAAGAACCAGCCGCCCGTCAGTCGTACTTGATGTACTTGAAGCGCGGATCGTCCGGTGTTCCCTCCAGTGCGCCGCCCTCTTTTCCGGGCTGCCATTGGATGACCTTTTCGATCATCGCTGCCAGTTCGAAATCCTTGTCTGTCACGCCCTTGGCGGCGTGATTCATGAGCTTGACGATGACAAAGGCGTAAGATGCACTGATATCGGGATGATGGAATGCGGCCTCCGACAGGTGGCCAACGGTGTTGATGACCATGAGCGTGCTTTTCCAGCCGGACGTCTTGTACTTGCGGCGGATCCACCCGTTCTCCAGATACCAGTGGGGAAGCTCCCTGGCGAGTCGTTCCTTGATCGCGTCTTCGTCGTAGACGGTTTCTTCCCGACGTTCCCGCATGGTCATGGTTCGCCCTCCCGCGGTTCCGTGAAAGTGTTGGGAACATGAGTAAGTCTAGCAAGTGCCGTGCCGTGCGTTCCGACTGCGTCACGGCCGCGCCCGCAGGAAAGCGGAGAGCGTCCGCCGTGAGTCAGGGTTACAGCCTGTTCAGCCTGTGCAACAGAAAACCGGGACGCGAGGCGATGGCATTTCCCGGGGGAAACCCGGCTGTTCGCGTCGGCCGATCAAAGGCACGAGGCTTGCAAGACTGATTGGATATCCAAGTATGTGTACGGAGTAGTCCGGATGAAGCTGTTGCAATCGATGCTGGCCCTGCAGGAACGAGAGGGGTCGCTGAGTGATGAAACGCTGCGCCGCCTGGCGGAGCGCACCGGTGAGCCGCTGTATCGCCTGCAGGGACTGAGGAGTTTTTACCCGGTTTTCCGGGAGGATCCCGCTCCCGCGCACACCATCGAGGTCTGTCGCGACGTGGTCTGTCGGATGCACGGCGCGCGGGAGTTCCGTGCGCGCCTGGCGGATGCGCTGGCAGGCAATGCGGACGTGGAGGTCAAGGAGGTCTCCTGCCTTGGGCGCTGCGAGTGTGCGCCGGCGGCGGTGGTCGACCACCACATGGATGCGCGCGATGTCGACGGCGTTATGGCGGCGCTGGCCGGAGATGGCCATGCGACGCCGGTAGTGGAGGCCCGTGATGCCGCCACCGACCCGTACCCGGATGCCGACGCACATTACGGCGTGTTCCGCCGCTTCCGCGAAGGCGCTGACCAGGAACGCGGCCAGGTCATCGATGCGCTCAAGGCCTCCGGCCTTCGCGGCATGGGTGGCGCCGGTTTTCCCACCGGCATGAAGTGGGCCTTCACCCGTGGCGCCAAGGGCGGGCCCAAGCAGCTCGTGTGCAACGCCGACGAGAGCGAGCCCGGCACCTTCAAGGACAGGGTCATAATGGAAACCCTGCCCCACCTGATGATCGAGGGCATGGCCGTCGGCGCCTGGGTGGTGGGTGCCGAGCGCGGCATCATCTACCTGCGCCACGAGTATGGACAGGCCGCCGAAATCCTGCGTCAGGAAATCGCCCGTGCCCGAGACATGGGAGTGCTCGGTCCCGACGGCCTGGGCAAGGGCAAACCCCTGGACATGGAGGTGTTCATTTCTCCCGGCGGTTACATCATGGGCGAGGAAACCGCCCTGCTCGAGGCGCTGGAAGACAAGCGTGGCGAACCCCGCAACAAACCCCCGTTCCCGACGAACTTCGGGCTCAATGGGTTGCCCACACTGATGAACAACGTGGAAACCTTCGCCGCGGTGCCCATCATTCTGGAGCGGGGCGGCGAGTGGTGGAAGTCCCAGGGGCGCAACGATTGTCCGGGGCTCAAGTACATGGCGGTATCCGGCGACGTCGAACGTCCGGGCGTCTACTGCGTGCCCATGGGGACGACGGTCAATGACCTGATCGAGCGGGCCGGCGGCGTCTCCGGCGGCCGCAAGTTGCTGGCATTCTCGCCGGGCGGGTCCTCGACCCGCTTCCTGCCGGCCGACAAGGCTGACACCCCGCTCGATTTCGACGCCATGCAGGAGGCCGGCAGCGGCCTGGGTTCCGGTGCCTTCGTCGCGGTGGCGGAAGATCGCGATCTGCTGGACCTGGCAACCGCGCAGGCGCGGTTCTTCCGCAACGAGTCCTGCGGCAAGTGCGTGCCCTGCCGCGTCGGCAGCAGCAAGGCCGTGACCCTGCTGGACGAGGCGCTGGGGGGCAGGCCGCAGAAGGGACTTCCCGGCCTTCTGCGTGAACTGGACGATACACTGGCGCAGACCTCGATCTGTGGCCTGGGCCAGGTGGCGCTGTCCCCCGTGATCGGGGTCATGGACATGTTTCCCGAGTGCGCCCGGCGGCTTGAAGACGGAGGCAGCAAATGAGCAAGGACATGGTGAAACTCAGCATCGACGGGCGCGACATCGAGGTTCCGGAAGGTACCACCATATGGGACGCCGCCCGCGAGCTGGACATTGACATTCCCGTGCTCTGCCACAGCACGCGCATGCGCCCCGTGGGCGTCTGCCGGCTGTGCGTTGTGGATGTGGGCGCGCGCAACCTGCAGGCTTCCTGCGTGCGGCCCTGCGAGGATGGCATGAAGGTGGAGACGGACACTCCCAAGGTGGAGCGTCATCGTCGCATGCTGCTGGAGATGCTGTTGTCGGATTATCCGGAGGACAGCGCCCGCGAGGCCTCGACGGGCGACGATGAACTGCTGGAACTCGCTGTCCGCTACGGCATCGAGAGCGTGCGCCTGCCCGACGGCGCCGCGGATCGGCCCAGGGGCGTGGATCTGTCCTCACCGGTAATCGCGGTCGACCACCAGGCCTGCATACTTTGTGATCGCTGCGTGCGCGGTTGCGACGAGTTGCAGCACAACGACGTGATAACCCGGACCGGCAAGGGATATGACACGCGCATCGCATTCGACCTCGACGCGCCCATGGGTGAGAGCACCTGTGTGGCCTGCGGCGAGTGCATGGCGGTTTGCCCCACGGGCGCGCTGACCAACCAGGCGCTGGGCAACGTCAAACTGAAACCGCTCAACGGCGAGTGATGCCGAGGAGGACACGGACATGAAGCAGGTTCCGAATGCCATGGTGGAGCAGCGCACCACGGTCGGGTTCAAGGGCGTAGACTCGCTATGTCCATACTGTGGTGTGGGTTGCGCGCTGACGTTCCGCGTCGACGCATCCGGTGAACGCATCCTCGATGTGCAGGGCCGTGACGGCGCCGCCAATGCCGGCCGCCTGTGCGTCAAGGGACGCTATGGCTACGATTACGCCATGCACCCGCAGCGGTTGCGAAAGCCGCTGATCCGCCGAGAGTCAAGCTACCCCAAGCAACCGTTGTCCGGTGACGTCAAGGGCAATGGCGGCGGGCCCCGCAAGCCCGGCGGCATCGTCGACTACGATGAAATTCTGCCGCATTTCCGTGAGGCAAGCTGGGACGAGGCACTGGACCTGGTCGCGAACAGGCTTGCCGGGCTGCGCGACAGACACGGCGGCGACAGCCTCGCCGGGTTCGGTTCCGCCAAGGGCTCCAACGAGGAAGCCTACCTGTTCCAGAAGCTTGTGCGGGCTGCCTTCCGCACCAACAACGTCGATCACTGCACCCGCCTGTGTCACGCCTCGTCGGTGGCCGCGCTGCTGGAAGGTATCGGTTCCGGCGCGGTGACCAACGTGGTGCGTGACATCGAGAATGCGGATACCGCGATGCTGGCCGGATGCAATCCCACGGACAATCATCCGGTGGCGGCCACCTTCATCAAGGATGCGGCCGTCAATGGCACCAAGCTGGTGGTGGTGAACACGCGCCGGCCACGGATTGCCGATCATGCCGAGATCTATCTGCAGATCCATCCCGGCACCGACGTCGCCCTGTTCAACGGCATGATGCATGTGCTGATCCGGGAGAACCTGATCGACCGCGAGTTCATCGACACGCGGACGGAGGGCTTCAGCGAGTTGCGCAAGGTCGTGGAAGAGTACGACCCGGATACGACCGCCGCGCTCTGTGGTGTCGACCCTGATGACCTGGTGCGCGCCGCGCGTCTGCTGGGCGGTGGCCGCAGGGCCATGATCTTCTGGGGCATGGGCATCAGCCAGCACACCCACGGCACCGACAACTCGCGCTGCCTCATCTCGCTCGCGATGATCACCGGCAATGTCGGCAAACCCGGCACCGGTCTGCATCCCCTGCGCGGACAGAACAACGTTCAGGGCGCATCGGATGCCGGCCTGATTCCCATGGTTTATCCGGACTACCAGGCGGTGGACGATCCCGGGGTTCAGGCGTACTTCGAGGATTACTGGGGAACTTCACTGTCACCGAAGCCCGGACTGACGGTGACCGAGATCATGGGTGCCGCCCTGGAGGGACAGGTTCGCGGCATGTACGTGCAGGGCGAGAATCCGTTTGTTTCCGACCCCGACACCAACAAGGTGCGGAAAGCGCTCATGGCGCTGGAGTTCCTGGTGGTGCAGGATCTGTTCCTGACCGAGACCGCCGAGTTTGCCGACGTGATACTGCCCGGCAGTTCCTTCATGGAGAAGCTGGGCACGTACACCAACACCGACCGTCGCGTACAGATCGGACGGCCGGCGATGTCGCTGCCGGGGGAGGCGCGCCAGGACTGGGAGATCATCTGCGAAATCGGCACCCGTATGGGATACGAGATGCGCTACGAGTCGGTCTCCGCCGTGTTCGACGAATTCGCGGGTTGCACGGAGAACTACAAGACGCTCAGCCACGAGAACCTGGGGCGTTACGGCAAGTGGTATCCGTGCCTCGACCCGGCAACGTCGGATGGCGAACCCATTGTCTTCGGCGATACCTTCCCGCGCGGCAAGGCGCTGCTGGTGCCCGCGCGTCTCAGGCAACCCGAGGAGCATGTCGACAGCGACTACCCGCTTATCCTCAACACCGGACGCGTACTCGAACACTGGCACACCGGCAGCATGACCCGTCGGTCAGCGGCGCTGGACCGGATCAGCCCGGATGCCTTTGTCGAGATCAACCCGGAGGATGCCGCGCGGCTGCATGTGGTTGACGGGGCCATGGTCGAGGTGGCGTCGCGGCGCGGTAGCATCCGCCTCAAGGCGAAGGTTGTTCCACGCGTGGCGGAGGGAACGGTGTTCGTGCCCATGCATTTTCGCGAGGCCTGCGCCAACGTGCTCACCAGTCCGGCACTGGACCCGCAGGGTAAGATCCCCACGTTCAAGTACTGTGCCGTTCGGGTGCGTCCGCTGGAGGGAGCCAGCCACGGCAAGGAGGCCATGGGCGGGTAACGCATGCCCTGATTCGCGGTGCCTCGCGCCGCTGAAGCCGTCGTATCTCCGTGCTCTGCGCGGGTGCGGTGGCGCTTCCGCCAGTGCCATACACTGGTGGCTACCCGGCCGGCGGGCTCCCTGTACCTTGAAGAGTGGCTCCATGCCTGCCATATTTCCATGGGGCGTGATCGGCTCCTTGCGGAGGGGTGGCGGCAATCATCGCCGAAGCCGGCGCCCAAGCCGGCATGGCAAGAAATCAAGAAGCCGCCGGGTGGACCCGATCATCACCGTGGTTAACCGTTCCTTTGGGCGCGGGGAACCGCGGATGTAGTTGTCACCTCCGAAAAAACAGAACAAATGACAAAAAGCTATCAGAGAGTGCTATCACCATGACAATACCCCAGAACGCCGTCGACCATGCAGCCTTGGTTCGGGCCACTCTGGAGGGAAAGGGAAAGACGCCCACCAAGGCGACCATCGAGAATTCCTGGCGCCGCTGTGCCGAGCGTTATGGCCTGGATCCCGAGGACAGCACGGCACCTCCGGTGCTCACCCGAGGTGAACTGCGGCAGCGCGAGGAACGTCTGTCGGATCTGATCGACATTGCGGAATTTGAAATGCAGACCCTGTACCAGCAGGTCGCAGGGTCGGAGTACGCGGTCATCCTGACCGATCACGAAGGCGTGATCCTGCGCTGTCTGTGCGAGCCGGGGTTCGACGCCGCCGCCCGCCGGAGCGGGCTGCTGTCCGGCGGCCTCTGGGGCGAGTCCTACCAGGGAACCAACGGCATGGGTACCTGCCTGGTCGAAGAACGCCCCGTGGTGATCCATCACCGCGAGCATTTCCTTACCCGCAATACCGGCCTGACCTGCTCGGCCGTGCCCATCATGGGGCCGGACGGCAAGCTCATGGGCGTACTCGATGCATCCAGCGACTCCTACTATGCCCAGCAGCACACCATGGCGCTGGTGGACATGTCCGCACAGATCATCGAGAACCGTCTGTTCCTCAAGCAGCACGAGGAGAGCTTCGTGTTGCGCTTCCACAGCCGTGCGGAATTTGTTGCTACCTCCGGCGAGGGTATGGTCGCCATCGGCGGAGACGGACAGGTGCTGAACGCGAATCGCAGTGCCTTGTTGCAACTGGGTTACGAGAGTATGGACGAATTGCGCGGCCAGGGCGTGGAGGACGTGTTCGAAACCGGTGTGGATGAGTTGTGCATGGGCCCCCGGTTCCACTGCCTCCATCCCAAGCCCTTGCGCGAGGTGCAGCATGGCCGATTGTTCCATGCGGTGGTGCAGCGTCCACGCGCGCTGGAAGAGGCGGGTGAAGGCACACTGGTCAGCCTCTCCGCTCACGGTGACGTGCAGCCAGGGCAGAAACAGAGTTCAGGGGTACGGCCATCGCCCATGGACGATCAGCATTTCGGCGATCCGACCATGGCGTACAATATTCGCTGTGCCAAGCGGATCCTGAGCCAGGACATCCCCCTGCTGTTGCAGGGCGAAACCGGAACGGGCAAGGAGATCTTCAGCAGGGGCCTGCATGATGCCAGCGATCGCGCCGACCATCCGTTCGTCGCCGTCAACTGTGCATCCATCCCCGATACGCTGATCGAAAGCGAATTGTTCGGCTACACCGGAGGCGCGTTCACCGGCGCCAATCGTAAGGGTCAGCGGGGCAAGATCCTGGAAGCCAACGGCGGCACGCTGTTCCTGGATGAAATCGGGGACATGCCGGTGGAACTGCAGGCAAGGCTGCTGCGGGTGCTGGAGACCAAGGAGGTGCTCCCCCTTGGCAGCAACACGCCGATCAAGGTGGACATCCGGATCATCAGCGCCACTCACCGTTCGCTCAAGGATCTGATCCGACGGGACGCCTTCCGTGAAGACCTCTATTACCGGCTGAACGGTCTGACGCTCACACTCCCCACCCTCAACGAACGCGCGGACAAGAAGCGCCTGATCACCGAGATGATTCGACGCGAGATGCCTGAAGGTCGCGAGGTGCAGGTCGATGACGCCGTGCTGCAACTGCTCTACGACTATGAATGGCCAGGGAATATCCGGCAGTTGCGGCTTGTGCTTCGCACGGCGCTGGTGCTGGCGGACGATGTCCTGGGTGTGGAGCACCTGCCCATGGAACTGCGCCAGGGTGCGAGCAACGGCGAAACGGAGGAGAATTCGTCGCCGCCCTCCAACGCCAATCCCCTGGAGCAGGCGGAGCGGGAGGCCTTGATCGAGTTGCTGGAGCGATATCGCTGGAATATCACCCGCGTGGCGCGTCACCTCAACGTCTGCCGGAATACGTTGTACAGGAAGATGCGTCGGCATAACGTCAAGCTGTGCAACAGCTGAACGATGCAGGTGGGCAGTCACCGGAACGGATTCTGTTCCTCACGGGCCACCTGGCTGAACGCAGTCTGAGGCGGTTGCTTCAGGGGCTGGAGCCGGAAGAGGGTGGCCGCTACCACGTCCACAACGTCGGTATCAGCGTGGCTGCCCTGATGACGGCGGATATGGTTGGCCGGCGGCTGGATGCCGTCGGCGAGGTGCAGCGCGTCGTGGTGCCCGGTTATTGCCGGGGGGACCTTGATACGCTCACCCGCAAGTACGGGGTACCGTTCGAACGCGGGCCGGAAGATCTCAAGGATCTACCCGTTTACCTGGGTTATGAAGGCCACAGCGTCGATCTCAGTCGCTACGATCTCAACGTTTTCGCCGAAATTACCGATGCCCCCGACCTCGATCTGCCCGCGATCATAAGCCGGGCAGCCTATCTCCGCGGCGAAGGCGCCGACGTCATTGATCTGGGCTGTCTGCCGCAGACGCCGTTCCCGCATCTCGAGGAAGCGGTCCGGGCCCTGAAGGATGAGGGATTCCGGGTCAGCGTCGATTCCATGAATGAAAACGAGTTACTGCGCGGCGGCCGTGCCGGCGCGGATTTTCTGCTCAGCCTCACGGAGGAGACGCTCTGGATCGCTGACGAGATCGAGTCCACGCCGGTGCTGATTCCCGGCCGGGAAGGGGATATGGACAGCCTCACCCGGGCCATCGAGGCCATGGAGAAGCGCGGTCAGGCGCACATTGCCGACGCCATCCTCGATCCTCTGCATTTCGGGTTCACCGCATCCATCTGCCGCTATCGGGAGCTTCGCGCGCGGCACCCGCAGACCGAGATCATGCTTGGTGCGGGTAATGTCACGGAGCTCACGGAAGCGGATACGGCAGGCATGTCAGCCATGCTTGCGGGCATATGCTCGGAACTCGATATTCGCCACATGTTGACCACACAGGTGTCGCTGCACGCGCGCACCGTGGTCCGCGAAACCGACTATGCGCGCCGGGTGATGTTTGCTGCGCGCGAGAACCATGACCTTCCCAAGGGCTACGGATCAGGACTGCTGGCGCTGCATGAGCGGCGTCCCCATTCCCTGAGCAGCGAAGAGATCCGGGAACTCGCCGAACAGATCCGCGATCCCAATTTTCGCATTCATGTGAATGACGATGGCATTCACATCTCCAACCGGGACGGGCTGCATACCCACACCGACCCGTTTGAACTGTTTCCGCATCTCGGCGTGGAGGAAGACGGCGGCCACGCCTTCTACCTGGGCGTCGAACTGGGCCGGGCCCAGATTGCGTTCCAGTTGGGCAAGCGCTATGTCCAGGATGAGGAACTGCGCTGGGGCTGCCTGGTCGATCCGCCGGAAGACGACAAGCGCGTTCATCGCGCGCCGGGCCCCACCATGAAGGCGCGCCGGAAGGGCCGAAAGTGCCGCAAGCCAAAGTAGAGAGCCCCGCGAAAGGGCTCTCTTGTCATGGCAAACGGCTGGCCGCAGTTCAGGGCCCGGAAACGGAATCCAGCGTCAGCACATCCCGATAGCGGTAGCCGTCACGCGCGGCGTCGGGCAATTCAGCCCTGATGCTGTAGACCATGCCCGGCACCTGCTCCGAGACCACGAAGGTGTAGGTCTTGTTCCGCCACTGCCTGGGGTAGCGACCGTTATAGGGATCGTCCCGGTAGGGTTCGATGACGATCTCCCGGCCCTCGACCTCTTCGCCGTTGAAGCTGAACTTCACCGTGCGGATTTCAAAATCCTCCTCCAGCACAGTCTTTATGCGGTTCTGGAGGTGCCGTGCAGGGGCGTTCGTCTGCTCCCCCTGGCGTGTAATGTCGTGTTGCAGGAAGGCAGTGAGGACAGGGTTCCCACGGGCACGCTGCAGTGGCGGGAAATAGCGTTCCCGTTCACCGGAGAAAAAGCTCACGTCCGCGCTGCGCCAGTGGTCTTCCATGACGTCGGTGATGACCACCGTGATCTCGTCGGTGAAGGGTTGGTCGACGTCGTTACCGGAGCGTTCATATCGGTAACTCAGGGTGACGCCCACATCGTCAACGTTCTCGAAATGCGGCGTCAGGAACAGCGCCTGGTTTGCCTCGGAAAATTCGTTGCTGTCATCTGCGCTGGCGCTGGTACCCATCACGAGGGGGATGAGCATGAACAGAGTGGCAGCCTGCAGGACATGTCGCACGATACACCTCCTGATTCGTGGAT
>SLSJ01000106.1 GCA_007130525.1 Ectothiorhodospiraceae bacterium | reverse complement strand
GTTTTCAGTTTTCAGTTTTCAGTTTTCAGTTTTCAGTTTTCAGTTTTCAGTTTTCAGTTTTATGGTTAAGTCTGCGCCCTAGATATCGGATTAATCGCATATATATTTGAGCGCGGACAGGCCCTATAGTGTTACGGCGAGGCGTGTGGCCTGTTCGATGGCGCGGGCAGCATCGAGCTCGACAGCCTGATCGGCGCCGCCGATGACATGGACCGGCCGTCCTTGCCGTTCCAGCCCTGCAAGCAGTTCGCGTTGCGGCTCCTGCCCCGCGCAGACCACCACAGTATGCACTGCCAGCGACCGGTGTTCAGTGCCTACGCGTATGTGCAGCCCTTCATCGTCGACACGCTCGTATGTCACGCCGGTCAACATTTCCACGCCCAGGGCGCGCAGGCGAGCACGATGCACCCAGCCCGTCGTCCGGCCGAGGCCGGCCCCGGGTTTGCCATGCCCGCGCCGCAGCATCCAGATCCGCCTCTCCGGCACCGGCGGCCTGGTTTTGACATCGGTCACGCCGCCACGTGTGGCCGCGAGCGGATCCACGCCCCACTCACGGAAGTAGCCGTCCGGATGCCGCGAGTTGCGGTCGTTACCCATGGCAAGAAAGGTGGCCACATCGACACCGACCCCACCCGCCCCAATCACGGCCACATGATTTCCCGCTCTTACCCGGCCGGACAGAATCTCGTCATAGTAATGCACCGCGGGATGATCCAGGCCGGTTATCATCGGAAGCCGCGGGCGGGCACCCGTTGCCAGGATGAAACCGTCGAAGTCCTCCTTCAGCAGATCCGGTGCCTGGATATGGACACCCAGCCGCAGGTCCACGCCCACTACAACCAGACGGCGACGGAAGTATCGTAGGGTTTCAGCGAACTCCTCCTTGCCCGGCACCCGGGCAGCCAGGTTGAACTGACCACCGATGCGCGAATCCTGCTCGAACAGGCTGACATCATGCCCCCGTTCCGCAAGGGTGGCGGCACAGGCAAGCCCGGCAGGGCCTGCTCCGACCACGGCATACCGCCGCGGCACCCTGGTGGGAACCACATTGAGTTCGGTCTCGTTGCAGCAACGCGGATTGACCAGGCACGAGGCATACCGACGCGCGAATACCCGGTCCAGACAGGACTGGTTGCATGCGATGCAGGTATTGATCTGATCATCCCTGCCCTTGCGCGCCTTGTGCACCCAGTCCGGATCCGCGAGCAGCGGTCTCGCCAGCGACACGAGATCGGCATCTCCACGCGCCAGCAGCGCCTCAGCGGTCTCCGGCATGTTGATCCGGTTGGTGGCCATTACCGGGATCCCCACATGGGCGCGGATTCGGGAGGTCAGCACCGAATATGCCGCTCGCGGCACCAGGCTCTGAACGGTCGGCACGCGCGCTTCGTGCCAGCCTATGCCGGTGTCCAGCATTGTTGCGCCGGACTTCTCCACCGCCGCCGCAAGCTGCATTACCTCCTCCCCGAGGCTGCCCCCTTCAACCAGGTCCAGCGCCGAGAGTCGGAAGATGACGATGAAGTCCGGCCCCACCGCAGTCCGCACCGCTTCGGTAACGGCAACGGCGAACTGCATGCGCCGGACCGCGGACCCGCCCCAGCGATCGGTCCGCCGGTTGGTGCGAGGGGCCAGGAACTGGTTGATGAGGTAGCCCTCGGAGCCCATGATCTCGACGCCGTCGTACCCTGCCTCCCGAGCCAGGACGGCGCAACGGGCGTAGGCACGGATCTGCCGACTGACGCCGCGAGTGGTCAATGCCCGCGGCGAGAACGGGGTGATCCGGGAGCGAATCGCCGAAGGTGCAACACAGAACGGATGATGGCCGTAGCGCCCCGCATGCAGGATCTGCATGCAGATCCTGCCTCCCTCGTCATGCACCGCGTTCGTCACCAGGCGGTGTCGTCGCAGTTGGCTACGGCGGTCCAGGCGGGCGCTGAACGGCGCCAACCACCCCGACAGGCTGGGCGCGATGCCGCCGGTAATGATCAGAGCCACCTCGCCACGCGCCCGTTCGGCGAAGTAGGCAGCCAGCTTGCCGTAATCGCGCGACCTGTCTTCCAGGCCGGTATGCATGGAACCCATGACGACGCGATTGGGCAGCGTCATGAATCCCAGGTCCAGCGGGGAGAACAGATGCGGAAAGTGATCCGTCATGTATCGGGCCTGCCATGGCATAAGTGGCGCACCGGAGACAACCGCCGCTACTCATTCCAGACCGCTGTCGTCCCCGGCGGCATATGCGCATTGGCCGGGGTCAACGGCGGCGTGTGAACGCGGCGGGCTTCCCTGTACACTGCGTGCCATGTTCAGTCTCGTCAATCTTGCCTTGCGCCGCGGGCCCAACCTGTTGTTTTCGAATGCATCTGTCACCGTCCATGACGGCGAACGGGTGGGCCTGGTCGGTGCCAATGGCACGGGCAAATCCAGCTTGTTCGCACTGTTGTTGGGACAACTGCAGGCGGACAGCGGTGAATGCAGGTTGTCACCCGGCCAGGTGCTGGCGCACGTGGCACAGGAGACGCCGAACGACTCGCGGCCGGCTCTGGACCATGTCCTTGACGGCGACGACGAGTTGCGGCGGATCGAGCGCGCGCTCCACGAGGCGGAAGCGGCGGGAGACGGCGAGCAACTGGGGCTGTTGCACGGACGCCTCGAGAGCATCGGCGGCTACGGGGCACCGGCCAGGGCCGCCCGGTTGCTGCACGGTCTCGGTTTTGCGCCCGGCGAGGAGATCCTGCCGGTTGACTCGTTCTCGGGAGGTTGGCGGGTTCGACTGAACCTGGCGCAGGCACTGATGTGCCGTTCCGACATGCTGCTTCTGGATGAACCCACCAACCATCTCGATCTGGATGCGGTGCTCTGGCTCCAGGGCTGGTTGCTGGACTATCCCGGCACCCTGATGCTGATTTCCCACGACCGTGAATTCCTGGACGCGGTCTGTGGCCGAATACTTCACCTGGAACAGCAACAACTCAACGATTACAGCGGAAATTACAGCGAATTCGAGCGTCAACGGAGCCTGCGACTGGCGCAACAAACTGCCGCCCGCGACAAGCAGCAACACGAGATCGCGCACATACGGAATTTCGTCGATCGGTTCCGTGCCAAGGCAACCAAGGCTAGACAGGCCCAGAGCCGGCTCAAGGCCCTGGAGCGCATGGAGGTGATCGCTGCTGCACACGTGGATTCGCAATTCAGCTTCCGCTTCCTGCCGCCGGCGAAGGTGCCCAACCCGCTTCTCAAGCTTCACGACGCCAGCGTGGGTTACGGCGACTCGCCGGTACTCGGCAACCTGCGGATGGATCTGAAACCGGGCGACCGGATCGGCCTGCTGGGGCCAAACGGTGCGGGCAAGTCGACGCTTGTGCGGTTGCTCGCGGGCAAGTTGCCACCACTTTCCGGGGATCGCCTTCCGGCGCAGGACCTTCGTATCGGGTATTTTGCGCAGCATCAACTGGAACAACTGGATCCTCAGGCGTCGCCGCTGCTTCACCTGCAACGGCTGGACGCCGACGCAACGGATCAGGCGCTGCGGGATTTCCTCGGGGGGTTCGGTTTTTCCGGGGACATGGCTCTGACTCCGGTCGCACCCTTCTCCGGTGGAGAGAAGGCGCGCCTGGCTCTGGCTCTGATCGTTTACACGCGCCCGAATCTGCTGCTCCTGGACGAGCCCACCAATCACCTGGACCTGGAAATGCGCCAGGCGCTTGTCAGCGCCCTGCAGGATTTCCCGGGCGCACTCCTCGTCATTGCCCACGACCGGCATCTGATTCGTAGCACCACGGACCGGCTGCTACTGGTTACCGGCGGCGGCCTGCACGAATTCGACGGCGACCTTGATGACTATGCGCGCTGGCTGGCCAACCGCCGTGGCCGCGAGCAAGGCAGCATGGCAGCTCCGACAGAGACGTCGCGCACGGATCCCCGCGAGCGGCGGCAGGCGGCCGCCAGACTACGGCAGCAGCTTGCGCCGGCAAGACGTGCCGTGCAGAAGCTGGAACAGGACGTGGAACGGCTGACGGCGGAGAAGCACGCCCTGGAGAAGCGCCTGGCGGACCCATGGCTTTACGAGGACGCGAATACCGACCGGTTGCTCGATCTGCTTCGGGACCAGGGCAAGCTGGAAACGCGCCTGCAGGAGACCGAAGAAGCCTGGATGACGGCGCTTGACCGCCTGGAAACACTGGAAGCACGTAACGGTGGAGAGAAAGACGGATGGACGAGCAACGCGTAACCGACCTGGAAATCCGGATCACGCATCAGGAGGCGTCCATCGAGGAGCTGACCGCCATCCTGCTTGCCCAGGAGCAACAACTCCAACGGATGCAGGAGCAACTCGCCGTGCTTCGCGAGCGACTGCGGGACATGGAGCAGAAATTGGTCGGCGGGCACGAGGGGCCCGAACCTACGCCGCCGCACTACTGAGTCGCTTTGCCGGCGCACCTCAGCCGCGCATGGCCGGGTCCTTGTCCACTTGATCCACGGGTGGCAGCGAAGTCTCGTCCAGCATGACCGACGTCATGTCCACGCCAACCTCGGCAGGGTTGACCACGCGACGGATAATCCACCGGCCGGTGCGATCCTGCGTCTGCAACCTGGCCAGATCAACCAGTCGGCGATCCTTGTAGAACCGCCCCCTGGTGTCCTTTATAAGCAGCACCCTCGGCGCCAGGCGGGTGTGCTCGCCGGCGGAGAGGACGATACCGGTAGCGCCGTTCTCCAGCTGTACCAGGCTACCCACCGGATAGATGCCCATGCACTTGATGAACTCCTGCATCAGGTCGCGGCCATAGTTGGTCTCGGCTTTCTCGTACATGGCCTGCAGGGCCACGTCCGGGGGCATCCCCAGCTGATAGACACGGTCGCTGGTGACCGCATCGTAGACGTCGGCGATGGCGGTCATGAGTATGGGGCGGGTGATGGATTCTCCGGACAGCCCCAGGGGGTAACCATGCCCCGCCAGCCGCTCGTGGTGCAGACGAATGATCCCGAGTGCCTGCGGTGGAACATCACCCGTTTCCACCATCAACCGGTAGCCGTCCTCCGGGTGGCGTTTCATGATCGCAAACTCTTCGCGGGTCAGCCGGCCCGGCTTGTTCAGGATATGGTCGGGCGTCCTGGTCTTGCCGATATCGAGAAGCAGCGCCCCCAGGCCGATGACTTCCATTTCCTCCCGCGAATAGCCCAGATGCTTGCAGAAGGCGAGCACCAGCACGCAGACATTGAGGCAGTGGACGGCAGTGTGCTCACTGTGCTGCCTGAGGTTTGTCAACCAGAGCGCAGTGTTGGGACTGGCGGATATCGTGTCCACCATGTCGGATACCACATCCTTGGCGTCGGCTGTGCCCATGCTCTTCCCCATGCGCACATCACTGAACACCCGCTCCAGGTAACCGCCGGCCAGCATGCGGCTGGCGCCCGCCTTACGGGCGGCACTGCGAAATTCCTGGTAGCTGCGGAATTCGGTGACCTGAATGGAAGATGCAACGGCGGAGACACTGTGGTCCACATCCTGCCGCTCGGGCACATCCACACGTGATTGCTCGACATCGACGAACACGTATTCACACAGACTCCGGAGCTGCTGCAGGGTCTCGTCGTCCTCGATCACAAAGCCCTGGAACAGGAACGGCGACTCCACCCACGGCCGGTCGAGGGATCTGACGTACATTCCCTTGACCAGTTCCTCGACGAATATTCTGCGCTGATCCAAACCCCGAACCCCCGATTCACGACTCGCGCAAGGGCAGGCAGTGTCACCCTTGGCACATGACGGCATGATAACCGGTCCACCCGGCCCGGCCCATGAGGCACGGGACAGGCTGTGACGCGGTTCACAGCCTGTGAGTTCGGGGGGAGGGAAGGTAATAATGACGCCGCCGCGCGGCACCCTGTTTGGATAGCCGCACTGTGCGGCGACCCTTTGCTCAGCCCGGCAGCAGGCACTCCGCGCGAATGATGGCGGCGACATCCAGACCCAGGTCGCTGGAGCTCACTACGCGGCGCACGTACCAGCCACCCGTGGTGTCCGCCTCGGTGAGGTCGATCAGACGACGTTGTTCCAGAAAACTGCCGTCGGCATCACGGATGAGCAGCACCCGGGGCAGCAGACGGGCATGTTCACGGGCCGACACGACCAAGCCAACGCCACCGTTGTCCAACTCCACCACGCAGCCCACTGGATAGACGCCAATAAAACGAATGAACGCCTGCATCAGTTCACGGCCATAGTTGCTTTCGGCGTTCTGATACATCGCCTGGATGGCGACATCGGCAGGCAGGCCCTGGCGGTAGCGTCGATCGCTGACCAGGGCGTCATACACATCGACAATCGCGGTAGCCAACACGGGGGTGGCTATAGCGGTTGCCGTAAGCTGATCCGGATAACCGGTGCCCGCGATCCGCTCATGGTGCGAGCGAATGATGGCAAGGGAGAGATCCGTAAGCCGTCCGGCCGCCAACATCATGCGGTAGCCGTCCTCCGGGTGCCGCTGCATGATGTCGAATTCCTCACGGGTCAACTGGCCCGGCTTGTCCAGGATATGTGTCGGCGTTCTGGCCTGACCGATATCGTGCAGAAGAGCGCCCACCCCGATTTCCAGCAACTGGCCACGTTCAAAGCCGAGGCTGTGGCAGAGGCCGAGCGTCAGTACGCAGACGTTCACGGCATGGACGTACGGATAGTCGTCAGGATTACGGAGATTGGTCACCCAGAGCGCCATCTCCATGTCCGCGTTTACCGCATCCAGCAGACCGCTCACCCATTGTTCCACAGCGTCGAGATCAACCCGGTCACCACGTCTGACCTGACGGTACACCTTGCGCATGCCGTCAATGACTTCTTGACGCTGTCTGTACACGGGAGCGCACTCACCCGCAAAAATCCCGTGTGATTGCTGAACAGACGCTGTGCTCATGAGTCTCCTGATGCGAACATGGCCGTCAGGCGCCGGTCTCCGGGTTGCAGCAACCGGTATCTGCTTCTTGATGGTAAACTACCGCAACTTTCAAACCTTCACACTCGGTCTGGACCGTAGCGCTGCATATGACCAGGCTACGCGGCGAACACTATCCCGGCCAGGTGTCGACGGCCGGGACGATCAGCACGCCCGGCCGGATTCCGTTGTAAATCAGCGTCTCCTTAAGGTGACCCCTTGCTTCTGAGTGCGCAGCAGATATCGGTGAGCTTCGGCGGCGCACCGGTTCTCGACCATGCCGATTTCTCCATCGACGTCGGCGAACGCGTATGCCTGGTGGGGCGCAATGGTGCCGGCAAATCCACGCTGATGCGCGTCATTCACGGCGATCTCGAGCCCGAGGACGGGAGCATCACGAGGAAACCCGGCCTGCGCGTCGCCCGCCTGGTTCAGAGCATACCCGACGGCATCTCGGGCAGCGTTATGGAGGTTGTGGCCGACGGTCTCGGCGACACGGGCGCCCTGCTTAGGCGTTATCACCAACTCAGCCAACAGTTGAGCGACGGCGATCAGCGAAGCATGCAGGAACTGGAGTCGGTTCAGCAACAGCTCGAGGTCATCGACGGCTGGTCCATCCAGCAGCAGGTGGAGACAGTGCTGTCACGACTATCGCTACCGGGTGAAGCTCGATTCGAGACGCTCTCCGGTGGCATGAAGCGTCGCGTACTGCTGGGACAGGCCCTGGTTGTCGATCCCGACCTCCTGTTGCTCGACGAGCCCACCAACCATCTCGACATCGAGAGCATAGACTGGCTGGAGGACTTCCTGGCCGGCTTCGGCGGCGCGCTGCTGTTCGTCACCCATGACCGCGCCCTGCTTCGGCGCCTCGCGACGCGGATCCTGGATCTTGACCGCGGTCGCCTCACCAGTTGGCCGGGGGACTATGACGCCTACCTGCGCGGGCGCGAACAACAGCTCAACGCCGAGGAACAGGAGCGCCAGCGCTTCGATCGCAAGCTCGCCAGGGAAGAGGCCTGGATTCGCCAGGGCATCAAGGCCCGGAGGACCCGCAATGAGGGCCGCGTCCGCGCGCTGAAAGCCATGCGCGAGGAATACCGGCGGCGCCGCGGTCACCAGGGGCAGGCGGGATTCGACATCCAGGCTGCGGCCCGCAGCGGTAAACTGGTGCTTGAGGCGCAGGGTCTGGAGCTTTCCCTGGGGGGGCGAACGCTGATACGGAATTTCTCGACGACCATCCTGCGCGGCGACAAGGTGGGTGTCATCGGCTCCAACGGTGTCGGCAAGACCACTCTGCTGGATACCTTGCTGGGCCGCCGAAAGCCGGATGCCGGCACGTTGCGCCACGGCGCGGGACTGGAGATCGCCTACTCGGACCAGTTGCGAAGCACGCTGGATGATGACGGAACCGTGGCCGACAACGTCAGCGGCGGCTCCGAAACCGTGACCGTAAGCGGTAGCAGCCGGCATATCATGAGCTACCTGCAGGATTTCCTGTTCACGCCCGAGCAGGCCCGGGGTCCGATCAGCGCGCTGTCCGGTGGTGAGCGTAACCGCCTGACGCTGGCACGACTGTTCTGCCGACCCGCCAACGTGCTCGTGCTGGACGAACCCACCAACGACCTCGACATGGAGACACTGGAGCTACTTGAGAACCGGCTGGTCGACTTTACCGGCACCGTCCTTCTGGTCAGTCATGATCGCGAATTTCTGGACAACGTGGTCACCAGTTGCCTGGTTTTCGAGGGTGACGGGCGCATTGGAGAGTACGTGGGTGGTTATTCGGATTGGCTTCGCCAGAGTGCATCGCAATCCTACGCCGCAAGCTCCAACGCATCCGGGGCCCCGGCGCGCAAGGGCGCGGGACCGAAGCCGGAGCCCACCGCCACGAAGTCCGGCAGGGCGCGTAAGAAGCTCAGTTACGGAGAGAAGCGGGAGCTGGAGGCACTGCCCACCCGGATCGAAACCCTGGAGCAGGAGTTGGCCGCACTGGGAGAACAACTCTCCGAGCCGGACTTCTATCGGCAGCCGGCGGATGTCATCGCCACGACCACGGCGCGATTGAAGACGGTGGAGCGGGAACTGGATGCCGCCTTTGAACGATGGCAGGCACTCGAAGGCTGATCCGGCCAGCGGATCAGATTCCGCTCTCCTGCGGCGACACCTCCTCCGAACCCTCGATCGCGGCCGCGGGCTGGTTCTCCTCCCTGCCCAGAAACACGTCCCGGTAGGAGGTATAAAGCAGCGCGCCGAAGAACGGAATCATCACCAGGCTGACCCACCCCAGCGTTGCCATCACAAGCAGCAGCGTGATCAGCATGACACCGGCCAGACCCAGCATGGGTACCGGGTTGATCTGATAGGCTCTGGCGCTGCTGGCCATGGAGGGTGGTAGCGGGGTCTGGTGCAACACCAGCATGGGCAGCGCGAACCATTGTCCGAACGCAATCAGGAACACCAGGCAGGCGCTGACGGCCAGCCCCACGACGCCGCCTATGACCAGAAAAGGCCCAAGCAGCGTGTAGCGCAGAGGATCAGGCGCCAGGTCGCCGTCTGCAAGTATTGGACTGTAAAGTCCCAGCACCTCCACAAGCTCCCGGAAAGTGTCGGCGAACGACTGCAGCATCGGCGACAGGGCACCACCAACCGCGAACAGGACCGCCGCGACACCAATCGCAAGCATGCAATCACGGTTTGTGGGGGTTATCTCCCAGATGCCCGCGCGCCGGCTGTAATCGGCACACCAGGCGACGCGGATGAACGCCATCAGCGACAAGGGCACAAGGAACAGTACGCTTGCTGCCCGCAGTGGCTGCCAGGACGTCCTGTTGCCGATGTAGAACAGCACCACGCAGACCGTGAGCCATGCGATCACGGGCACCGGGCGGCGCACCAGCAGGGCCACGGCCTCCTTGTGCCAGCGTATCCAGGCGTCCGGTTCCGTCTCGCGCGGACCGAGGGCTGGCATTTTGCGGGACTCCTACGGAATTCAGCAGCCGATTGAGATCATCCAACCCGCAGTACCGGAAAAGTACGCACGGGCCGGGTTGCAACGATGATTGGAACGCAGGCGGGGACGCAGGTCAAAAAACCGTTGGCAATCCATATATAGAATCTATCATTGAAACCGGTTCGGTTGACCAAACAAAAGATTACCGGACCACGATTCTCCGGCACACCGGATTTCCGCCATTTTATTCACTTCGTTCAAGGAGCTACTGATCGGATCGGTGCTCGGCGAGTTGCCGTTCCATCCACGTCACCAGGTAATCGCGCTCCGATTCGATGCGCAACAGCTGTATGTGCCCCATACCCTCGCCGGTACGTATTTCGACGGGAGGTCTGGCAAGTTTGAACAGGTCACGTCCGTGTTGTGGGGGCACTATCCGGTCGGCATCGCCGACCAGCAGCAATAGTGGTATGGGTGAGACTTCAGCGACAAAGCGCTCGGGATCGAAACGCGACGGAATGGTGAGCGAGAGCGGCCACTGGAATGGCCAGGTAAGCCAGAACTCGCCGAATTTTTCGCGGGCGATGCCGCGATAACTGCGGAACGGGCTGTCCGCCACCAGGGCGCGTACCGCATAGCGCTCGCCGACTTCCGCTACCAGCGTGATGGCGACCGAGGCACCCAGGCTCTGGCCGAAAACAACGATACGGTCCTCGTCGACATCCTCCAGTTCCGCCGTCGTGCGCAGTGCAGCCTCGCTGTCGCGGTGAACGCCGGCGATGCCCGGCCTGCCCTCCGAATGGCCGAACCCGCGATAATCGAACAGGAATACGTGGAAACCCCGCTCCGGCAACCAGTGAACGGCCGCCAGATGAGTACTCACGTTTTCCGCATTGCCGTGCAGAAAGACCACGGTCCCGATGGCCTCGTCCGTTTCCGCGGGTAGAAACCAGGCATGCAGCATGACACCGTCGTCCGCCTCGAAGCGGACATCGCGGTATTCCATGCCGACATCGCCCGGATCGCGTATGTGCTCGGACATGGGGTGAAAGAACATGCCGGCACAGCCGGACAGCGGCAGCAGAAGAAGAAGCAGACAAACCCGGCGCACCATTGTCATCATCGATACCAGTGCAGGCGCATGTCCACGCGATTTACGTGCTCCCCGAAGTCGGCCTCCCTGCTCACCGACAGGCGCACGCCGAGGCTCCGGGACAGGCTGAGGTCCTGCTCCGCCACCAGCCGCCAGCGCGGGCCGTCATCGGTGAACTGCTGGATCTCGGCGCGCAGCCGGCCACGCCAGCGATCACCGGTATGCAGCAGATCCAGCCGCGGCCCCAGACCGGCGCGCACGTCATCATCCAGTGTACGCGATGCCCAGGCGGAGCCGTGGGCCGCCGCGTAGAACAGCCAGCGCTGGCGGTCGTCGAGGGCCCAGGCGTATCCGCCTCCACCCTCCATGCCGGCCATCAACGCGTATCCGCCGCGTGGCCGCAGCCGCTGATCCAGTCCGCCGCCGACATGCCAGGACCAGGGGCGGAAGTACCGATCCCGGGGAGCAAGAGATTCGATGTCCACCAGGGTCAGATACTTCAATTCCAGGCGGTCACGGGCGAGATCGTAACGCAGCGCCGCATCAAAAAAGCTGATGTGCGCGCCGTGCTGGTAGCCGGCCGGCGGATCGAGCAGATCGTGGTAGCCGGGACGCCAGAACAGAGAGAGGTAGCCGTCGCCATCGCGGTTGCCGCCGCCGATCCCGAGACGCAAGGTGTCGTGTCCCTGATCCGGCCTGACCGCCGGTTTGTCCGGAGACGACTGTTCCGGCGCCGAACCCACGCGGGCCCGTTCCACCAGTAGATCGCGCAGCCGCCCGCGGGCATCGTCGTCGGCGTCGCCGGCGGTGTGGAGGTAGTGCAGGTAGTCGTGCGCGAGCTCCAGCATCACGGCGCGGCGCGGCGCCGGCAGCGCACGGAACCGCTTTGATTCCGGTGTCTTTTCTCCCAGGGCCAGTCCGAGCACCAGGTTCTGCTCCGCCTCCGAGAGTTGCGCTAGCCGATGATCCAGCAGGCTCCGGTCGGAGGGACGGTACACGGCCTTGCGCAGCAGCCCCTCCTCATCCAGCACCACCCGCACGGTGTCGGTCGGAATCGCCCACCAACTGAAGCGATCGCTCAGATCCATGCCGGGGCGGGCGATATCCAGCAGTCTCAGAAGGCGATAGGAACAGTTCTGGTAAAGGAAGTAATAGGGAAACGGCGTGCTGCCGACTTCCCACACGTGCATGAGCATGAGATCGACCTCATCCTGCTCCAGGTCGAGCTCGTACTCCCACAAGTCCCGGTTCTCCAGCGCATTGTATTCACGCACTTTCTCGTAATAGGGCATGATCGAGAACATGCCCGGATAACCGCCCGTGAGCCCGCGTACGGCGAACATCAGGCCGCTGGTTTCGGTGGTGGCCGCGGCGTGATTGATCACGTAGGAGAGCAGGCGAAGCTCCCGGTCCTGGCCAGGCGGGTCGATCCTCAGAAGGGTGTGACCGAACATGGAAGCTGGACTGTTCACGTGGGCGTCGGCAAACACCAGCGTGACATCGCGTGGATTGATGCTCTCGTACCAGCTGCGAAAACGCGGACAGGGGCGCATTGGCAGGCGGTCCGGATCGATGTTCAGCCGTTCCGCCAACCAGTGCCGGCGGGCAATGAAAGCGCACTGGGGATGTTGTTCATCGCCCTGGAACCCATCCGGATCCGCAAAGAATGCGGCAAGTGTCGCATTCAACTCGGCGGCCGGATCCCGGTAGCCGTCGGGGGCATTGAAGAACTCCTCATGGCGGGTCGCACTGCGCCGCCCCGGCCGGAAGCGTCGGGGTTCGTAGTGGAGGAGGTCCTGCCACTGGCGTTCGTGCGCCAGATCCAGCGCGCGGGCCCGATGCTGAAGCTCCTGGAGATAGGCCTCTTCTCCGGCCACTGCCTGCGGCACGAGCATCGAACCCAGCAACAGCATGGCCGGGAGAAAAAGCAAACGCATGGGCGAGACGGATATCCATGAAAGCGCCGCCACGGGAAGCCCGGGCGGCGCGGGAACTCTACAGGGTGTCGGCGGACACCCGCTTCATCAGGCCTGGGCGTAGCGGACCAGACGCTCGTTGCCCTTCAGGGTGGCGTCGATACCGGCGAGCACGTCTTCAGCGGTCACGTCGCCGCCGGTAAAGATGTGCTCGTAGTTGCTCTGCAGCGCCTGGAAGAACTCGGCACGGTCTTCGCCTTCCACGCCCATCAGATCGGCAAGCACATGCAGGGACTCGCCGGACCCGACAGCCATGTCACGGGCAAGCAAGTCCATGTTGGAGCCGGTGTACATGCCCAGCCTGACACTGGAGGTAACCACACCGTCCTGTGTGCAGCCAAGCGTACCGGAGGTGATGCCGAAAGTCTGGTTGCCGAAAGTGCCGTTGGTGGTCACCGCAAGCACCTGGGGCGCGATACCCGACTGGCCTTCCCAGACCATGGAGCCAAGACCGCAACCGGTGTTTTCGGCAGATGCGGAGACGCTGTAGAAAGCGCCGGCTAGAGCCACTGCAAGGAGTTTCTTGTTCATAAGGTCGAATCCTCATCCTGCTTCGTGCCAGATGTTTTCAGGAATGCCCGGGGGAATCTGTTGACCCCATGACACCGTTATCACGCCCCGTCCCGTTCTGTAAATGAGCATGATCACGGGCTTGCAATACACGATTTATCCCATATATCGCCATAAGCTATCTAATCGATTGGATCAATACAGTCCAAGCCAGGATACTGGCTACAAGCACTTTCAAGGAGCAAATGTCATGCGCCCACTCAAGAAGACCATTTCATTCGGTATTGTGCACGTGCTGGTCGCCTTCTCCGTAGTATATGCGTTCACCGGAAGCATCGCCCTCGGAGGAGTCGTGGCCATGATAGAGCCTGCGCTCAACACGATCGCCTACTTCTTCCACGAGAAGGTCTGGGAGCGTCTGCCTGCCGGGACACGCAAAGGCAGCCGAAATATGACGGTTACCGCGTGAGAACGCTGCCCGACAGGCTCCGGACATCCCACAGGCTCCGCCTTGCGCTTTGATGGACCGGTGCGGACCGTGATGCCAAACTGCCGTTGGCACTGACGGAATCGCAGGCGCAACGGAGGGGGCCGATCCATGAGACGCAGAGATTTCCTGACCGCCGCTTCCGCCGGCGTTGCGGCGGCAGGTGCCGGATTTTCTCCCCATGTGTTTGCCCGCAGCCGCACGATTCGACTCGAGCTCGTCACTTCGTGGCCCGCGGCACTGGATAACCTGTATGGAACGGCGGAGTTCTTTGCCCGCCGAATCTCCGAGGCCACGGACGGCGAAATTCGCTGCCGCACCTATCCTGCAAGTGCCCAGGTTGGCGCCATGGAGGTGCTGGATGCGGTTGCCAGCGGCGCCTTCCCCTGCGGTCACACCGCACCCTACTACTACATAGGACGGTCACCGGCGCACGGCTTTTTCACCGCCCTGCCCTTCGGCCTGTCCCTGCATGAGCAAAATGCCTGGATCCACCATGGAGGCGGCCAGGAACTCTGGGACGAACTCAACCGGGAGGAAGGCCTGGTGGCCTTTCCTGGCGGCAATACCGGCGCACAGACCGGCGGCTGGTTCAACCGGGAGATCAGGGAGCCTTCAGACCTGCGCGGCCTGCGTATGCGTTTTCCCGGGCATGGCGGACGGGTCATGGCCAGGAGCGGCGTAACCATCCAGCAGCTTCCAGGCGGTGAGGTCTACTCGGCCATGAATCGCGGCCTGCTGGACGCGGCGGAATGGGTGGGGCCCCATGACGACATGATCCTCGGCATGCACCGCGTAGCGCGCTACCTGTATCTCCCGAGCTGGGCGGAACCCAGCGCCATGCTGGGCTTCTATTTCAACGCCGATTTCTGGAAGAAACTGCCGCAATCACTCCGCGTCATCATCGCGTCCGTGTGCGTCGAAGCCGATGCGCGCATGGCAGCGAGCTACAACGTCAGCAATCCCGTCGCGCTGGAGAAACTCGTCCAGGAACACGGCGTCGAAGTGCGCCACTTCCCGAAAGCGGTGCTGGAGACGTTTCAGCAGGCCGCCGAAGCGGTTCACGAGCAGGACATGAAGGCGGATCGCCGATACGCCCGTATTTACCGTGACTGGAGTGCGTTTCGGGACCGCATCCGCAGCTGGACCGGACGCACCAGCCACGCTTACGAATCCTTCCTCTACGGCGATTATCCAGCGCGCCTCTGACCCATTCGCGCGCTCGCGCCCTCCTTGATCCCGGCATCCCCGCCGTACAGGACGCATCGGCAATCATTATTCATCATCCCGACAACCCCGGAAGCCAGAGCACCAGGCCCGGAAACAGCACGATGACAACCAGCATCAGCAGTTGTATGCCGATAAACGGCATCACCCCGCGGTAGATCTCCCCTGTGCCGATGGCCGGCGGCGCCGCACCCCGCAGGTAAAAAAGCGAGAAGCCGAATGGCGGCGTGAGGAACGACGTCTGCAGGTTCATTGCGATCAACACGCCGAACCACAGCGGGTCCAGGCCCAGACCAACCGCGACGGGCGCAACCAGCGGCACGACGATGAAACTGATCTCGATGAAATCCAGGAAGAAGCCGAGGACGAAGATGGTCAGCATCACGAAGGCCAGAAAGCCGGCCTCTCCGCCCGGCACGGCCAGCAACAGATCCTCCACCAGCCAGTTGCCTTCCATGGCGTTGAAGACCACGGCGAAGGCGGTGGCACCGACCAGAATCACGAACACCATACTCGTCAACCGCACCGTGCTCTGTGCCACGGCGCGCACGTTGGCCATTGTCAGCCGGCCGTTGGCGAACGCCAGCACGCTGGCGCCAAACGCTCCCATGGCGCCGGCCTCCGTCGGCGAGGCGATCCCCGCGAACAGGCTGCCCAGCACGATAGCCACCAGGGCCAGCGGCGGCAGCAGTGTGCGTGCAACCGCAAGCGCCAGATGCTCCATCGGGAAATCATCCGACTCGCCGGACAGAGCCGGTGCCGCCTGCGGCCTGACCCAGGCCGTCACCAACACCCAGACCAGGTACAGAGCGCTCAGCACCAGACCGGGCACAAGGGCGCCCAGGAAAAGGTCCCCCACGTTCACGCCCATCTGGTCACCGAGGATGATGAGCACGATACTGGGCGGAATAATCTGCCCCAGCGTGCCGCTGGCCGCCACCGTGCCCGCCGCCAGGCCTCGGTCATAGCCGTACTTGAGCATGACCGGCAACGCCAGAACCGATATGGTCACCACCGAGGCGCCAACCACGCCGGTGGATGCGGCAAGCAGCGCCCCCACCACCACCACGGCCACGGCAAGCCCGCCGCGCAAGGCGCCGAACAGCCTGCCCATGGTCCGCAACAGATCCTCGGCAAGTCCGGATTTCTCCAGCATTACCCCCATGAACACGAAGAATGGCACTGCCACCAGCGTGTAGTTATCCATGACCGATCCGAAGATTCGCTGCGGCAGGATATTGAGGCGTGCGGTGCTGAACAGGGGATCCCAGGGCAGCGGCATACCGGCGCCGTGCAGAAGGTCACTGCCGATCAGCGTAAAAAGAACCGCGGTGGCGCCGAGGCCGAAAGCGACCGGATAGCCGCTGAGCAGGAACAGCAACAGCGCCGGGAACATCCACAATGCCATGTAATCAATCACGCGGCACCGGACCCGGATCGCGAATCCGCCCGGGTAGGCGGGCGGGTCAGCCTGTCCACGCACTTGATGATCTCGCTGCAGCCCTGCACCAGCAGCAGCACGAAGGCGATGACGATCACCGTCTTGATGGGGTAACGCGGCAGCCCGCCAGGGTTGGGGCTGGTTTCAAGCACGTTCCAGGAGCGCTCCACGTAGCCGATGCTGAACCAGATAACCAGCACGCAGAACGGCACGAGAAAGAGGACTGTTCCCAACAGATCCATCCACGCACGGCCCCGTTCATTGAACCGGGAATAGACGACATCGACCCGGATGTGGCCATCGCGAAGCAGCAGGTGGGCGGCGCCAAGCAGGAAAATCAGGTTGTAGGCATAGGTCTGCGCCTCCAGCAGCGCGTTGCTGGCCAGTTGGAGACCGAGCTGCGCGCCGAGGTACCGGCCAACCACGTTGATTACGCCAAGGAGTACCATCAGTACAGCAAGCCAGCCCAGGAAACGGCCAATGCCGGCGCTGATCCGGTCGATGAAGCTGGAGAGGGCGAGCAGATGCTTCATGGCGGGGCATCCCTGCCAGCGAACGTCGGCTTGTTGCGGCGTGTGCGGAGGCGCCACGGGCCGGTATCACAATACCCAGCCCGGTCGCTTCCGGCAATCCATCACGTGGTCACGCTGTCATCGCAGCGATCAGGGGCTCGCACTTACAGACACCAAGAACGGCGGCACGGGGTTGCCGTCCACTACCCGTTCCGGCCAGCACTCGTCTCCCGTAAACCCTCACTGAGCGCCTCCCGCGTTTCCGCGACCGGCACTGCCCCAGCCCGCATATCTCGCCGCCGTTCGTCGCGAGGGCGTCGAGATGCCGCTGTGCCGGGGGGCACGGACCGGAAGACGGCGATGGCGTAGCTGACACTACGTCGAGCCGGCTGCAGGGAGTACGCCCCGACACAGCGAGCAGATCGGCGTGCGTAGTAGAAGGGCGGTGAGATATGCGGGCTAATCCAGCGCCTTCGGAGAACGTCCGCCTTGGCTTCTTGCACCCGGGCGAGCGTGGCGAAACAGTCGGCGATCTCCTTGAATCCTTCCTCGCGCGCGATCTCGGTCATACCCCTGATAGATCTCGGTGTACGCGTGTGTCTTGGCACCGATGGCGGACTTCCAGTTCCGACCGGTGCCGCCCGTCGCTTCTCCGGGGACGGGATCACCGGCTACTTCCCGGAATTCCAGGGTGCCATGAGCGTGAAAGGTTTGATCTTCGGCGGGTGGGTCGAAAAGCTGCGCAGATGTCATTGTGACCCCCAACGTCAGCCTTCTGCGCGAAGCAGAGGTAACGCGCCGGTCGGCCATTGGTTCACCGGGAAAGGCTTCCTGCAGGCTCGCTTCGGTCTTGCTGTCTTTCAGGGATGCATTCCTTTGCCATCAGCGTATATGCATCCGAAACGACAATCCTGTTCTGCATGACCGAGATGGAAATCGCGGTGATGACCATCGGGAACACGGTCCGCATGAGCCGTGCCCACCGGATTATTGCAGTTAGTCACGCAACTTACTGATGAGGAGAGGTTTTTTGTCCAACGCGGATGATCACGTCAACGTCCTTGATCTCCACGTCTTCAGGGATATCCAGTTGCCGCAACAAATTCAAACGAGCAGGGTCGACGTCGAGATCGCGGATCTCACCGGTTCGCTCGTTGAACACGTGCATGTGCGGACCGACATTGGTGTCGAACCACGTCTTGCCCGATTCCACGATCACCTCGCGTACCAGGCCAACTTCCGTAAACTGGTGAAGAATGTTGTAGACCGTCGTGTATGCCAGGCTGACGCCCGCCATCTGCGCCTCGCGGTAAACATCCTCCGCAGTCACGTGCCGGTTTCCGCCGTTCAGCAGCAACCTGGCAACTGCGATGCGTTGCCGGGTCGGCCTCAGGCCAAGGTTCCGCAGCGTGTCGCGCACGGAATATGCCGGAACGGTGCTTTCAGACTTCATGGGCTCCAAGTGCAGCCTCCGGAATTCATAATCCAGGATTTCAAACCCAATAATTGACAAGAATATACTGAATTGGCTTTCACGTCAGCCCCCTGCCCCACAAAAACACTTGCCGTTCCACAACCTGTTCACATCGCCGGCGCGGCAGGATGGAAGTCGGGTGCCGTCTGCGGCATTCCTCCGGCGGCGCGAGAAATTTCCGGGCAGGCGCATCGTGCCATGATTACCGGAAAGGCCGCACCCATGCACGCTGATGCTTGCGGGGTTGTGGCGCCCGCCATGCTGCAGTCTACCACGTTTCCCGGGGGTAAACGGAGGCGCGAGCCGATTGCGGTATTTCTCGTTGATCATCTCCGATTGTATCCTGTCATGGTCTCGAATCGGAGGGACAAGGCGGCCACCTTGCCCGGATCAACAGCCCAGCAGCGTCATTTTGAATCTCCGTCGGAGGAATCGACAGCCATGTTTCGCCCTGCCCTGCTCCCAATGCTCCTGCTGGTGACGATTCCGTGGGCGCACGCACTCTCCGATGACGAATTCGCGGTCTGTGTGGACGCGCTGGGCGACAAGGCGCGGGCCGCCGGCATCGACAACAACGTTATACGGGAGGCGACTACCGGCCTCAATCTGCAGGAACGTGTTCTGGAGCTGGATCGCCGGCAACCGGAGTTCCTCCAGACTTTCTGGCAGTACCTGGACATCCGGGTGTCCGCAAACCGCATCAGGAATGGTCGGGCGATGCTGGACAAACACCGCTCGCTGTTGAACCGGGTGCACCGGGAGTTTGGCGTACCACCCGCCTACCTGGTCGCACTCTGGGGGCTGGAGACCAACTTCGGCAGCTACTTCGGCAATATGCCGGTACTGGACTCACTGGCCACCCTCGCCTGTGACCCACGGAGAAGCGAGTTCTTCACCAGCGAATTCATCGAAGCGCTCAAAATCGTTCAGGGCGGGCACATCAAGCTCACCGCGATGGAAGGCTCCTGGGCCGGCGCCATGGGGCATACGCAGTTCATGCCGTCGACCTTCAACGCCTATGCCGTTGACTATGATGGCAACGGCCGGATCGATCTCTGGAACAGCCTGGCGGACGCTTTTGCGTCCTCCGCCCACTACCTGCGTTCCATGGGATGGAACAGTGGCCAGCGCTGGGGCCGTGAGGTCCGGGTACCGGATGACTTCGGCTGGGAACTGGCGGGCCTGGAAACACGGAAACACCTGCGGGAATGGGCAGAGCTGGGGATTCGCCGTGCGGACGGCGGCGAGTTGCCAATTGCGGACATGGAGGCATCCCTGCTGCTGCCGGCGGGCTACCGCGGACCGGCCTTTCTCGTCTACGACAACTTCCGCGTCATCATGCGCTGGAACACCTCCATCTCCTATGCCATCGCCGTCGGCCATCTGGCCGACCGTATCGCCGGACGGGGCGAACTGCAGGCGCAACCACCCACCCAGGAGGTTGCGCTCAGCCGCGAACAGGTCAAGGAGATGCAGCGCCTGCTGAATGAACTGGGATACGACAGCGGGAAGCCGGACGGCATTGCCGGACGCATGACAAGACGCGCCGTCCGGCACTATCAGATGGCAGCGGGCCTGCCCGCCGACGGCCACCCGGATCCAGCCCTGCTGGGCAATCTTCGGTCCCGGGCTCGAGACTGAATCAGCGGCGCTCAGTCTTCTTCCGGAGTCTGGGCTGGCCGTACCGGCGAGCCCGCACCCCGGCTGTAGTGCAGGTTGGGCGGCGCGATGGTGCCGCCGGATATGATGAACGAGAACGCCTCATCCATCGTCCAGTCGGTGGACGTCACCTGATCCAGGGGAACGATTTCCATGTAGCCGGAGGTGGGATTGGGCGTGGTCGGCACGTAGACGGCGGCAAGACGCTGTCCGGTATCGGCATCCTCGAAGGTGCGGGTGACGAACCCCACCGCCTTCATTTCCGGCGACGGGAAATTGATCAACACCACCCGCTCCACCGACTCCGGCTTTTTCTGCAGGGCCGAAAGCAGCTTGCGCGTGGAGCCGTAGATACGCTCGACGAGCGGAATCCTGTCCATCACCGAATCGAACAGTTCCAGGAGCTTCCGGCCCAGGACCTTGCTGGTCAGCCAGCCGAGCCCATACAGTGCAACCAGGGTGATCACCACAGCCAAGGCTGTCTGGAATGCCGGCTGAATCAGGAAATCCGCCACCCCCGGGGCGTGAGGCCTGAGCAGCCGCGAGACGCCACGCACCGCCGGTGCACCCAACTGGGACAGCTGGGTGAAAAAGAAATTGAAAACCCACCAGGTAATCCAGATGGGGATCACCGTGAGAATACCGGTGATGAGGTAGCGCCTGGCCTGTCGCCCGAACTTGCGTGCCGTCCGTTTATCCATAAGGCTTTCTTCCCTGCGATAGGTCCCCATGGGTGCGGCCATGACCGGAGTCGGGAAAGATCGCGGTCAAACCGCCGCTGTCGGAGTACTCATGCATGAGCTGCCACGTTGACATTGATAGCGCGCCATGTCAGATCACCGACGACGCGGCGAAGGCGGCGGCATTGTTCGCCCTCTGCCACCACGACGATCCCTGGATGCGACGCCTTCATCCCGACCACGGTGCCCGATACCGTCATTTCCTGCAGCTTTGCCGGCAGGCGCAGGCCTGCGGTGCTTATATGCCCGCATTGTATAGCGACGACGAGCCGGTTGCGGCCGCAATCTGCTTCATTGACGGACGCGCGGCGGCCACCACGCCTGACCTGCGATCACTGTTGGGCCTGCTGCGCTCGATGTCGTTACGGCGCGGACTTTCCGGCGACATCCTCGCGGAGTATCTACGTTTTGCCATGGCCGCGCGCTGCCCGGTTCCCCATGCGGTGATTGAAGCACTCGCCGTGCATCCCGGATACCGTCGACGCGGTTACGCCCGGATGCTGTTGCGATCGATACTGGAGCATGCACAGGCATGCCCCGGTCTCCGGGGAACGCGCGTTGATGCCGGGGACCCCGCCGCACTGGCGCTCTATCGCGGCGCCGGCTTCCGGATACTCGCAAGCGCCTTACTGTCAGGCCAAGCCCAGCACAGGTTGTTTCACCCAGGTGCCTGCGGGCACAACGAAAAGGCCGGCATCAGGGACGCCGGCCTTTGGAGAACGCCCTGACGATCAGGCCGCCACGCTATCTTGCCTGACTGTGGACGAAGGGGAAGGCATCCGTCCAGCCGAGCAGATCCGTAATCAGCAGAATGAGGAAAATGAGGACGATGGCACCAACCACCGTGCCCACGCCGGCACCGGCGGGCATCTCGTCCATGCGCTGATGCAACTGCTGCACCTCGGCGGCCGTCAGGCTGCCCACACGCTGTTCGGCCTCTGCCGGGTCCACACCCCAGGCCACCAACTGCTCACGCACATCCTCGCGCTCAAGCAGGTTCATGATGTCCTGGCGTTGCGTTTCGACTTCCTCCGCGCTGACATACTCGTAGGTGCCGATCATGCCGGTCTGCGTTGCCGGCAGTGCCAGCGAGGTCATCAGAAACACGGCGGCAATCAGCAGGGCCATGGCCCGGCGAATAGTTTGATACCTGGTCATCTGCAGCTTCTCCTCGGCTGTTTCCATTCCACCAAAGCGACGCTGAACCATTGACGTCGCCATGCCCGGGCCGATTCCGCCAACCCGGCCTGGCAAGGTGTCGGCCCATCAGGGCAGGCATCGAGCCGCACGGGGCACGGCAGTCGGGTCGGATACGGTGCGAACATGGCCGTGTGAACAGTCAAGCGCCTCCGTAACATCACTGAGGCACTATCACTCGCCGGAAACAGGATTTCAACTGTCGCCTTCCGGAACCAGAGCAAGGCCCGGGGAATTCAAGGCCGGGCAGCGCGGAGACGTTCGAGCATCCGGGTCCACCAGGACCTGCGCCTGCTTGCGGGCTTCTCCGCCACTTCCGGTCTCACCAGTTCCGCCAGATGGGCCGCAAGAGTCTGCTCGATTCGATGGTAACGCCAATCGGGCAACGATCCCATCACGGCGGCGTGAACGTCATCTCCCGCCGCCTCGAGTGTTTCCAGTAACTGTCCATCCGGCATGATGCTCATCAGGTACCGGATATTCGCGGGATTGAGCCCCGCGAGCAAACTTACGCGATCGGGCGGATCCATCTGCAGGAATGCCGCCGCAGCCAGATTGAGCGGCAATGCGCGGAATGCCCGGGCACGGTCGGCCACGGGCACGCGCCCGAGCCAGGCTGCAACCTGGCCGGGATCCTGGTCGCGGATACCCGGGGGGATGACGAGGCGCCCCTTGCGATACAATGGTTTCTCGTTGCCTTCCATAGCCTTACCCTCAGGGCACCGCGCAGCGCGTGGATGATCTCATGCCGGCAGCCCCCCGGAAAGCGCTCCGGGCAGCAGGTGCGCGCGATTGCCAGCAAGGCCCGAGATCGGATATCCATAACCAAGCCCGTGGTGATCGATGCGCGACAATCGAGCCACAGGCCGGGTTGCATGTACGCCAACGGCACCGCAAGGAAACAGTGATACAGGACACACGCCGGCTCGCGCCCGATGTCACGCCACGCTGCCGGATTCGGCACAAGATACGCAGGACCGCCGGCGCTCATCGCCGCCACATTCGTACATCCGTTGACCGACGCGATATCCTGCCGCGATGAAAACGCGCCACGCTGCACAAATGCGACGAATTCCGATCCCTGCCGGGACCAACCGATGCTGACGACTTATCTACTCGTGGCGCTGGGCAGCGCCATCGGCGGCGGAGCCCGCTACTGGGTTAATGGCGCGGTGGCGAACCGTACCGGTGAAACCTATCCCTGGGGAACGTTCGTGGTAAACATCACGGGCGCGCTGCTGATCGGTCTCGCCAGCGCCATACTGGCATTGATCGATTCGCCCGGCAGCCGGGCCCAGGCTCTTTTCATCATCGGGCTGTGCGGCAGCTATACCACGGTATCTTCCTTCAGCTTGCAGACCCTCGCGCTGGCAAGAGATGGCGAGTTCGGCAAAGCCGCAGGCAATATTCTGCTCTCGCTCGCCGGCTGCACGGTCGCGGTCTGGTTCGGCCTCCAGGCCGGTTTTCTGCTGAGCGGCACATCGGCATGAGCATCAGGATATTGCTGGCTGTCGCCCTCGGAAGCAGCATCGGCGGCACACTGCGTCATGCCATGGGCGAGGCGCTGCTGACAGCCGACGCCACGGGTTTCCCGTGGTCCACGCTCACCGTCAACCTGCTTGGTTCACTCGTTATCGGATGGTTCGCCACCCTCAGCGCGCCGGACGGTCGACTGTTCGTCGGAACTGCAACACGGCAGTTCGTGATGACCGGCGTGTGCGGCGGCTTCACCACGTTCTCCATCTTCAGCCTGGAGACCATGGAGCTGCTTCAGCAGGGAGCGTGGAACGTTGCCATAATGAACGTTGTCGGCACCACCGCGCTCTGCCTGCTGGCCGCCTGGGCCGGACACGTGATGGCGCTCCGCGCCAACGAGCTGCAATCCGGTTAATCCTCGAGAGAAGTCATGCAGATACCAAAGGACGCCACGCTCCTGCGTATTTTCATCGGGGAGGACGATCGCCACGACGGCAAACCCCTGCATGAGGTAATCGTCCTCAACGCGCGCGAGACGGGACTTGCCGGAGCGACGGTTCTGCGGGGCCCCATGGGCTACGGACGATCAAGCCGGCTTCATACGACCAAGATTCTGCGGCTTTCGGAAGACCTCCCACTGGTCATAGAGATCGTCGATTCGCCGGAACGGGTGAACGACTTCCTGGAGATGCTGGACATCCTGCTGCACGGGACCAGCGCGCTGGTGACCATGGAACGGGTGCAGGTATTGCGCTACGGTCCGGACAGCGGGTCCGACTGAATATCCGAAGCCTCCCCTGCCCCCCCTTTGGCGAGTAGCGCCCAGAGGCCACGGACCGTCGCCCCTCAGCAACGGTTTTCCCCCTCTTGAACAAAAAGTCGGGCGCGGGTCTGGAAATTCTCCGGGGACACGCGGATACTCCGGCGCCAGGAATGGGCCACCAGAGTGCCCGGCCGTCAGGGACGGCTGCCAACTACCGATCATGGAGGCATGAAATGAAAAAACTGATTGTACCTCTGGCACTGCTCCTGCCTCTTGCTGTCGCCGCCCAACCGCCCAGCTATAACCATATCGAGGGCGGGTTCAACTATCAGGATCCCCCCGGCCGCTATGGCAGCAGTGATAACGGCATCAAGATCCGCGGCTCTTACGCCCTCGACGAAATCGTATTCGTGCGTGGCGGATTCTCCAGCCATCGCTTTGATCGCCGGACCGGCCCGCCTGGAGACCGCCGCACCACCACCACGGATCGCGACCTGCTCAACCTGGGTGTGGGCCTCAGGGTACCCACCGAACAGGCCCTGGACCTCTACGGTGCCGTCGACATCCTGTTTGACTTCGGTGACGCCGACGACGCGGGCGTACGCGTGGAAGGCGGCGCCAGGTCCGTGTTGGCCGGCGACTGGGATACCGGCGGCGGTGTGCGGGTCGATTTCATCGACAGCCGGAGCAATGTCCAGGTCTTCGCCAACACCTGGTATCCGGTCGCGGATCAATTGTCCCTGGGCGGCGAACTCGCAGTCGGTGACTTCGACGAAGTACTGCTCGGTGCCCGATACAATTTCTGAGCACTCGTCACCACCGTCAGGGGACCGAAAGAAGTCAGTGGCTCGGTGCATCCCTAGCCCGCATATCTCACCGCCGTTCGTCGCGAGGGCGTCGAGATGCCGCTGTGACTGGGGGCACGGACCGGAAGACGGCGAAGGCGTAGCTGACACTGCGTCGAGCTGGCTGGAGGGAGTACACCCCGACACCGCGAGCAGATCGGCGTGCGTGGTGGAATGGCGGTGAGAAATGCGGGAAACTAGCCTGCCGTGCCGTCGATGGCGTCGGCATTACCGCTCTTGCGGCGACGAATCTCCCACCGAAGGCGCTCTTCGATCCGCCTGTTCTCGATTTCCCGATTCACCGCGTCCTGCAAGGCAAGCAACTCCTCCCTGTTCATCTCGCGAAGGTTGATCCGGTTCATGGACTGCATATCCTCTCTGCTTGATTTTCCCGGCCGGCCGTGCAGACGTGGCGACGCCCGACATGAATTGCAAGGCGAAACACCTGTTCTGCACCCACACCTGCCGCACCACCAACCGGCGGACTCAATGGGTTAATCGAAACAGCCTGCCGGTTCGCCAACCGCTGACGGATCTGCGGGGTCAAAGGGAACGGTGGTGACACCTGTTCAGGCCTGACGACCGTTTTCCAGATCGCGAAGACGCAACTCCAGTTCTTTCTGTATGGTCACGTCTTTCTGAATTCCGATGAAATAAGTCAGTTGATCGTCGTCGTTGTAAACCGGCGTGATGCTGAGCTCATTCCAGAACATGGTTCCGTCCTTGCGATAGTTCCTCAGCACTTGGCGGGTCGCCCTCCCTTCCGCGAGCGCCCTGCGGATTTCAACCCGGCCGGACTGATCGCGGTCGGCCGCCTGCAGGAAACGGCAGTCCCGGTAGAGTATTTCGTCTGCCGAATAGCCGGTGAGACGTTCGAAGGCGGAATTAACGTAAATAATAACGTTATCATCGCCCTCCCGCTCGGCGATCACGATTCCGTCATTGGAGGCATCTACAAGCAATCGCAGCAGTTTCGGTGGAATGCTGTCAAGGTCACACATAATCGTTCCGGGTTCCCCCTGTATTGCAGCGTTGGCCGTGCGCCTTCCTCCGGCTCGGCGACGAGTGCTGCCCCGGCGTTTACCGGTCGTGGCGGCGTGTACGTATCTACGACCGTCCAACGGACGGCGAGGTTCATGGCACCAACGCCCGTCCCGGCCAACCTGCTCAGGTAATGCCGCCACTCTGCCAATTCTGCAACACCGCTGATACCTGACTGGCGGGGAGCCGACAATGCATGAGTCGTTGCCAGAATTGTGCGCGATCCCGGGGGCGTGAACAAGAAAAATCCAGACGGACAGCGGCCGGACGCGTCATTCGACACTGCCTCGGAAGAAGAGCCGAAAAACGGCCATGCGCAGCCCGCAGGTTTCGACCATGGCATCTAGCCCGCATATCTCACCGCCCTTCTACTACGCACGCCGATCCGCTCGCTGTGTCGGGGCGTACTCCCTGCAGCCGGCTCGACGTAGTGTCAGCTACGCCTTCGCCGTCTTCCG
>SLSJ01000223.1 GCA_007130525.1 Ectothiorhodospiraceae bacterium | reverse complement strand
TCGCTATGTCGGGGCGTACTCCCTGCAGCCGGCTCGACGTAGTGTCAGCTACGCCTTCGCCGTCTTCCGGTCCGTGCGCCCCGTCACAGCGGCATCTCGACGCCCTCGCGACGAACGGCGGTGAGATATGCGGGCTAGGTTCCCAGGATCTGGCGGTAGCCGGCGCGGTAATCCGGGTAGCGGAATTCGAATCCGCTCGCCCGCAGGCGCCGGTTGCTGCAGCGCTTGTTGCTGCCTCGAATGCCACCGGCGTCGCCGCTGACGTGCGGGGGTCTCGGTAGCTTCATGGTGTCGGCGAGCCAGTCGGTGAGCTCGGCCATGGGGCAGGGATGATCATCGACCGCAAGGTACAGGCTTGCGGGGTCGTCCAGGTTGAGCAAGTGCGCCAGTACGCCCGAGCAGTCGTCACGATGGATCCGATTGGTGTATTGTGGTGGCGTATCCACCACCGGCCGCCCCTCGCGAACCCGCCGCAGCATGCGTTCCCTGCCTGGTCCGTAGATCCCGCCGAATCGAACCACCACATTATCGTGCGGGCTTCGCTCCAGCAGCCGTTCCGCCTCACGCAGTCGGGCCCCGGAGAAACCGGCCGGCTCCGCGGGTGTGTCCTCATCGACCCAGCTGCCGTCAGTGACGCCGTAAACGGATGTGCTCGACACGAAGACAAGACGGCGCAGTCGTTGCCCGGATGCATCCAGTGTCGCAAGCAGGTTGCGGAGGCCTTCCACGTAGGCGAGCCGATAGGCGGTATCCTCGAAGCGGCCGGGTGTGGCGATGTAAATGGCAGCGTCCAGGCATTCGGGGAGAACGCGCGCCAGGCTGGCGGAGTCGGTAAGGTCGGCCGTAAGGGGATGGATGGGTGCCGGTATCGCCGAGGGGTTTCGGCGCAGTCCGAACACCTCGACGCCATGCGCCGCCACCGACTTGCCCAGGTGGATTCCAATGTCGCCGCATCCAGCGATCAGCAGGCGTTGCATGTCCGAGCTCCATGAAGGGCGAAGGCGGGTGAAGCCGGGTCAGTGTGCATACCAGCGTGCCTCCAGGGCGGCCATGACCCGCCGCGGATACCAGGTCTGGCCGATGCTGCCGTTGTAGCGCGCGAGCGCGCGCTGCAGATCGCCGTTTTCCCGGTCAAGGTAATGCCGCAGGATCGTGCAGCCGAAACGCAGATTCGTGTCCACCTCGAAGAGGTTGTCGTCGGGTCTGCCGATTTCCTCAAGCCAGAATGGCATGATCTGCATCAGTCCGCGCGCGCCCGCGTGCGAGATGGCAAAGCGGTTGAAGTTGCTTTCCACCTCGATCACGGCCAGTACCAGTTCGGGGTCGAGATTGGCACGTCGTGCCTCGTAATGCACCTGGCGCAGCAGCCGCATGCGCCTGCCGGGATCGGCAATCCGGTGCTGCAGGCGCCGTGACATATCGAGCAACCAGACCTCCGCCACGTAGCGGTTGTCGAAGCTGTCGGAGCTGAACACCGCTTCCCTGAGCGCATCCCTCAGTTCCGGATCCACTTCCTGGGACGTTGCGGATGCCGCGCCCGCGGCCGACTGCAGCAACCAGGCGGCGGCAACAATAAGGATCAGGCGGGGAAGGCGGCCGACGCTCATTCACTCAGTTTCTCAAGCAGTTTCTCGACGGCGCGATCCAGCGGCCAGTCTTCCGCGGACTCGCCGGTGCGCGACCTGTATTCGACGGTGCCATTGCCGAGACCGCGATCACCGATGGCGATGCGGTGCGGAATACCGGTCAGTTCACAGTCGGCGAACTTGACTCCGGGCCGCAGGTCGCGGTCGTCCCAGCAGACGTCCACGCCGGCAATGTGCAAGGCTTCGTAAAGCTTTTCGGAAGCCTCCCGCACCGCCTCGGAACGTTGCAGATTAATGGACACGACAGCTACCTGGAATGGCGCGATTGGCGCCGGCCAGATGATGCCGGCCTCATCGTGGTTCTGTTCGATGGCGGCCGCGACCATTCGTGATACCCCGATGCCGTAACAGCCCATGGTCACCGGCACCATGCTGCCGGATTCATCCAGCACGGTGGCACCCATCGCCTCGCTGTACTTGCGGCCAAGCTGGAAAACATGACCCACTTCAATGCCACGGGCGATGGACAGGTGCCCGGTGCCGTCCGGGCTGGGGTCTCCCGGAACCACATTGCGCAGGTCTGCCACCCGCGGCAGCGGTATATCGCGCTCCCAGTTGATACCGAAAAAGTGCCTGCCTTCCTGGTTTGCACCCGCAGCGAAGTCCGCCATTACCGCCACGGAGTGGTCGATGATGACCGGGATGTCCAGATTCATGGGACCGAGAGACCCGGGGCCTGCGCCAAGCCTCCCGCGTATCTCTTCGTCACCGGCAAGCTCCAGCGGTTCCGCCACTTCGGGCTGATTACCCGCCTTCAACGCGTTCAGGGTGTGGTCGCCACGGATGATCAACGCCACCAGGCCGCCATCCTGGCCGCGGGCGATGAGTGTCTTGATGGTCCGCTCGACCGGGATATCGAACCCCCTGACCAGATCGTCGATGGTGCGCACGCCCGGCGTGTCCTGCAGCCGCATCGGTTCCTGCGCCTCGGGCCTGACCGTTGCCGGCGCCACGGCCTCGGCCAGTTCCACGTTGGCGGCATAGTCGCTGCTATCCGAAAAGGCTATGGCGTCCTCTCCCGAATCGGCAAGGACATGGAACTCGTGCGAGGTGTGGCCGCCGATACTGCCCGTATCTGCCTCAACCGCCCGGAAAGTGAGCCCGGTGCGCGTGAAGATTCGCGTATAGGCATCGAACATGCGGGCATAGGTTTCACGCAGGCAGGAGTCGTCCAGATGGAAGGAGTAGGCGTCCTTCATCAGGAATTCCCGGGCCCGCATGATCCCGAAGCGTGGTCGCGTTTCGTCGCGGAACTTGGTCTGAATCTGATACAGGTTCACCGGTAATTGCCGATAGCTACGTACTTCCCGACGGACCAAGTCCGTGATGACCTCTTCATGGGTGGGGCCGAAACAGTAGTCGCGCTCGTGTCGATCCCGGATTCGGAGCAGTTCCGGGCCATACTGCTGCCAGCGCCCGGATTCCTGCCAGAGTTCGGCCGGCTGGATCGCGGGCATCAGCAGTTCCACGGCGCCGCTGCGATTCATTTCCTCGCGGACGATGTTCTCGACCTTGCGCAGCACCCGCAGACCCAGCGGCATCCAGGTATAGAGTCCTGCGGCCAGGCGCCGTATTAGGCCGGCACGCAGCATCAACTGGTGACTGATGATCTCGGCGTCAGCCGGTGTTTCCTTGGTAGTGGAAAGTGGAAAGCGCGAGAGTTGCATGCAGAAGTCCTACCGGGTCGGCTGGTGAACAGGAGACGCCCTGACATGAATCCAGGCGGCTACAGAATACACCAGGAACAGCCATCAGGGCCGGGGGAGGCTCCGCTTCCTTCCCCTGTCTGCGCCGGCGACAGTCCGGTCGGAACAAAATGGGGCGCAGTACTCCGCTGGAATCGCATGGTGATCACCGAGCGATTGATTCAGTTACACCACGTGTCGATGAACTCACGGGTTTCGCGGAGCCGTTCCTCGCGAGCCTCTTCTTCCAGGATCATGTAATTTCCGTCCTCGTCCCGGATTCGCCGGACTGCGGGGTTTTCCAGCACCGCCTCGTTGTCCCGTGCCGCCTGGCAGGCCGCGGCCATCGCCTCCTCGTCATCCGCCTGCACCTGCCGCGGCTGCCCCTCGTCGGGTTCCTCGGCGGCTACCGCCTCCTCTTCGATGCCTCCCCCCTGCGGCGGGTCGTCGCGCTGGGCGGGCGTGCGCGCGCCTTCTACGGGCACGGCGTCAACACCATGGGGCGGAGTCTGGCCGTACGTGACCGTGCCGTCCTGGTCGGTCCACTTGTAAACCGTGTTGGCCTGAGCCGCAGCGGCCGCCAACAGGATCATCACCGACACCACCAGGCTGTGCAGGTACAGTTTCATGTTTCCTCCATGAGCGGTAACGCGTACCGTGCGGGAACGCTACCGTGAGCATTGGTGCAGGCCGGCCATACTCTTGACCTGATCAGGAAACCCCAGTAGTTTTGCCCTCTTTCGCCAACCCGTATCATAAGGTTTCTGCCGCTGCGTTGCTGCCAACAGGCTCTCAGAAAGAGCGGTCGGCGGGGCGGATACGTGGACGGGTGGCCATTCATGCAGGCAGGCCTCGCGTGAAGCGGGGCACTGGACGGTTTTCAGGGCTATGCGGCACATCATCTCCATTCTCGTCGAGAACGAGTTCGGCGCCCTGTCTCGTGTGGCGGGACTGTTCTCCGCTCGCGGCTACAATATTGAATCCCTGACCGTGGCGCCGACCGACGATCCCACGCTGTCACGCATAACCATGGTGACCATCGGCAACGACCGCATCATCGAGCAGATCATCAAGCAACTCAACAAACTGCTGGATGTGGTCAAGGTCATGGACATGACCGAGGGTGCCCATATCGAGCGGGAGATGATGCTGGTAAAGGTGTCGGCAGCAAGCAATGACCTGCGGGAGGAGATCAAGCGGCTCAGTGACATATTCCGGGGCCGTATTCTGGATGTCACGGACCGTATCTACACCATTGAACTGACCGGGGTTAGCAGCAAGCTGGACGCCTTCCTTGAAGCACTGGGCAAGGCGCCCGTGCTGGAGGTGGTGCGCTCCGGCGTGATCGGCATCTCCCGCGGCGAGAAACACATGCGCATATAGCGGCATGGTCCTGCCACGGCACCACGCAACCCTGCGCGACGCGACTCCGGGGTGCCGATCTACCAAGACACTGAATTGAACGGGGGCAGTATGAAAGTCTTTTATGACAAGGATGCGGATCTTTCCATCATCCAGAACCGCAAGGTGGCGATCATCGGCTACGGCTCGCAGGGACATGCCCATGCCAACAATCTGAAGGAATCCGGGGTGTCCGTCGTGGTCGGTCTGCGCGAGGGCTCCGCATCCGCGGACAAGGCCCGCAACGCAGGAATTGACGTGGCAGACGTTGAAGCCGCCGTGAAGCAGGCCGACGTCGTCATGATCCTGGCGCCGGACGAGCACCAGGCCCGACTTTATCGGGAGAAAGTGGAACCGAACCTGAAGCAGGGCGCGACAATTGCCTTTGCTCACGGGTTCAACATCCATTACGGGCAGATCGAGCCTCGGGCCGACCTTGACGTGATCATGGTGGCGCCGAAAGGCCCGGGTCATCTTGTTCGCTCCACCTATGTCGAGGGTGGCGGCGTGCCGTCGCTGATCGCCATTCACCAGAACAGTTCCGGGCAGGCCAAGGAACTGGCCCTTTCCTACGCGTCTGCCAATGGTGGCGGTCGTGCCGGCATTATCGAGACCACGTTCCGCGAAGAGACCGAAACGGATCTGTTCGGCGAGCAGGCGGTGCTCTGCGGGGGGCTCACCTCACTGATCCAGGCCGGGTTCGAGACCTTGACCGAGGCCGGTTACAGCCCGGAGATGGCTTATTTCGAGTGTCTCCATGAGGTCAAGCTCATTGTCGACCTGATCTACGAAGGGGGCATCGCGAATATGCGGTACTCCGTTTCCAATACGGCGGAATATGGTGACTTCGTCAGTGGTCCCCGGGTTATCAACGACGAATCCCGCAAGGCCATGAAAGAGATACTGGAGGATATACAGACCGGCAGGTTCGCGCGCGAATTCATTCTCGAGAACCAGGCCAATGCCCCAACACTGAAGGCACGGCGCCGGCTGTCCCGCGAGCACGAGATCGAGGTCGTGGGTGAGAGGTTGCGCGACATGATGCCCTGGATCCGCAAGAAACAACTTGTGGACAGGAGTCGCAACTGAAATCCGAACACCGGGGGAATCGGTCCCGCCGCTCAGCCGCCAGCCACGCGACCCGTGGCTGGCGGTCTTGGTTTCAAGGGGACGGTGAATGACCTGGCGTTGTCTCGACACGGCGCTGATTGCTCCGGGCAATGAACGGGATCTGCTCTAGCCCGCATATCTCACCGCCGTTCGTCGCGAGGGCGTCGAGATGCCGCTGTGACGGGGGGCACGGACGGGAAGACGGCGAAGGCGTAGCTGACACTACGTCGAGCCGGCTGCAGGGAGTACGCCCCGACACAGCGAGCAGATCGGCGTGCGCAGCAGAAGGGCGGTGAGATATGCGGGCTAGCGATCGCGTGCATACTTCGATATGTCCTCGAGGGCGGAGTGGCATGCCGCCGGTGTGATAACGTTCACCTGATCCGCGAAGCCTGGAGAGCGTCCGGAAAGTCCCCATGGCCAGTGAACCAACATTTCCCAGGAAGCCTGGGCGCGGCATCTACCTGTTGCCCAACCTGCTGACCACGGCAGGCCTGTTCTTCGGTTTCTTCGCCATCATCTCGGCCATCAACGGCAATTTCCAGATGGCGGCGATCGCGCTATTCATTGCCATGGTCATGGATGGACTGGATGGCCGGGTGGCGCGCCTGACCAATACCCAGAGTGATTTCGGCGTTCAGTACGACAGTCTCTCGGACATGGTGTGTTTCGGGCTTGCGCCGGCACTGGTCATACACCAGTGGGCGCTGGTCGACCTGGAGCAGCTCGGCGGTATCCTCGGCAAGCTCGGCTGGATTGGCGCTTTTACCTTCGCGGCCTGTGCGGCGTTGCGGCTGGCTCGGTTCAATACCCAGGCAGGCGTTGCCGACAAGCGCTATTTTCAGGGCTTGCCCAGCCCGGCCGCCGCCGCAGGACTGGCAAGTCTGGTCTGGCTCGGAGAACACCTGTCACTGTCCGGTGTGTCCGTGAGTATCGTCGCCCTGGTGGTCACCATTCTCACGGGGCTGCTCATGGTCAGTAATTTCCGTTATTACAGCTTCAAGGAACTGGATTTCCGCTTCCGCGTACCCTTTATCATGCTGGTACTGCTGGTGTTGGGGATCGCGTTCCTGTCCGTGCATCCCCCGGTGGTACTGTTTCTGGCGTTCCTGGGATACGCGGTGTCCGGTCCGGTGATGACGATAATGAGCCGGCGCCGGCATCGCCAGGAAGCTCAGTTGCGACGGGGCGGCGGCCACGACGGCAAGGAGTAACGGCAGTCAGTGCACGGTGGACACATGGATCGGCCGGGGATGCGAACACCGCCATGCGGTAACCGGTCGAAATTGACCGTAAAGTAACCGGCATGGATTTCATGAACAGTGACAGACGCCGCCAATTAAGCTACCTCAATGCCATGGGCGTCGATGTCTGGGAACGCAGGGGAAGGCTGGATGCAGGGCCCGCTGCAAGCACTGTCGCGACCCCAACAGGCCCGGCGTTGCCTTCCGCCCCGGATACCGATGTCGCCGTGCTGGACTGGGACTCCCTGCAGGCAAGGGTGGCGGAATGCCGTCTGTGCAGGCTGTGCGAGAGTCGAAATACCACAGTGTTCGGCGTCGGCAGCAGGCAGGCGGAGTTGCTGATTATTGGCGAGGCGCCGGGGGCCGAAGAGGATCGCCGGGGAGAACCGTTCGTGGGGCGTGCCGGCAAGCTGCTCGACAACATGCTGCTGGCCTTGGGGCTTGATCGCAAGACGGCCTACATCGCCAATATCCTGAAATGCCGGCCACCGGGGAACCGGGATCCGCAACCACACGAGGCGGAGGCGTGCATGCCTTATCTGCGGAGGCAGATCGGTCTGCTTCGGCCTGTGGTGATTCTCGCCCTGGGCCGGGTGGCGGCAACGAACCTGCTCGGAAACGATCGCCCCCTGCGCGCATTGCGTGCTGCGCGGCACACATTCGGGGATCCTCCGGTTCCGGTGGTCGTCAGTTATCACCCCGCCTATCTGCTGAGAAATCCGGCAGACAAGCGACGCGCCTGGCAGGATCTGAAAACTGTTCGCAGTCTGCTGACAGGTGATTCATGAGTGCCGTGCGCGAACCTGGCATACACCGTATCCGGGCCATGCGGCTTGCCGACGTTGCTGCTGTGGTGGAGATCGAGCGTCGAGCCTATGACTTCCCGTGGACCAGGGGCGTGTTCAGGGACTGTCTGCGGGTGGGCTATTCCTGCTGGCTCATGGAGCTTGGCGACACGGTCGCAGGTTATCTCATCATGTCCATATCCGCGGGCGAGGCCCATGTGCTGAATCTGTGCGTGGATCCGGCCAACCAGGGGCGGGGCCTGGGAGCGCAACTGCTGGAGCATGGCCTGTGTAGCGCCGCGCGACTCGGTGCGGAAACGGCGTTTCTGGAGGTTCGGCCATCGAATATCCCGGCTATCAGGCTCTACGAACGTCTGGGGTTCGGCGAGGTCGGGACGCGTCCCCGGTATTATCCCGGACACGGTGGGAACCGGGAAGATGCCCGCATCTTCGCCCGGGTGCTGTCACCGGGGTCCGGATGGTGACATGGTTGCCATCGACTTGAGCTTGGAGTGTGCATGAGCGGTCGGAAACAGGACAGAAAGCCGATGCGGCCCGGCGGTGACGGCCATGACGACGGTGACAGGCGCGATCGGCCGCCGGGCATACTGCAGGTCATTCAGAGCACACTGGCAGCGGCCTTCGGTGTTCAGACCCAGCAGGCGAGGGAGCGCGATTTCACGCGCGGCCGACCGCTGCACTACATCATCGCAGGGGCGGTCTTTACCGTGCTCTTCATACTGGTGCTGGTGCTGATAGTGCGCCTGGTCCTTCGTTCGGCCGGGGTGTGAGGGACGTTCAACAAGTCAGGCGTTGAGCTCGGCCTGAGACCATCTCCCCAACTTTCCGGTTTGAGGGCCTTGCCTGACGGCGTTGAGCCCTGACTGTTCCTCAAGAATATCTGAAGCGTTCATGCGGGTTAG
>SLSJ01000211.1 GCA_007130525.1 Ectothiorhodospiraceae bacterium | reverse complement strand
ATCCTCCAGATCGTGTCGCGCCGCGCAGGCTGTCATCAGCATGAACAACACGCCAAGCAGAACGGCAACACTGGTACGCTGGTACAGGGGCAAGGGTATGCTCTCCGGATTCAGGGAAGCTCGGATTGGTTGCTGCCCGAGGACGCCTTGATAACACCGTGGCTCCCCCGGGGGCGAGGCTCGGGCACCCATGCCGGCGAACGGAAACCGGTTCGGGGCGTCTACCGCTGCGTGAACGGATCAGGGATTCCCCACCCCAGGCACCGCTCGAACAGTCAGAGACTCAAGCATGAATGATGTCACGCTGCCACGCCAGCGCACCAGGACCGGGACGGGAGTGTCATCCGCCCCGGCTGTGCATGCGCGCGGTGTGCGCAAGTTCTACGGCGATCGACTGGTGGTGTGCGGCGCCGATCTCGATGTCCGCGCCGGCGAGTGTTTCGGGCTGCTTGGCCCCAACGGCGCCGGCAAGACCACGCTGCTGCGCATGCTGCTCGGTCTCACGCCGCCCAGCGCGGGGCGGCTTACGGTGCTCGGCCATGAAATTCCCGCCAACGCGCGACGCGCGCGCGAACGTATCGGGGTCGTGCCGCAGGTGGACAATCTGGATCCTGATTTCACCGTCAGCGAGAATCTCGTCACCTATGCCAGCTACTTCGGCCTGAATCCCCGCGCCGTGGCCGGGCGCATCGGCGAGTTGCTGGCGTTCGCCAACCTCGAAGGCCGGGCCGATGCGTCCATCATGACCTTGTCGGGCGGCATGAAGCGGCGGCTGAGCCTGGCCCGGGCATTGATCAACAACCCGGACATGGTAGTGCTGGACGAGCCCAGCACCGGACTCGACCCGCAGGCCCGGCAGCACATCTGGCAGCGTCTGCTGAGCCTGATCGGCCGTGGCTGTACCCTGATTCTGACCACCCATTACATGGAGGAGGCGGAGCGCTTGTGCGATCGCATCGCCATCATTGACAACGGTCATATCGTCGCCTGTGACACCCCCGAGGCACTGATCCGGGAGAATATCGAACCCCATGTGTTCGAGCTTCGGGGAAGCGATATCGAATTCTGGCGGAGCCTGGGGAAAACCCATGCCGCGCGTTCCGAACTGGTGGGTGAGACGCTGCTGCTCTATGCGCGCGATCCCGAACCCCTGCACGAAGACTTGCGGGCCCACCCCGACCTGCGGTTCTGGCATCGCCCGGCAAACCTGGAAGACGTGTTCCTGAAGCTGACCGGACGGGACCTCAGGGATTAACGCCGGCGGTGTTCCGTGTTCCGGGATATCGCCGAGAGGGCTCGGCTCCTACAGGGGCAGGGCGTGGCGGCAACCCCGATGTAGGAGGCCAGCCCCCTGGCCGATGGGGTCCTGGCGCTCGGCGCTTGGCGCTGTCACATCGCCGAGAGGGCTCGGCTCCTACAGAGGCAGGGCGCTCTGGCAACCCCGCTGTAGGAGGCCAGCCCCCTGGCCGATGGGGTCCTGGCGCTCGGCGCTCGGCGCTTGGCGCTGTCACATCGCCGAGAGGGCTCGGCTCCTACACAATCCTTGAAAACGGAAAACGGAAAACGGAAAACGGAAAACGGAAAACGGAAAACGGAAAACGGAAAACGGAAAACGGAAAACCGCCGCGCCATCCCGGCGCGTGCCCAACTTTGGCATTTGAGACTGAACATATGTTCCCCATCCTGTCCTTACGTTTCATCCCGGTGTGGCGACGGAACGTGCGTGTCTGGGGCAAGCTCAAGTGGCCCTCCATACTGGGTAACTTCGGGGAGCCGCTGCTCTACCTCATTGCCCTGGGCTACGGCTTCGGACGGCTGGTGGGCGATATCGACGATATGCCGTACATGGTCTTCCTGGCCTCCGGGATTGTCTGCTCAAGCGCCATGACCACCGCCAGCTTCGAGGCCATGTACTCGGCGTTCACGCGCATGACGAAGCAGCAGACCTGGGGCTCCATGCTCGATGCGCCGATGAACGTGGATGACATCGTGCTGGGCGAGGTGGCCTGGGGCGCCACCAAGGCGCTGATGAGCGCAACGGCGATTCTACTGGTTTCGTCGTTGCTGGGGCTTGTCTCGGGTCCGCAGGCGATACTGGTGCTGCCGGTGGTCCTGCTGTTGGGCTTCTGCTTCGCTTCCTGCGCCATGGTGGTGACGGCGCTGTCTCCCAGTTACGACTTCTTCCTCTACTACTTCACGCTGGTGATGACGCCCATGGTTCTGTTGAGCGGAGTTTTCTTCCCGCTCGATCAGCTTCCGGAGCTGGTGGCCTGGGGTGCCTTCATGCTGCCGCTGGCCCACGGCATCGAGATCGTGCGGCCGTTGATGACCGGTGGCACGCCCACGCTCGTGCCTCTGCACCTCGCCGTGATCGCGGCCTACGCGGTGACCGGCTTCTGGCTGTCGGTCATGCTGGTGCGCCGGCGCCTCACGGCCTAGCCCGCATTTCTCAGCGCCCTTCTACTACGCACGCCGATCTGCTCGCCGTGTCGGGGCGTACTCCCCGCAGCCGGCTCGACGTAGTGTCAGCTATGCCTTCGCCGTCTTCCGGTCCGTGCCCCCCTCACAGCGGCATCTCGACGCCCTCGCGACGAACGGCGGTGAGATATGCGGGCTAGGTCGATCCCAGGACGGTGCGCCGGTGGGTCGTGCGCTTTCAGACTGCGGGGCCAGCCTGGGCTTCGGGATCGCTCCCCCCCGACCACGCTGCCGGCCGCAGCGTACGCCTCAACGCATCGGCCGCCGGATCGACGCCCTGCGGCGCAGACACCGAACCCTGCAGCGCATTGCCGCGAGGGTCGGCGTCTCCCGGGGAGACGCGCCGGGAGCTCGGGTCAGAACCAGCGCTTACTGCGAAACCACGCCAGCATGCTTCCCGCCACCGCGATCATGATGATCCAGACCATGGGGTAGCCCCAGTACCAGCCCAGTTCCGGCATGGCCCAGGGGCTCTCCGGGTGTTCGAAATTCATGCCGTAGACGCCGGCGATGAACGTCAGCGGCATGAAGATGGTGGCGATCACGGTGAGCCGGCGAATGGTCTCGTTGAGGCGGTTGCTCATGGTGGACAGGTGGATATCCACCAGGCTCGCGGCCATGTCGCGATAACTTTCCACCAGGTCCATGATTTGCACGGTGTGGTCGTAGACGTCACGCATCCACAGGCGTGTCTCCGCAGTGAACAGGTCGGCGTGATCGCGCAGGAGCTGGTTCACGACTTCCCGCGTCGGCCAGAGTTGCCGGCGCAGTATGATCAGTTCGCGCCTGAGCTCATGCAGTGCTTCCATGGTGGCGGGCCCGGGGCTGTCGAGAATCTCCTGTTCCAGCACCTCGATGCGCTCGCCGATCGAGTCGAGTACGGGGAAGGCGTGATCCACCGCCGCGTCCATCAGGCCGTAGACCAGATAGTCGGGTTCTCCCATGACCCTGCCGCCGCGTTCGCTCAGACGCCTCCGCACTTCGGCGAAGGCGTCGATGCCATCGGCGGTGATGCTGAGGACAAAGGTGGCGCCCATGAAGAGTGAAAGCTGATGAATCGATACGATGCCGTCGGCATCCTCGACGGGGATGCCCAGTACGATGACCAGGCTGCCCTCGAACCGGTCCAGTTTCGGGCGCTGACCGCTATTGAGCACGTCTTCGAGCGCGAGCGGATGCAGGCCGAGCCGCTCGCCGAGCAGCCTCAGTTCCGCCGCCGTGGGAGTGCCCTGCACGTTGATCCAGTGCAATGGCATGTCGGGCGTGCTCGGGGGCAGGTCCTCGGGCCTGACAGGGGTCATGGGGCCCCATCGGTCGGCGCTACGGTCGGCGGTCATGAAAACCGCGGGTGCCGCTTCGGCCGGACGAGCCCGGCGCAGCGTGCCGGGCGCGGTGCCCGGAAGGTGATAATGCTTGCGGAAGAGTTTCGCCACGATCGGTCCCCCGTGTTCGCCATTGCCCACCGCATGATCCTACTTGTTGCGGGAGGGATGGCGACAGAAATTGCGGGTGCGGGAGGGCGGGCTGGCGAAACCGCTCAGGCGCACTGGACGATCTGCGGTTCGGGCGGCTGACTCGCGGCGAAAAGTTTCCGCGCCAGTTCCGCACGCTCACGGCTGCTCCGGGGAATGCTTTCGAGCGCCTCGACACGCCGCAGGCGATGCAGCAGGCTGGCGCGGTTGGCCAGCTGGATGCTCAGTCCGGGGCGGGCGTTGAGCTCCAGCACCATGGGCCCTTCGTGACGGTCGAGCACGATATCCACACCCAGGTAGCCGAGGTCGGCGAGTTCGTGACAGCGTGCGGCCAGTTCCAGGAGGTCGTCCCAGTTGGGTATCTGCAGTCCGGCAATGGGTGCGCCGGTATCCGGATGCAGGTCAATGTAGCGGTCCATGTGCACTGCCGTGGTAGTGCGTCCGGTGCCCATGTCCAGTCCCGCGCCGACCGCTCCCTGGTGCAGATTGGCCTTGCCGTCGGACATCCGGGACGGCAGCCGTACCATGGCCATGACCGGCACGCCCTTGAACACGACGGTTCGGATGTCCGGGACACCCCGGTAACTGACCTGCTCGAACAGCGGGTCGAACTCCACCCGCTGCTCAATGATCGCGCAGTCGGGCTGGCCGCCGAGGCTGTACATGCCGCTCAGTATGTTGGAAATGTGGTGACCGAGTTCCTCGAGGGTCACCAGCATACCGTTGGACCGCCGGTAACGGCCATGCTGGGCGCCGGTGATCACCATGATGCCATTGCCGCCGCTGCCGTGTGCGGGCTTGATCACGAAGTCCTTCCGGTCGCCCAGCATCTTCTCCAGACCGCGTATCTGATATTCGATCTCGATCACGCCGTATAGCCGCGGCACCCGAATGCCGGCCTCTTCGGCACGTTGCTTGGAGATGATCTTGTCGTCCACCAGCGGATAGTTGCACCGCGGGTTGTACGGCATGATGTACTCGGCATTGCGATGATTCATGCCCAGAACGCCCGCGTCACGCAATTTCCGGAACCAGCCAATCATGGCGCACCCTTGTTCATGATCAGGTGGCGGAAGCGCCACAGCTCGGTCAGCCGGTAGCCGGTGTAGCGGCCCAATAGCAGCATCAGCGCCAGGATCACGAGCAGCAACTCGGGAAAGGTGAACACCAGGTGCTCCACCATCGGCTGGAACATGACCAGGTAGCCCACGATCGCCACCGCGAGGCTGCCCAGCCCCTGGGTGATGGCCTGGCCCGGTCCATGCTCTTCCCACACCAGTGACATTCGCTCGATGGTCATCGCCAGTATCACCATGGGGAAAAGGGCAATGGAAAGCCCCTGATCCAGCCCGAGTTGATGTGTGAGCACGCTGAATGCGGCCATGAGCAGCACCACCACCACCAGCACTGCGCCCAGCCTGGGCACCAGCAGCAGTTTCAGGTTCTCCAGGTAGAAGCGAATGGCGAGTCCGAACGCCACCACCGTGGTGAACAGGAAAATGCCCCAGGCGAGTTGCGTTTCGCGGAATGCCAGCGCAATCAGGATGGGCATGAAGGTGCCGAAGGTGCTGATGCCGACGACGTTTCGCATCAGCACCATGACCAGGGCGCCGACCGGCACCAGCAGCAGTACCCGATAGGTGTTCTGGGCCTGTATGGGAAGGTTGAACAGCGAGAAATCCATCAGCAGGGAGCCGCGCTGGGCAGCGCGTTGCTCCGCTACGCGCACCGCCTCTCGGGCGCTGACCGCCGACGAAAACTGGACGCTGGCGTTGTTGGCGCCGCTGAGCCGGAGGACGTCGTCGTCGCCCCACTGCCAGACCACGGCATTCTTCGGGTAGCCCCGCTGGCTGCTTCTCGGGTTGAACGGTACCCACTCGGTGCCGTTGTGCACCTCGAAGTACGTCTTCAGGGAGCCCCGGCTGAGGCGGTCACTGAGTTCCAGCACTTTCACCGGGCGGGCGGGGATTCGGGCGCCCGCGAGTATGTGGATGATGTTGCGGGTATGCTCGAGGTCGTCTTCCGCGCCGCTGCGCAGGACCTCGACATTCTCCCCGGGTTCGTCGCTGTTGTAACGGAGCAGCAGCCGGCGCGTGAACGAGGCGATGTCCGCCGATTCCGCCCGTACCTCATCCAGCAGCGCTTCCACCGCCGATGCGTATGGCTCCTGGTAGTCCGGTCGTTCCGGGAATTCCGGCGCGGCTCCCACGGTGATGGGCTCATCCGCCCTGTCATCGGCGAGCTGGATACGGTAGTAGAGCGACTGGTTGCCGCTGGAGCGTCGCGACGTCCACAGTGCCGTCCGGTTGATGCCATCGCTCTCGCGGGCAAGGCCGAAGCGACCGGAGACGAAGGCCTCCCCGAGGACGTTGAACCCCGGTGGATTGTTGGGGATCGCGAAACCCACCTGGGTTGGGCCGTCGTCCGCGTTCAGGGTGATCCGTGCTTCCACGGTCCAGATCTCTGTCTGCGCGTCGCGTTCGAGCGGCAACCCGATGACCGAAACCTTGTACCAGGTGGTTCCGAGTCCGAGCACCAGCAATCCCAGCGCAAGCAGCCTTAGATGGAGCTTGTTCAAGTTAGGCTTCCGTAGTGTGACATTTCGGGTCTATGGGGTGATTGCCCGCGCAAACCGCTGCGGTATGGCACCTGGGATGCCCGCGATCGTATGAATGGATCGGGCTTCGCGGTCTGATCGCAGCAGACCATGAGAGTTCCAAAGGAGACGCTGAAGCATTCACACGTTCGCGCCCGAGACAGTTTTCGCCCATGGCGGTGTCGCGCGTCACCGCCATGGGCGAAAACTGTCTCGGCCCCAGTGGGTTGGCATCGCACACCCCGAATGCGGTGTTGCGCTGCCTGACCGCCGAGTGACTGCGGCGCTGCGCAGCCCGCCTGGTCTCGTGAAAAATGCGATACCAACGCGAGCGCGTGAATACTTCAGCGTCTCCCTAATGGTAGCGCATGCATGCGGCATGTGTGGATGTCGCCGGCTGACAACGCACGCCGCGTATCCCGCGCCATAGTGCGGACGGGGAGATCGGTAATCCATGAAGTATGCTGTGGTAAGAGGATAATCCACCGCCGGGCGCGGGCAGTCCCTGCACTACGGAGACCGCTGAATGCTGGATGCGATCCGACGCTACTTTCGCGATCACATGGACCCGCGGGAACCGCTCGACGAGGACCCGCAGCATCGCCTGCAGCTCGCCACGGCGGCGCTGCTAATCGAGGTGTCGCGTACCGACAACCGTATGGATGACGTTGAGCGCACGGCCATTCTGGAAGGCATACGCCGGAAGTTCGATCTTGATGATCGCGAGACCGACGAACTGCTGGAGCTGGCCCGCAGGGAGGCGGAAGAATCCGTCTCCTATTTCGAATTCACGTCGCTGATCAACCAGCACTTCAGCCGCGAGCAGAAACAGCGTGTGATAGAACTCATGTGGCGAGTCGCGGTGGCCGACGGCTCGATAGACAAGCACCAGGAGGCGCTGATCCGCAAGATCGCGGATCTCCTCTACGTGCCCCATCGGGATTTCATCAGCGCCAAGCTGCGGGTGCTGGACGAGCAGGCGCGGGATGCTTGACCGGGAACGTGCGGCCGCGTTCGGAACCGCCGATCAGTACGAGAAGGTACGCACCCGCGGCTTGAGCATGTACTCGGCAATGTCCTCGGCGTTGGCCTCGGTGACTTCTTCCACCAGGTCGTCCACGTCGTACTGACGGAAACCGCTGTTGGGCAGATAGAGATGACAGACCTTCACGGTCGCACCGAGGCTTGCCGCCTCGAGCATCATCTCCTTGGGGCTGATGTCGCGGGGCCGCAGCGCCGAGGGTATGTTCTCTTCCAGCGCGAGGTCTCCGGCATCACCGCATAGCAAAACCATCACTTCCTTGTCTCTTTGCGCAAGCTTGGTTGCAAGTTCCAGGGCCATGCCCTGCACCTGCCCCTCGGCGCTGTTGAGCGAGATCAGAAAGCTGTCGGGCTCATCCTCGGCAACGGCAGTGAAAGGCAGCGCCAGCAGTGCCATCGTCACGAGCACAACGCCCGAAAGACGTGAGGAAATACGGTTCATGCGGTTCACCTGATATTTGGGTTTGAACGTTCGGCCGGGGCCGAATTTCTTCATGCAATGCAGCATTGTATCAAACGTGCGGCCGGATCAACGCTTTCAGCGTCCCCATAACTTCTGTTTGCATACCCCGGCGCGAACCGATACGCCGCCCAACTGTCTCACGGCAACGGCGAATGACGTGCCCGGGGCGGCATTTTCCGGGTAGACTCTCGGTTCCGGAATTACGCTGCATGTTGTGTACCAAATCATGTTTTTCGCGAAATCGGGTCGTTTCGTCGACGCAAGTCCGGGTTTGCCGGACTCACCGCGAGCCTTGAGGAATCCTCTGCAATGCGATTGATCATCCAGCTGGTCGGCCTGGCCTTGCTTGCCGCACTCGGGGTGCTGGGCTGGATCTGGTTCGGCCAGCAGGGGCTTGTCAACAATGCCAATGGCGAGGCTCAGGGAACCCAGGCACCGGTGCGGGTGGAAGTGGCGGCGGCGCGTACCGGCACCGTTCGCGATATCGTGCAGGCGGTGGGGACCACCCGGGGCCTTGAATCGGTGGACATTGTCGCCGAGGTGTCGGGGCGCATAACCGAGATCGGCTTCCGCGAAGGCCAGCAGGTCTCCAAGGGACACGTGCTGTTCAGGCTCGACCGGGTGCGTGAAGAGAGTGAACTGCGGGAGGCCATCGCCCAGCGCGACGATCTTCGCCAGAAGCTCGAGCGCGCGCGGCAGCTGCTGGAGGACGAGGCCGTGTCCAGGGCGGAGGTCGACGAACTGGCCTCGCAGGTCGAAGGCGCCGAGGCGCGCGT
>SLSJ01000179.1 GCA_007130525.1 Ectothiorhodospiraceae bacterium | reverse complement strand
GTCGCGCCTGAGGCGCTCTATCAGGGCGCGGGCCACCGGCGGCTGCACGAATTTCGAGATATCGCCGCCGAGAGCCACGACCTCTCGAACCAGGCTGGAGGAGATGAAGGCATACTGTTCCGACGGTGTGAGGAAGATAGTCTCGACGTCGGGAACCAGCTGCCGGTTCATGCTCGCCAGCTGGAATTCATACTCGAAATCCGAAACCGCCCGCAGGCCGCGGAGGATGACGTGGGCGCGCTGTTCTGTCACGAAATGCGCCAGCAGTGTGCTGAACGACCTGACTTCCACATTGCCGAGGTGTTCCAGCGCAGCCCGCGCCATTTTCAGCCTTTCCTCAACGGTAAAGACCGGGTGCTTGGTCGGGCTGGGATAGCTCGCGATCGCCACCACCAGGGTATCGAACAGCTTCGATCCGCGTTCCACCAGGTCGATATGGCCGTTGGTAATGGGATCGAAGGTGCCGGGATAAATTGCCTTGATGGTCATGAGTTCTGGTTCCGTCCCGAATGGAGGTCAGCCAGCGCGGACTAGGGCGCCTACATCTCACCAGTATCATCGCTGCTTTGCAAAATGTCGTGCCCGGCCTGTTCGTTTCCGGGGACGCGAAGCAGGGCATAGAGGACCTGTCCGGCGGTCCGCTGCCGCCATACGGTCCAGCCTGCGGGCAGTGCCGGCAGGCCCTGCCGGCTGCCTGTCTCCACGTAGATGCAGGCACCGGGGTGAAGCCAGCCCCGCTGGTCGAGGCGCGCACAGCAAGCCTCCAGCATCGTACTCTCGAATGGCGGGTCCAGAAAGACGATGTCGAATTCCGAGGACGGTCCGTCGAGCAGGCGCAGGGCGTCGCATTGGCGAACGTGGATGTTGTCGGCGCCCAGCAGCCGGACATTATCACGCAGTATGGATACCGCCGCGCGTGCCTGTTCCACCATGACCACCTCCGCCGCCCCCCGCGATGCCGCTTCGAAGCCCAGCGCCCCGCTGCCGGCGAAGAGGTCGAGACAGCGCGCCCCTGGCAGCCGTGGCTGCAGCCAGTTGAACAGGGTCTCGCGATTACGATCGGAGGTCGGTCGCAGGTGGCGGACGGCGGCGAAACGCAGCCGGCGACCGCGCCAGCGGCCGCCGATGATGCGCAGTTGTCGGGTTCCGTGTCGGGCCATGATGGAACCCGACTTTACACTCAGCCGCAGTCGCCGTCAGTCGTTCCCATCCTCATCTTCGGGTCCGACGATGACGGTGATCATGCGCTCCGGGTCGAGCCTTTCCCTGAACCTTTCCTGGATGGACTCGGCTGTCACCGCTTCCACCCTGGCCGGGAATGTGTCGAGGTAATCCAGCGGCAGGCCATGGAATCCGATGTTGGCGACGAATCCGGCTATCTTCCTGTTGCTGTCCAGGCTCAGCGGGAAGCTGCCTGTGATGTTGCGTATGGCATCCCGAAGTTCGTTGTCCTCCGGCGGCGTTGCGCGCATGTCCTGCAGTTGCCGGCCGAGCACCTCACGGGCTTCCCCGGTGCGGTCGGTGCGCACGCTGGTGCTCATGATGAATGGGCCGGCGGCCTGCATGGGGCTGAAGCGGCTCGATACCGAATAGGAAAGACCGCGCTGTTCACGCATCTCGTCGGCGAGTCGCGATACCAGGCCGCTGCCGCCGAGGATGTGATTTCCCACATAGAGGGTGAAATGGTCATCGTCGCCACGGGCGTAGCCGGGGTGGCCCATCAGGATTCTGCTCTGGGCGGACTGGAACGGGATATGAATGACCTTGCCCTCCTCGGGCATGTCCGGATCCGGCAGCGCGGGAGCCCGTTCACCGGCGGGAATGGCGTCGTCCAGCCGTTCGGCAATCTGCTCGGCGCGCTCTCGGCTGACATCTCCCACCAGCGCCAGGGTGGCATTGCCGGCCACGTAATAGCGCTCGTGGAATCCCCTGACGTCATCCAGACCGATTTCCGCCAGGCTTTCCTCGGTGCCTACCGGGGGGTTGGCATAGGGGTGATCTCCATAGAGCTCCTTCCAGAATCGGCGGCTGGCAATGGAGCCCGGGTCGTTCCTGGCATTGTTCAGTGCCACCTGCATGCGCCTGCGCTGGCGCTCCAGCGCGCTTTCCGGGAAATCGGGCTTGGCCATCACCCGCGCCAGCGTGTCGATGGCCGCCTCCAGCGGTTCCTCGTCACTGAGGCTGCGCAGTGTCAGGGTGGCTGTGTCACGCCCGCTGCTGGTCGAAAAACGCGCGCCCTGATCTTCGAACCGGCGCGCAAGGGCTCCGGCATCCAGACCGTCGGCGCCTTCCCGGAGCAGGCTGCTGGTCATGGAGGCCAGACCCGGCAGATCGCCGTCCCGCGCGCTGCCGGCATCGAACAGCAAGGACAGGTCGACTATGGGGAGGGCGTCGGTGCGCACGAGATACACGCCCAATCCGCTGTCGGTGGTCCAGTGTTCGATCTCGGGCCCGTGGCTGCGCTCCGCATGGGCCGGCAGCAACCCGCCCAGGCCGAACACGGCCGCCATGCATAACCCCGTGATGGTCGTACGGTTGATCGGCATCATGGTCAGTATCCGGTGTCGTTTGGAGGTGTCGGTGTGTCGGCGGGTCCCTGCCCGGGTATGGGCATGGGAGAGATCTCGCCCCTGGGTTCGATATGGACCACGGTAAGGCGGTTATCCACCAGGTAGCGTTCGGCCACGGACTGGATGTCTTCCCTGGTCACCGCGGCGATAGCCTCTTCGAAGGTGTCCATGACCTCCCAGCCGATGCCCGTGGTTTCCAGCAAGCCGATCTGCATGGCCTGTGAAGACAACGAATCCATGCGGTAGACGTAGTCCGCACGTGCCTGGATACGCGCCCGCTCCAGTTCCTCCTCGCTTACGCCTTCATCGATAATGCGCTCGACTTCGGTGCGCAGCGCCTGCTCCAGATCATCAAGACTGCCGGCCGGCGGTGGTCGTCCGCTAAGCGTGAACTGGGTATCCAGTCGGGCCACGCCGCGGTAACCCGCGCTCACGGAACTGGCGACTTCCTCATCGCGTACCAGCCGCTGCGGCAGCCGGGCACTTTTACCACCATCCAGAATGCTGGCGAGCAGGCTCAGGGCGTGGCTGTCATTGCTGTCATCCGCCGTGGCGAGCGACGGCACGTGGTAGCCCATGAGCAGAAATGGAGTGGCGTTCTCGATCCGCAGCCGGGCACGTCGTTCCCCCAGGCCTTCGATCTCGCCGTGGGATCGGGCCTCGGGCGCCGGTCTTGGCTCCAGCGGACCGAAATGTTTCCGCGCCAGGTCATGGACAGCTTCCGGGTCCACGTCACCCACTACCACCAGAGTGGCGTTGTTGACGCCGTAAAACTTCTCGTACCAGTCGCGGACATCATCAAGAGTGATGCTGTCCAGGTCTTCCGCCCAGCCGATGATGGGTTGGCGGTAAGGGCTGGTCGCCCAGGCGAGGGCATTGAAGCGTTCGCTTCCGAGGCCCAGCGGGTTATCGTCGACGCGCTGCCGGCGTTCCTCCCGAACCACCTCCATCTCGCGCTCGAATTCGTTCTCGTCAAAGCGGATATTTGCCAGCCTGTCCGCTTCCAGTTCCAGGGCCACCTCCAGCCGGTCGGCCTGGAGTTCTTCGTAATAGCCGGTGAAGTCGCGACCGGTAAAGGCGTTGAGCCGACCCCCCTCGCGCGAAATGGTGCGGGAGAATTCACCGGTTTCACGATTCTCGGTACCCTTGAACATCATGTGCTCGAGAATGTGCGATATGCCGGTTTCACCGGGTCGCTCGTGGCTGGAGCCCACGGGAAACCAGAGCTGGGAAACCACCACGGGTGCCCGGCTGTCCGGCTTTACCAGCACCTTCATGCCGTTGTCGAGGGCGAATTCATGAACCGAGGGCTCCGCCTGGACCGGCAGGGCAACGGCAGTGGTGGCGAATGTCGCGGCGATGGCAACGATCAGCGGTCTGCAGTGTCTTCGAAACATGCTCATTCGAGTGTCTTCCGATGTCGGCGATTGCAACGGTGGTAGGATACGCACACCACTCACGAACTAGTGACCCTATCTGCCATGTTAGGTTTCAGAAAACGCGGCGGCGACCGCGGACCGGAGTCCCCGGAAACGACTGATTCTGCCAGGGAGGAACCGCGGCGCGGGCTTCTTGGCAGGCTGCGACAGCGCCTGGGCAAGACCCGGAGCGGTCTCACGGAAGGCCTTGCCAGTGCCTTTCTTGGCCGCAAGACCATTGACGACGACCTGCTCGAAGAGCTGGAAACACGTCTGTTGATGGCGGACGTGGGGGTCGAAGCCACCACTCGCATCATAGATGGCATGACGGCTCGCCTGCGGCGTCGTGAACTCACCGACATGTCGGCGCTGATGCGTGGCCTGCGAGAGGACATGGTAGCCATTCTCGAGCGCTGCGAGGAGCCGCTGGTGCCGGACACGGAGGCGCACCAGCCCTGGGTGGTGTTGACCGTGGGTGTGAACGGCGTCGGCAAGACCACCACCATCGGCAAACTCGCCAGCCGCTGGAAGGCGGAGGGCCACAGCGTACTGCTGGCGGCCGGTGATACCTTTCGTGCCGCAGCCGTGGAACAGCTCCAGACCTGGGGTGCGCGTACCGGCATACCGGTGATCGCCCAGCACAGCGGAGCGGATTCCGCATCGGTGATTTTCGACAGCCTTCAGGCGGCCAGGTCCCGTGGTGTGGATATCGTGATCGCCGATACGGCGGGGCGCCTGCACACCCAGAACAATCTGATGGACGAGTTGCGCAAGGTTCGCCGGGTCATGGGACGCCTGGACGATACCGCACCCCATGAGACGCTGCTGGTGCTGGATGCAGGCACCGGCCAGAATGCGCTCTCCCAGGCGCGGCATTTTCACGAGGCCGTGGGCGTGAGCGGCCTGGTGCTGACCAAGCTCGATGGCACCGCCAAGGGCGGCGTGATATTTGCCATTGCCCAGCAGTTGCCCATTCCGATCCGCTTCATCGGTGTCGGCGAGGGCGTCGACGATCTGCGCTCGTTCAGTGCCGTCGAGTTCGTGGATGCCCTGCTCGGTGACGTCATGAACGGGGACGCCGCGTAAGGCGACACGGGGGTTATTGATTCGTTTCGTGCGGGCGGCCCGTTTTCCGCGAAACCGGGCGCCGTGCGGTACCGGAGTGTGTTCCCGGCGCCGGGCCGGTTCCGGCCCACGGCGGCATTACGCCGCTGAACCGGGACCGACGCCCGCCGGCCGGCGCCGCGCCTTGCCGGATTGCTAGCCCGCATATCTCACCGCCGTTCGTCACGAGGGCGTCGAGATGCCGCTGTGACGGGGGGCACGGACCGGAAGACGGCGAAGGGGTGGCTGACACTACGTCGAGACGGCTGCAGGGAGTACGCCCCGACACAGCGAGCAGATCGGCGTGCGTAGTAGAAGGGCGGTGAGATATGCGGGCTAGGCGCGACTCGACCGCGAGTGCGGGGTTACATGAGCACTTCCTTGACCGGATCCCGATCCGAATGATCCAGTTCGACCACGTCAGCAAGCAGTATCCGGGCGGTTTCCGCGCCTTGCACGACCTCAGCTTCACGGTCGCGAAGGGCGAACTGGTGTTCCTCACCGGTCCGTCCGGTGCCGGCAAGAGCACGCTGCTCCGGCTGGTCCCGTTGCTGGAGCGGCCCAGCCGGGGGCAGATCGTCATCGCCGGTATCAACCTGTCGCGTCTGCGGGGCCGGCGCATTCCCTTTCTGCGCCGGCGAGTGGGCATGATCTTCCAGGATCACCGGCTGCTCCACGATCGCACCGTGTTCGACAATGTGGCGCTGCCGCTGGTCATCAGCGGTGTACCCCACCGCGAGGTGGGGCGGCGCGTGCGCGCAGCCCTGGACAAGGTCACGCTGCTGGGCAAGGAGCGCGCCTACCCGGTGACCCTGTCCGGCGGCGAGCAGCAGCGCGTCGGTATTGCTCGCGCCGTGGTGACCCGGCCGCCGATCCTGCTGGCCGACGAACCCACCGGCAACCTGGATCCCGACCTCTCCGAAGAGATCATGCAGCTCTTTGTCCAGTTCAACCGGGTTGGCGTAACCACGCTGATCGCCAGCCATGATCTGGTACTGGTACGTAGGCTGAAGCATCGTTGCCTGCGCCTGAATGACGGTCGAATCGTAGCCGACGACCCGGGGAGCGCCTACCCATGAGCGGCCTGCCCCATGCAGTGCGGCGATATCTGGCTGGTTGGCTGCAAGGCCATGGCCGCGCCGCGGTTGGCGCCCTCGGGCGGCTGTCCCGCACCCGCCTGGCAAGCGCCATGACCACCGGCGTGCTCGGCATTGCGCTGGCACTGCCGGCAACGTTTCTCCTGCTGCTGCAGGGTGTGGAGGGTGTCACCGCGGAGTGGGATGGCGGCGCCAGCCTGTCCCTGTTCATCGAGTCCGGAACCGAAGAGTCGGACTACCGGGTTTTCGCCGACGAACTGCGGGAACGCGCGGCGATCCGTTCCACGGAGGTCATCACGCCGGAGGCGGCCGCCGAGGAGTTCAGTGCCCGTTCCGGCATGCGCGACGCGCTCGACCTGCTGGACGAGAATCCCCTGCCTCCGGTCGTGATCGTGGTTCCGGCTCCGGACCTGGATGCGGCCGGACTGCAGGCGCTCGGCAAGGAATTGCAGTCTCTGGAGCTGGTGGACGTGGCCCGTCTGGATCTGGAGTGGGTGCAGAGGCTGCACGCGATCATGGACCTGCTTCGGCGTGCCGTCTGGCTGGTGGCGGCGCTACTGGCGGTGACGGTTGTGCTGGTGGTGGGCAATACCATACGGCTTGCCATCGAGAATCGCCGCGAGGAGATCGTCATTACCAAGCTCATCGGCGGCACCGACGCGTTCATCCGCCGCCCGTTTCTGTACGAGGGTGTCTGGTACGGGGCCTTCGGCGGTCTGCTTGCGGCTCTGCTCGTGGAAGTCGTGCGACTGTCCCTGGCCGCCCCCGCCGCAGATCTGGCTACACTGTATGCGGCGGAACCACTGTTGCACGGGCTCGGTCTGCATGGCCTGGTTCGGTTGCTTGCCGCCGGCATCGGGCTTGGTCTGGTGGGATCCTGGCTGGCCGTGGGCCGGCACCTGGCGGCGATAGAGCCGACCTGAGTTTAGTCGCACCGAACTTTTTTCCCGCTTAGCACTCAATGGGTGTGAGTGCTAAAATGGCGAAATCAGACCATAGAGGGAGAGGTATTTTATGGGCACCGCGCTTGCACCTGTAGGCACCAGGAATCTACCGCTGCGCGTCGGCAGTGAAGAGGCGTACATCCAGGCCGTGAATCAGATTCCGGTGCTCAGCGCCGAGGAAGAGCGCTCACTGGCAGTTGCCTATCGCGACACCGGTGACCTGGACGCGGCCCGGCAGCTCGTGCTCTCGCATCTGCGTTTCGTCGTTCATGTGGCCAGGGGCTACAACGGCTATGGTCTACCGCTGGCCGATCTGATCCAGGAAGGCAACATTGGTCTGATGAAGGCGGTCAAGCGCTTCGACCCGGAAGTAAGGGTGCGCCTGGTTTCCTTTGCCGTTCACTGGATTCGCGCCGAAATACACGAGTACATTCTGCGCAACTGGCGCATCGTCAAGGTGGCCACCACCAAGGCGCAGCGCAAGCTGTTCTTCAACCTGCGCAGTTCCAAGAAGCGTCTCGGCTGGCTGTCCCATGATGAAGTCAATCGCGTGGCCGCGGATCTCGGTGTGAAGCCGGAGACGGTGATGGAGATGGAATCCCGGCTCAGTGGGCACGATGTGGCCTTCGATCCACAGCCGGATTCGGACGACGAGGATGCCGTGCCCCGAGCCCCCGCGGCCTACCTGCGCAGCGCGCAGGTGGATCCTTCCGAGGAGCTGGAGCGCGACGACTGGGAGACCCACCAGACAGAGTCCCTGCAGAGGGCGCTGTCGGCTCTTGACGAGCGCAGCCGGGACATTGTGCAGCGGCGCTGGCTGCTGGAGCAGAAGGTCACCCTGCAGGAACTGGCAGACCATTACAACGTATCCGCGGAGCGGGTCCGCCAGCTCGAAAAGAACGCCATGAAGAAGTTGCGTGCCTCCATGGCGTGATCAGACGCTCTCGCAGCGCAAGCAGACCACATCCAACCGTTCCAGGGAGGGAGCGAAATCATGGCAATTACCGACTGGCCCGCGGGCGAGCGCCCGCGGGAGCGCCTTCTTGAACTTGGTCCGGGTTCGCTGTCCGACGCCGAATTGCTGGCCATTTTTCTGCGCACCGGGGTGCGGGGCCGCAGTGCGGTGGACCTGGCGCGCGACCTGCTCGGCCGGTTCGGCGGCCTGCGCGAGTTGCTGGAAGCCGCCCGGACCGAATTCTGTTCTTCACCGGGGCTTGGTGCGGCGAAATACGCGCAACTCCAGGCTGTTCTGGAAATGGCGCGTCGCCATCTCCAGGACGAACTGCGCCGTGGTGATGCCCTGACCAGCCCCAACGAGACACGCCGTTTCCTCCGGGCTCACCTGCGCCACCATCCCCATGAGGTCTTCGCCTGCCTGTTCCTGGACAATCGCCACCGCGTGATCCGTTTCGAGGAGCTGTTCCGTGGCACCATCGACGCGGCCAGCGTGCATCCTCGGGAAGTGGTCAAGCGTGCCCTGGCGCTGAACGCGGCCGCGGTGATCGCCGCCCATAATCACCCGTCCGGCGTCGCCGAACCCAGCCAGGCGGATGAGCGCATAACCGTGCGCTTGCGTGATGCACTGGCGCTTGTGGATATCCGCCTGCTGGACCACATCGTAATCGGCGATGGCGAGCCGGTATCGCTGGCGGAGAGGGGGGTGGTTTGACGGGCAGGGGTCAAGGACGAAGGGGCAGGGATAAAGGGCAGCGGGCCGGAGGGAAAGCGTTTTCCGCCCGCTTTGCGGGCGTGGTTTTCCGTTTTCCGT
>SLSJ01000084.1 GCA_007130525.1 Ectothiorhodospiraceae bacterium | reverse complement strand
ATCCTCCAGCGGGCGGGCCTGAGTCGACGTTGACAAACATGCCTCTGCGGCGCGGGCCTCGTATCATGCCGTACTCCTCCTGCCTGATCATGGGCCACCCCTCCTGATTGTTTCCTCGCAACCAGCAGGGCAATCCCCCAGGCGGGGGATATTTCAGTTCCTGGATTCATGGGTTTTCTAGCCTGCGTATCTCACCGCCGTTCGTCGCGAGGGCGCCGAGATGCCGCTGTGGCGGGGTGCACGGACCGGAAGACGGCGAAGGCGTAGCTGACACTACGTCGAGCCGGCTGCAGGAAGTACGCCCCGTCACAGCGAGCAGATCGTCGTGCGTACTAGAAGGACGGTGAGATATGCGGGATAAGAGGCCATCAGTCCAGACCGTGGCGGAGGAGACGACTGTCCAGCGCGGCGGCCCCCGAGTCGAACAGCGATGGGCCGCTGGACCGCCAGGAGGTTGGCTGGAACTGGACCGCGTATAGGGTTCGGCTTGGCGTCCCCGCAGACTCAGCCTTCGGCGCAATGCGGACAATACCCGGTGCCTGCCGCGGGTAACGGCGTTCTCAGTTCCAGTTCTATTCGATCACGCAGATCCCGATAGACCCCTGTGCTTGTATCGTCGAACAGGGGATTCAGACACCACTGGAACGTTGTCGTCACCTGCAGCCAGTCGGCGGGCGTAAGCGCCTCTGCCAACCGGGGAAACAGACTGCACTCTTCGTCGCGAAAGTGCTGCCGGTACAGCGACACATAGCCCTGCCCTCTGGCCCGCAGCAACTCACGGCTAACCGGAGTGCCGACGATAATGTCGTGAAGCATCTGCTGGAGTCGGACCCCCTCGCTGGCCAGTTGAACGTGATGTTCATGAATCGTGATGAGTGTTTCAGACGCTTCTGGCCTGCGCACTCGAAGCCTCTCCATCAGCAACTCTTCGAACGGATGGTGATACCTGTCGGGGTAATCCGCCAGGTAGATGAGGATTCGTTCCACCAATTCGTAATCCGCAGCCTCGAAAGCCAGGCGCTGGAACTGGCGATTCAGAATACAGAGCAGCGGTTCGATATTGCGATGATCCTGGCGCAACCGATGCAGAATCTGGTCGTGCATGGCAACCTCCACCGTCTCAAACCCTTTTAATTAATGTATATAGTATACATGTTCATGTCCATACCCCTGAATTGCCTTCGCCAAGACAACCTGAACACCGGTGGCAATAACTCCTCAAGAAAGGCGAGCGGAACGGGCTTTCTCACGCCACACACCGCCACTTGAACTACAGGGACTTGCAGCGATTACCATGTTCCGCGGCCCGGACGGGACAGCTAATGAACCTCAAAACAGAGCGACGATGGCAGGCACGCCCCGGCGCCGGCTACGGGGCGCCCTGTCGAGTTATGGAGGATTCCTGAACGCTGGCGCCTCCAGCCCGCATATCTCACCGCTCCTCTACTACACACACCGATCTGCTCGCCGTAAAGGGGCTACTCCCTCCAGCCGGCTCGACGTAGCGTCAGCTACGCCTTCGCCGGCTTGCGGTCCGTGCCCACCGTCACAGCGGCAGCTCGACGCCCTCGCGACGAACGGCGGTGAGATACGCGGGCTAGCGATGGACCGGAACCCGCCCGCCGAGGGCGGTCACCCTCGGTCCGGTGTGTTGTGGCCCGAAGCGCGAAGAACCTGTGACCCTGGCGGCGGCGCCATTGATCGGGGTGGTATGCATCGGTGCTGCGGGCATTCTTCCTTTCCCCCTTGCTCCGGGCCGCTTCGGTGGCGCGCGACGGCGCACCTGGCGTATCGGCATGGAAGTCGGGCGCGGTGGCGGGACCGGTTACAGTCGGCGCGCCGGCCAGGACAACGCGCCCACTTTCTGGGGGAGTCTGCCGGCCGGAACGGCAGCGGATCTCGGCCGGCGGCTTCCTGACTGTGTTCTATCTCCAGGTCATAGCAACATCCGCGTGCTTCCAAGCGTCCCGGAATTGCCGCGTAGCCTGATCGGCCTCCGCTGCCTTGCCCTGGGCGCGCAGGCTCTGAGCCAGGCCGGAGAGCGACCAGCCGTTGTGCGGGTACTGCGCAAGGTCCCGCCGGTACACCGCTTCCGCGTCAGCCGCCCGGTCCAGCGCCAGCAGCACCTTGCCCAGATTCAGACGTGACGAGGCGAACCAGTACGGAGGTTCGAAGTACGGCAGGCCGTCCTGCATGGCCACGGCTTCCTCCAGCAACCGCACCGCCTCGTCCCCTTCGCCCTCCAGCAGCGCCAGTTCCGCCTGCAGGATGTTGTTGGCGATGGCGACCATGCTGCCGCCGGGAAAGAAGGCCTTTGGTATCTCCAGCACCTGGCGGGCATCGCTTCTGGCAATGGCCTCCAGCTTTGCCGCCTCGTCCCGCGCCCCATCGGCCGAACCCTCGGCGGCGAACGCAAGCCCGCGCGCATAGTGGTCGATCGCGGCAAGAAATACCGCGTTTTCGGATGGCCGCGGCAGGGCAAGAACCTCGTCCCACTTTCCGAAGCGGACAAGCGTCAGCGTCGGCATAGCGAGGAAGTTGTTGAGGAAGGGAAGCTCGCCGGCCAGCTCGGCGGGCGTGGCCGCCACCAGCTCGGTTGCCGCCTGGTAGGCGACAGCACTGCGGCCTTCCATGCCCGCCGTCCAGGACAGGAAATGGAAATTGTGCGGGTGGTACAGCAACGGCACCATGCCCTGCACCTCGTGGGCCGCCAGGTAGGCCTTGTCGTCCGCCAGGGCCCCTTCGTTGGCCACCGAGGCATCGTGCCAGCGCCCGATCCGGGCATAGATGTGCGATGGCATGTGGATCATGTGGCCGATCTGCACGTTGAGCTCCCGCAGGCGGTCCGCAGCGCCCTCGGCCCGCTCCGGATTCGGCGAGTTCTCCAGGGCGTGGATGTAGTAGTGCAGCGCGCCGGGGTGGTACGGATGGCGCTCCAGCACGCGATCCAGCTCGCGGATAACCTCCGCCGTCTCCGCCCTGGGCCGGCCGTGTTCGTCCCAGTAATTCCAGGGCACAAGGTCCATCAGCGACTCCGCGAACAGCGTCGCCGCGTCCAAGTCGTCCGGATAGGCTCTGGCAAGCTCTCGCATGGCCTGCGCGTACGCACGATCAAGACCGGAGCGGTCCTCCGGCGGATCCGCCGCGTACCGGTGGCTGAGCGCCCGGATATAGGCCCGCTCCCGCTCCGTGGCCCCCGGCGCATGCTGCCGCGCCTTCTGCAAAGCGTCATAGGCAGGCACCACCGCGTCAGGGAACATCGGGGCATTGATATGCGGACCCAGCGCCAGGGCGACACCCCAATGGCACATGGCACAGGCCGGGTCATGCCGCACCGCCTTGCCAAAGGAGCGGGCGGCCTCGAAGTGGTTGAACCCGTAGATGAACATGAGGCCCTGATCGAAATAGCGCTGGGCCAGTTCGGACGTCGTCGTGATCGGGAAGTGCTGCTCGCCCAGGCCCTCGAAGAGCGGCACCGCCGCAGCCTCCATGGCCTGCCCCTGGTCGTGGCCGTGAGGCTGACCCTGAGCCATGGCTCCGGAACCGGCCACCAGGCCCAGCGCAACTGCAATTAACACCGTCAAACCGCGAAACCCGTTCATGGCTGTCGCTCCACCATCGGCTCACGGAAGGTGAGTCCTGTTCGCTATACGAAACACGTACACAAGAAAATGTTGCGGGTAGGAGCCCGCCGTTCGCCTCCCGGGCACCCAGGGGCGGCACCCGCAACGGATAGGGACACCGCTCGACGCGCGGTGTTGGGGGAAATGCCGAAATAGAAGGAAATAATAGTTTACCTGGGGAAAGTATCCAGGGTGGTACAACCTGAACGCGCAGCGGCAACCGCCGCTGCTCTACGACTACAGCGGCTTCCCGCCCCACACGTATGTACTGCGCTATCCGGCCCCCGGATCCCCTGAGCTTGCAGCTCGTGTCCAGGCGCTGCTGCGGACGTCCGGTGCGCACGCTGAGCTTGATCATGAGCGCGGCGTCGATCACGGGGTGTTCATCCCGCTCAAGGTGATCTATCCGGACGCGGATGTGCCCCTCGTGCAACTGTCCCTGAAGCAAGGGCTGGACCCCGCACAACATCTGGAGATGGGGCGGGCCCTGGCATCCCTGCGGCGTGAGGGCGTCCTCATCATCGGCAGCGGCATGAGCTACCACAACATGCAGCGGTTCCGCTTCGACGACGCCGCACTTGACCCGGACTCGGTGCGCTTTGATGACTGGCTGGCCGAGACTGTCGCTTTCCCGGCACCCCGGCGCGAGCGGCGGCTGATCGCCTGGGCCGAGGCGCCCGGCGGCCGCGCCGCGCATCCCAGGGAGGAACACCTGTTACCGCTGCACGTGGCAGCCGGGGCCGCCGATCAGGACGCCGGTCGCAAGGTGTTTCAAGACCGGGTACTGGGCAGCATGCAATCCGCCTACGTCTTCGGTGGGTAACGGACAAAGGAGGCAATCATGCCGGGACTGGTCAACGGACAGTGGGTCAAGGGAGCCATCGCCGACGGCGCGAGCCCACCCGATTCAGAAACCGGATCACGCCTGGCGGTGAGCCCGGGCCGGAAAATCGCCTGGCTGTTCCCGCCGAGCCGGGGCGCTACCAGTTGTTCGTCGCCTACCTGTGCCCGTGGGCATCGCGCACGCTCATCCTGCGCAAGCGCAAGGGCCTGGAGGCGCTGATCCCGGTCTCCGTCGCCGATGCCGTGCTCGGTGACGAGGGCTGGACCTACGCCCGTCCCCAGAACGCCGGTCCCAGGCTTGGGTCCATCGAGCGTCACTACCAGCTCTACACCGCCACCGACCCGGGCTATACCGGGAAGGTCTCGGTGCCGGTGCTGTGGGACCGCGACCAGGGGCGGATCGTGAACAACGAGTCTGCCGATATCGTGCACATCCTGAACACGGCGTTCGACCACCTCACCGGCAACGACCTCGACTTCCACCCTGAGCCGCTACGTGATGAAATCGACGCCTGGAATGCGCTCATCTACGACAAGGTCAACAATGGCGTCTATCGGGCGGGCTTCGCCAGGGACCAGGCGCACTACGACGCGGCCGTCACCGACGTATTCGACACCCTGGGTCGCGTGGAAGCGCGCCTGGCCGACCACCGGTACCTGGCCGGCCGCTATCTCACCGAGGCGGACTGGCGGCTGTTCGTGACCCTGGTGCGCTTCGACGCTGCCTATCACGGGGCATTCAAGTGCAATATCCGGCGCATCGAGGACTACCCGAACCTCTCCAACTACCTGCGCGAACTCTACCAGTGGCCGGGCGTGCGCGAGACCGTCAACCTGGAGCACATCAAGGTAGGCTACTACACCAATCCGGCCATCAACCCCACGCTCATCGTGCCCAGTGGCCCGGTGCTGGATTTCGATCGGGCGCATGATCGTGACCGCCTGGCGGGAAGTGGTGTATGGCGGCATTCGTCAGCAGGGGCCCACCGCATGGCGGCATCGCCTTCCATTCCGTGATCGGTTGCGCCCAATTGTCCGGTGACGTGGATCGCTGAGCGAATGATGAGAACCGGCCATTGCCAGCACCGTAGGCTATGACCGATCCTGGCCACTGCGTGTCTCGGTCCCCCTAATCATGGGCCGTAATCCGGGCTGGGCGCGCTGCGTTGGTCCGGGCACCACATCCGGGGGGCCGGGTGAGCCCCCTATGATCATGGATGGAAGGAGCCGGGCGGGTCATGCGCTGGCTAAAAACCCCCAGCCACGTATAATCAGGCCAGAACATACCCAGTTTCCGTCCAGGCGCAAACGAACGATGTTTACTTTGTCTCATGCAGCCCGCCTGCTGACCCACTTCCTCCGGGGGCATCCGTCCATCCGGCCGTAGGTTGCCGGGCATCGGCCGATGCCCGGCGTTGCATCGTTATCCTCTGAATACATGGCGCACGACGCCGTGCGGTTTATTGCGCCTGTTCGGCGCATGACAACTACCAGGATCAGCACAATGCACTACGTCCTTGAGCAACGACTTGAGCACAGAAACGTGGATGACGGCCCCCTGTTCGAGGGGTTGGTTCCGCTGCTGTTTCGCGGCGTGCCGCGCGCGCACATTGAGAACACCGCCACCGGCATTCGCGTGCTTGCGGAAGACCACGCATCCCTGAAGAAGCTGGTCGAGAAGATTCACACCCTTCTCCCGGACCAGTTCCGCGCACTGCCGGTCACTATTTTGTGCAAGGCGCGGCCGCGGCTGGAGGTACCGGTGATGGCGCTGCGCATCGTCATCCCAGCGGAGCTGGATTACCCGGTCAGGCGATGCCTTGCATGGCGGTCGATCCAGTTGGCGGTTCCCAGCTTTCGCGCCGGAAAGCGGGTGCTGTACGCGACCGCCCGCCTGTCAAGCCTGCTCGGGCTGGATGACGAGCTCGAAAACCTCTCCGGCGGCCGCGCGGAGGTGTCCATGAAACTGAGTCATTACGAGCCGGTATACGACGTGAGCCGTCGGGAACGTGCGGCGTCGTCCATGGCGCAAGCGCGTCCGAATGCCAACATCGCCGGGCAACTCAAGGATTCCGGGAGGTGAGTCCAATTGCAGACTCTGTTGCAGGAATTTGCCGCGCACCCCGTCACGGAGCTTGCGGTACACCTTCTGCTGGCGTTACTCGTCGGCGGGCTGATCGGACTGGAGCGCACATTCAGCGGCAGACCGGCGGGCTTCCGTACCCACGTGCTCGTGTGCATGGCATCCGCCCTGCTCATGATGGTGACGGTCTACCAGCCACTCTGGCTCACCACGCTGCCCATGGAAACCGTGCGCACCGACCCCACGCGCATGGCGCAGGGGGTGATGACGGGCATCGGCTTCCTCGGCGCCGGTGTCATCTTCAAGGAGGGACTCACGGTGCGCGGCCTGACCACGGCCGCCTCCATCTGGATCACAGCAGCCATTGGGACATTGCTGGGCATCGGCTTTCACGCTCCCGCACTGATGGCGGCCACGCTGACGCTCGCCACGCTGTCGGTGCTACGCGTCTTCGAGCAGTGGATTCCAAGCCGTCACCACGCGGAGCACGTTCTGAGGTTCCGACGCGATATGGTCATTCCCGAGCAGCAGGTCCGGGATCTCCTGGAACACCTGGGGTTCCGTGTACTCAAGATGGGCTACCGCCTCAATTCCACAGGCGATGTGTTCGAGTACCGCATGGTGATTCGGACGGTGAACCGGCTGCACTTCCAGCAGCTCTCACGGGCGCTGCTCCGAAAGCCGGAAGTACTCGAGTTCCGAATCTCGCAGCTGGCCGACTAGCCTTTCGGGTGCGCGATGGACGTTGACTGATCCAAACTGTCGTGCTGCTTAACGGCCTCCTGCTGGCGACCTCCAGCGAGGCGTTTCGCGTCCTGGTGCCCTGGCTGGTGCTGTTCGCCGCCGGTCCGCCGCTGCCACGAGATGCGCCCGGTGCACGGACGCCAGACGTCTCATCGCCTATTGCATCGCGCTGGCGTCGATTGCCATCCGCGGCGGCTACTTCAATTGTGGGCTGGGGATCATGCCGCTGCCTGTGATCGCACTGTATCGCTATGGCGACCCCAAACGCATGAACGCGCTGAAGAACCTCGTGCCCGCCGAGCTCACGGCCACTTCCGTGCTGCCGTACATGGCAGGGGCATTATCGTCTGGGGAGCCGCGGTATTTATGGCGGCGGCTGCCATCGCGGACGGTCTGTTCGACGCCACCCGTGGTCGCGTCCTACCAGACAGCGCCATACAAGGCTTCCTGGTCACCTCGGGGGGGCGGTGGCCGCGCTGTTCCCGATTCTCTACGGCGTTCCTGGCGACTGACATCCCGGGGCTTGACCCAGGGACATCATTGCCCGGAACGGAATGTGTAACGAACGGCGGCATACCGCGCCGCCTTGTGGGAGTCTATTCATGAACAACCTGACACTGCCAACGAATGATATTCAGCGTCTTGAACCCCTGTTGATGCGCCTTGAAACGTCCGACGAATGGTCGGCGAACTCGCATCTGGGTCTGCTTTCGAAAAAGCTCGCGGACTGTCGGGAAACCGACCCTCAACACGTTCCGGCGGATGTGGTGACGATGAATAGCCGTGTGCGCATCCGGGAAGCCGGACGCCCGCGCGAGCTTGAATACACGCTGGTGTTTCCCTCGGAGGCCAATCCGCCGGAGAGCCGGATCTCCGTGCTCACCCCTGTCGGAGCCGCATTGCTCGGGTCACGAGTCGGAAAAAAGGCCCACATTGTCACACCGAAGGGATCTCGAAAGATACTGGTAGTGCAGCTCGTTTTTCAGCCCGAATCCGCCGGGCGATATGACCTGTGAGGAGTTGTCCAGGGCAGAGCTGTCCGGCGAACGTGGCCGGGAGAAAGGCACAACCTGCACCCTTTCATGGCCCACCGGCAGCTCTCCCGAATGGGACGCGGCCCTAACAGGGTGCGTTCCGCCTGGAGTCCACCGATCCGTCGGACAGACTGCGGAACCGGTGCCTCAAGCGCCTGCCGCCGCCTGCGCTTGGCACGCGACCGATGGTCCCCCCGCTTTCCAGACCCCCGTACGCGGAAGACGGTAAGGACATATACACCACCGTCTCCCGTCATTGCCTGTTCAATGGCGTGTCACGGCAAGACACTTTTGACTTAGACAGCCGAACATGCGTCCGGAATGGACAGTTAAAGCGCGCCGACACCGCTTGGTTATCCGTTCTTAGACCGCGTATTCGGACCTCAAAACCACGCCCTTAACAACCTGGCGGAGCGCGCTCGCCTTTCCCGCTCGATGCCCGCTCATGAGTGCTCCACCGCTGGTCGGCCTAGCGTGAGCTCTGCATGAATCGGCATTAAGTATGGTCCCCCGGGGTTCGACAGCTAGGGGCGTAACTTATTGATTGGGCGACGCCCGCTTTCGGATTTTGGCACTACAACTGCGGCTCGCTCGGGCGATTGACCTCCAGATCGTCGAACAGGGATTTCT
>SLSJ01000036.1 GCA_007130525.1 Ectothiorhodospiraceae bacterium | reverse complement strand
CACCCATCTCCACCCATCCAAGAGAAGTGGGCGAAAGCACTGACGGCCATGCGCTGGACATGACGAGGGAGTGAAAAATGAGTAACACACTGGCAAAGGCAGAGCAGCCATGCGACGCCACGGTTTCGCCCTGCAGTGCCGTGGAAGTGATCCTGAAGCCGAGGGACAAGGATCTGGGTGGTTTCTCCGTGCGACGACTCCTGCCCACGGCACGCCGGAAGATGGTGGGGCCCTGGATCTTCTTCGATCACATGGGGCCCGCGCGCTTCCCGGCCGGCAGTGGAATCAATGTCCGCCCTCACCCGCATATCGGCATCGCGACGGTCACCTATCTCTTCGATGGTGAGATTCTTCACCGGGATTCCCTGGGTAGCCTGCAGCCCATCCGCCCAGGCGACATCAACCTGATGGTAACGGGGCGGGGCATGGTCCACTCCGAGCGTGAACGGCCCGAGATTACCGCCACCGACCATAGCTTGAATGGGCTTCAGCTCTGGCTCGCCCTGCCTGAAGCCGACGAAGAGATAGAGCCGGCGTTTCACCATTATCCCAGCAACGGGATTCCCACCGCGACTGTCGACGGCGTTGCGGTTCGGGTCATGATGGGCAGCGCCTATGGTGTCAGTTCGCCCGTGCGCCTGTTCTCCGACACACTCTACCTGGAAGCAGACCTTCAACCGGGGCAGACACTGATGCTGCCAGACGCCGAAGAGCGGGCCGTGTATATCGTCTCCGGCGCCCTCACGGCGCAAGACACCGAGATGCCGGCCCGCTCGATGACAGTCTTCTCCAGGGAACCGAACGTCGCCGTCAAGGCAACCCAGGCATCGCGAATCGCCCTGATTGGCGGAGCGCCTCTGGGCAGGCGCTTTATCGAATGGAATTTTGTCTCCAGCCACAAGGAGTGGATTGAGAAGGCCAAGAAGGACTGGCGGGAAGGCCGGTTTCCCAAGGTCCCCGGTGACGAGGAGGAGTTCATCCCCCTGCCTTGAGATCGAAGGAGGCACTGCACCACTTCACCAGGCAGTCCGCTTCCATGCGCGCCTCGCGGGCGAGCGCAGCCAAGCCCCTCGTGGATAGGGAAACACGCAGGAATTCGCACTCTTCAACCTGGCGATTGACAGCAAGCTCCGGGGCCGTGATCCCGTCAGTCTCCTGCTCAGGGACGTGGTTGTCCTCGGGTGCCCTGGGGTCGGACCCGCGTATCCGTCTGATCGGCAAGCGCAGGTACTCGGTAATGCCACCGAGTTGAGTCCTTGGCCGCGCCCTTACCAATGCAAATCCGGCCTCAAAAGTGTATCGGCAAGCAGATTCCGTAGAAGCGTATGACCTTAGCGCGGCATTTCCACTACAGAAATCGTGCTTCCAAGGCGGCGGGGAACCGCGAAAATTGGAATCAACCCCCGTTTACTCAGAGGGTTAGCATGGTCCGACCCCACCCACTCCCACTCCACCCCCGACAGCAGCTTCAGTAGAATGCGTTCCCCTTCAGCCCAGTACGCCCCATTTCTTCCATTGCGGCATGAGATGTTCAGGCGATGTCAACTTTCCGTAATTCGGGCTCTCCGGATTGTTGCACCAGCCCAGACTCTTGGCGACGACGGCGTCACCATCCCTGATCAACTTGCGGGTTCCCCCCCAGAAAACACAGGTAGCACAGGCCCTTTCATCTTTTCCGAACCTGACGCCCTTCTCTGTTGCAACACCGGCCCTGTCATGATCGCCACCATGTTCTGCGGCCATGACTACACCGGCAAGACCGGTTCCCGCAACGAGTGTGGCACCGACCATGGCGCTGTCGGTCATGAAACGGCGGCGTTCGGCATTGACTGTATCTTTAACTTTCATGATGGCTTCCTCCTGCCAGATATTGCCGCGATGGCGACGATACTTCTGCAGACTCTGGATATGTTGGATGATCGATCAACCCTCCAAGACCGGCATTGACGGATATCAACACCCTGCCGTTTGTTGTTTCCGCCGGGTGCCTGTTGTTCTGACGGTGTATTATCTGAACAGAACAACAGGGGCAAACGTATGGCGTCCAGGCGCACAACAAGGACCGGCGAACAACACCCTCTCGACAAAGAGGACCAAGAACATCCAACAATGAGGGTATCGAGATGGCAGCGCTGCCGGGTTCGCCACCTTGTTGCTCATCGTTGGGAAATCCGGTCAGTAAAACAGCCGTGTTCGGGGCGGCGCCCGGGGAAGGCGGTCGCATCGGAGCATCTACCCCGCATTTCTCACCGCCGTTTGTCGCGAGGGCGTCGAGATGCCGCTGTGACGGGGGCACGGACCGGAAGACGGCGAAGGGGCGTAGCTGACACTACGTCGAGCCGGCTGGAGAGAGTACGCCCCGACACAGCGAGCAGTTCGGCGTGCGCAGTAGAAGGGCGGTGAGAAATGCCGGCTAGCTGATAATGAGGCCCGGAAGTGGCAGAGAGACGTTCAACGATACCTCGATGAGCAGCGGCATTTCACCAGATCCGGGGGTCCTCCCCCCTGCTTTACTCTTCAGGCCGTTTGAAACTGCCGCACTTCTTCGGTGATCACGCCGACCAGCTTCGGGTTTTTGTCACGAGTGTTCCGGGATGAACCGTCGCAGACGCTGGAACTGTTCGGCCATGCGCTGCGGTTGCAGCGGCGGCGGCAGGGCGCCCACCGCGCGGCCGGAGGGATCGATGATCATCAGCGAACTGGTGTGGTCGATACTGCGGTAGCCGTTGTCGTCGACGAACTCCTGGTACTTGACGGCCATCGCGCGTGCCAGTTTCTCGACTTGACCGCCCTCTCCGTGCAGACCGATGAAATCGGGATCGTACCAGGACAGGTATTCGCGCATTAGTTCGGGGGTGTCGTTATCGGGGTCAACCGACACGAAGATGTATTGATGCTCCGCTTCTTCCGAACCGTGTTCCTCGAGAAATTGCCGCATTTCGCGCATTGCGTAGAGGCTGTTCGGGCAGACATCCGGGCATTGCAGGTAGCCGAAGAACATGAAGCTCCACTGTCCCCGAAGTGATTCGGGCCCGAAAGGTTCGCCGTGCTGAGTCTCCAGGGCGAAGTCATCCAGGGGCAGCGGTTCAGGCCACATCACGGCCTGAACCTCGGGCGGGGCGCTGCCCCAGGTCGTTTCCCCGCTCTGCTGCTGGCTCAGCCATATGCCGGCCAGCAGCGAGCTGGCCATGATGGCCAGCAGGGTCGGCACCAGCAATCGACGGCGGCCGGACATCGCCCGCTATCAGTCCGCGAGGCTGCGGATGTAGGCGACGACGTTGTCGAGGTCCTCGTCGCTAAGCGCATGGCCGAAGGCCGTCATTGTCGGCGCTAGGCCGACGGCGGCGCCGCCCTCGGCCGTGACCTTGCGAATAAACTCGTCATCGACCGACTCCTGCCATTCGGGATCGGACAGGTCGCGCGGCTGGGGATTGAGACCGGCGGCGGCCGGACCGTCGCCCTGACCGGTAGGGCCGTGACAGGTAGCGCACAGTTGCTTGAACTTGGCCTCCCCGGCCTGGACGTCGGCAGCGGATACCGGTTGTACGGCAAAGACCAGAGCGGATACGAACAAGGCTCCAGGAATGTATCGCATGACAGGTTTCCTCTGTTTCAGGTTGGATATTGATCGAAACGCTTATTCATTCCCGGCCATTTCAGCGGCGACACGGGATGGAAGTCGACTGCGTTAAACCAATATATAATTTACCACTTTTTTATCTGCTAAACACGTTCGAGCCAGCGCTGTAGGTGGGCGACGTGTTCGGCCTCCTCTTCGGCGAATTCATGCGCCAGTTCCTGTATGCGCTCCGACCGCGTCTGGCCGGCCACGCCCAGGTAAAAATCGCAGGCGCGCCGCTCCGTCTCGAGCGCGATTTCGATGGCGCCGCGCGGCGTGATGCCTTCGAGCGTGGCGTGTACCAGCGGGTCTTCCGGACTGTGACCATCCGGCCAGGCCACGTCTTCCAGTGGTTCGTCAAAAGTCCGGCCAAGTTCCGCGAGTTGTATTTCCCTGACCTCGGCGTGGTGCATCCGGCAGAATTCGGCGAACTTGGCGAACAGCGCCGTCACCTCGGCGTCGCCGGCCTCTTCCATCTTCCTGGCAAGCTGGTCATAACCATCGGCCGCATCGGCTTCCAGCTTCGCGGCGCAGCGAAGAAACTGTTCCAGATTATCGATCATGGCGGTCAATCTCCCAGAAACATGCGCACAAGCACTTGCGCGATGATGATCAATCCAAGAAAAATGAGAAAAAACCAAACCGTACGCCAGCCGCCCAGCGGTTTACCGTGCCGCTGCTCCAGCTTCATCACGGCGTGATGTGTGATGAAGTACACCACCACCACGACCAGACCAAAGAGCAGTATTTCGGGCATTCGCGATTCCTTTAAGGCGTCATGCGGCGCGGGCCAGCAACGCACTCCGGCGAGTGAATACGGCCTGGCCGAATGCGACAAGGAACAGCACACCACCAACGATGGCGATCAACCCTCCCAGGCCCATGATCGCCATACCGCCGATCTGGGCCAGTGTTTCCAGCCCCTGATCGGCTCCGGCGGTCTTGCGCTGCACGCCGTGCCCGCCGGCGAAGGCCAGACCGATGACGTGCAGCAACTGCCCCGTGCCGTAAATCCAGGGCAGCGCCAGCATCGCTTTCGCTCTCGCCGGCGCGAAACCGAACTTCGGCAGCAGGTACAGGCCCAGCGCCATGAATGTCAGGGTAATGGCGACGATGCAGCCATGGTAGTGAGCAGGCACCATGGTGTTGGAATCGGTGATAAGGAAACCCAGGGCGCCGCCGAGACCAAAAAGCGCAATTGAAAAGAGCAGCGCGGTACGCAGGCCCCGACTGTGCGCATCCGCCGCCCGCTGACTCTTCCACCAGCCGATAACAAGAGCCAGGCCGATCGGACCGGCGGCCAACCCGCCGGCAGCGGCCATCAACCAGATGAAGAAGGTACGATGCCCCGGGCTGCCGACATCGAAGTAAAGGTAGCCCCAGATTGACAGGAATGCGGGGACGATTCCGGCCAGCAGACAGACGAGCACCAGCCGTGGACTCAAGGGGATGCGAATGCCCGATACCGAAGCCAGCCACAACCAGGCCACCAGCATGAACTGTACCCAGGCAAACTGCAGCACATGGCCGCCTCCCCAGAACAGCACCTCGTAATACTGCGGCCCGACCAGGTAATCGGGCATGGTCAGAAACGACCAGATAAGCGCGCCAAAGGACAGGACTAGGGCCATGACACCGGTGTGCACGCCGAATCGCAGCACACCCTCCTCGGCGGGCAGGGCGCTGCCGGGCAGCGGGTAGAACAGTGAGCGCATGGCGCTGATCAGGATACCGAGGCCGAATATGGCCAGTCCGGTCAGGAACAGCGTGTTGTCGAGCACCGGCACGTAATTGCTCATTATCGCCTGTCCCGGACGGAACGGGCCCAGCGCAAGCATGGCCGAACCGATGGCGACGATCGCCAACGCCCCCCAGGCCGTGATTGGTGCCATTGGCCGGCTGGCCAGCGTCCACAGCACGGCACCGAAGGCGGCGAACCAGACCAGCACCGAGAAGTCGACATGGGCGACGATGGCCAGGTGGAAGAAGTCCTTGAACGGAAACAGCGCCTCCACGCCGGGGGTTCGCGAGGCCACGATCAGAATGACGAATACCCCCGAGAGCAACAATGCGATGACCGCCGCCATCAGCCAGGCTATGGACAGGGACCGTCTGAAGCCTTCGGGAACCGTGAGTTCGTACGATTGCGTGGTCATGAGCACTCCTCCTCAATGCCGGTCCGGCGCTTTCAGCCTGACGTCGCCATCACCCACTTCGAGCAGGGCGGCATCACCCGACTCCAGGCGCAGAGTGAATTCCTTTTCCATGTCGAACCCCTCGTCCCGGGGAGTATCGCGAAGCGACATCCTGAGACGGTGTTCACCGGCCGGTACGGCGAAGGTCGTCACCAGGTAGGCGCGACCGTCGTTGTGCCAGCCCGCTGCTGTGACGGTCTCCCTGACAAGCAGCTCGCCGTCGAGCCGCAGTTCGATCACGGTCGGCGAACGTCCGCGTTCGCAGATTTCGGTGACTCGCCGGGTAGGCGGCAACGCCAGGCGCTCTTCTTCGGTCAGGGGGCGGCAGGGAACCAGTCTTTCGGCAAGATGCGCCATGCTGAGCCTGAGTTCGCCGTGTCCGTCGGCAACGGGCGAGAAAGCGGGCCCCTGAGCGAGGGCGGCGACCAGGGCGGCCAGGCCAAGCCAGGTTGCGGTCTGGCCGATAATGCGTATCGGGCGGCTCATTGAACAACCTCCCGGGCATCGGCGCCTTGCGGGTTCTTGTCGCCATCGTCCTTCCGGCTTTCCTCCAGCGTGTTCCGGAACGCCTCGACCTGGCTGGCCAACCGCTTTTCCTGGCCGACCTTGAGCCAGACGGACAGAAGCCGCTCACGGGGTACGCGCTTGCGCAGAGCCGGCTGGCGTATACGTTCAATGCGTTCCTGCGTCCAGCGCTCACCAAGCCGATGGTGGCAGTCACAACCTTCGCAACCGGCGATGACCACGCCTGCATACCCGGTTGCGCGCATCGCATAATCAATGCTCGCCGGTGGCGTCATACCAACACAGGGCAGGCTCAATGTGTGGATATCGTCTGACGCCAGCGCATCGACTGTCGGTCCATGGTCACAGCCAAGGAGCAGAATGCTGTTATCGGCGCGACCCCGCTCCTGGTCGATTTCCCTGCGGAGTCGGTCGATGGGGAACTGCGGGAGTTCGATGCCGGTGGTCAGCGGCTCGCGCTGTCGAAACGGCGATGAAGACGGACATGAACCGGTGCAGATACCGCAGGAGACGCACAGATCGGCATTGACCTTCGCTTCCAGTTCGAAGTTGCGACCATCGGTGCGCGCGACCATGTCGATGGCCCCGTAGGGACAGTCCTCGGCACAGAAACCGCAGCCGGTGCAGTCGGGCAGGTGAACCTCCGCCACCGCCTCTCGTTTGCGCGGCGGCAGCCACGGCAGGATCGCCAGCAAAATCGTGCCCCCGGTGCCCAGCGCCCAGACGACGCCTTCCGAGGTGACCGCCTGAAGCGGGAAAATCGCCAGGTAGAACCAGTCGATATCCAGTGAGACGGGCACGCGATCGAGATCGGCGGGCGGGTGGCTGAATACCGGAAAGACCACCGACAACGCCAGCAGCCCGGCCATACTGCCCAGCATGAGCTTGCGCGGCGGATTGATGCGTGGATAGCGAATCCGCAACAGGTGGAACCAGATCCCCAGCACCAGGACGATGGGCAATCCCACCAGGTGGATGAAGGCGATCAGCGTAAACAGACGGCTGCTGACGGCTTCGTTGCTGATGAAGTTGCGGCTCATCGGATCGGTGAATATCGGCAGCCAGTCGACCAATTGCGCCGTGGACACGGCCACGTACTGGGCCAGCTGGTCCCAGACCATCCAGTAGCCGGAAATGCCGAAAACGATCACGATCCAGACCAGCGGCATGCCGGTGATCCACGAAAACCACCGCGGTCCCTTCATGCGCCCACGGACGAGTTCGCGCACCAGGTGTATTCCCAACGTGATGACCGCCGCGTCGGAAGCATAGCGGTGCAGACTGCGCATGATGCCGCCGGCATACCACTGCTCTCGGGTCAGGTATTCGACCGACTCCCACGCCCCTTCAAGACTGGTGCGGTAGAATATGAACAGGTAGATGCCGGTAACCAGCGCCACGTAGAAAAAGAAGATGGTCAGCGCACCGAGATGATGAAAGGGATTGTTCTCGCCACCGAAGGCGCGCGAGAACAAGCCCTCCATCCGCGCCAGGGTGCGTGCTGCGGGCCCGGGGCGCGTTCCGCCGGCATCGCTTTTCATGCCGACTTCCTTCGACGATAGTTACGAATCTCGAGACCGAGCCAGCTCAGGGCCACACCGAGAATAACGGTGCCGATGAATATCCCCATGAACAGTGAATAGTCGAAGTAATAACGATCGCCCTTGGCGTCATAGACGGTGCAGAACAGCCGCACGCGATTTCCGATGCGGGTCAGCAGGCCATCGTCGGGGGACGGTCGGCCCAGGACGAGATCCTTCATCGGCTCGACCAGCAGCGGGGTGTCGAAGAGTTCGCCGTAGACCTGGCGGTAGACGATCCCCTCCTGGTCGATCACGCTCACCTGCACGGTATGGTCGAAGCCCCGCGCGGAGGGCTGGTAGATAAAACCCAGTTCGTCCATCAGCTGATCGAGTTCCTCGGGGTTGCGACTGCTCATGAAATACCAGTTGGGATCACGTACGCCGTGTCTGTGGGCGTAATGCCCCATGGCCTCGGGATCGTCGGCCGGGTAGTTGAATCCGATGGTGAGGAAGTTGAAACTCTCGTCGCCGAGTGCGTTGCGGGCGACCTGCACGACACGATTGATGTGGCGGGTGGTCACCGAGCAGGAATGAACGCAGCCGGTATAGATCACACTGATGACCAGGGGCGCTCCGAAAAAGTCTTCGAGCCGGTGAATCCGGCCATCGGTGTCGATCAACTCGATATCGGAGACCCGGTTGCCCAGCGCGGCCTGGCTGACCTCAATAGCCTTGCGATTGATATCGGCACCGGCATTGGCGGCAACCAGCATCAACGCAATTGCGAGCAGGGACTGCAAAGCGAGTGCGGTTGGCGAATGAGATCCGCGGAGATTCATCAGGGCACCGCATAAGCTGCAAAAAGTCCGATCAGTAGCAGGCCAAGCTGGATCAGGGACGCCTTGAAAGCCGTCATGCAAACAGCCCTCGAGGTGTCGTTGACCATCTTGAGCGTGGTCCAGACAAGCCAGGCGGATCCGGCCAGCGCGCCGATCCACAACAGCGGGGTATTAACCGCGATCGCCAGCCCCACGGTGGCGGCCGCAAGCAGCATTGTATTTATCACGTTGCAGCGCACCGCCACCTTGCGGCCGCGGGTGACCGGCAGCAT
>SLSJ01000130.1 GCA_007130525.1 Ectothiorhodospiraceae bacterium | reverse complement strand
TATCTCACCGCCCTTCTACTACGCACGCCGATCCGCTCGCTGTGTCGGGGCGTACTCCCTGCAGCCGGCTCGACGTAGTGTCAGCTACGCCTTCGCCGTCTTCCGCTCCGTGCCCCCCGGCACAGCGGCATCCCGACGCCCTCGCGACGAACGGCGAGGAGAAATGCGGGCTAGAGATGTTCGTCGATAAAGCCTCTGAGGTCATTCTTGGACAGCGCGCCAACGCGGGTGTCCTGCACGTCGCCGTCGCGAAACAGCATCAGCGTGGGTATGCCCCTGACACCATATCGGGGTGCAAGCGACTGACTTTCATCGATATCGACCTTTACGATCTTGAGCCGCGAAGCATACTCATCCGCTACCTCCTCGAGCAGCGGTTCGATCATTTTGCAGGGTCCGCACCATTGCGCCCAGTAATCCACCAGGACCGGTCCCGTTGCCTGGAGCACATCCTGCTCGAAGGTGTGTTCGTTGGCGTGAACAATGTTACCGCTCATGAAATACCTCTTGCTGATCTGCGGATCCCCTTCCGGGCATCCGGATTGGTCATACCGGGACCCTACCCCCCAGCCGCCCATCTGTATATTCGATGTTCCAGATCCTGCTGATAGTCGTTGACAATCAGTAGCGGGACTCCTGCTTCTCTTGACCCGCCCCCGGGGTGCATTCCGTCCTGTAATTGTTGCCGCTGCTTACGGTATGTTCGGAATCTCGGTGAAACCATGTCCGGGAGGATTCCAAGTGGCACAAACAGGCAAGCGGCGCACGGCGAAAAACAGAGATCGCATTGCGGTGGTTGCGGGGCTGCGCACCCCCTTTGCCCGCCAGCTCACTGCCTACCGGGACATGAATGCCATCGATCTGGGCATCCTAGTCACCAGCGAACTGCTCGCCCGCACCGATATTGATCCAGCCCTGGTGGACCGCGTGGTCTACGGCCAGGTGATCGTATTGCCGGAAGCGCCAAATATCGCCCGGGAAGTCGTTCTGGGTACCGGGATGCGACCTCAGACGGACGCCTACAGCGTATCCCGTGCCTGCGCCACCAGTTTCCAGGCTGCGGTCGACATCGCTCAGGCGATCCGGTCGGGTGAGATCGACGCAGGTATAGCCGGGGGCGCCGACTCCACCTCGATACTGCCCATGCAACTGGGCCGCGGGCTGGCCCAGGCGCTGCTTCGGGCCAGCAAGGCTAGGTCACTGCGTCGGCGCATCAGCGCCTTTGCCGCGGTAAGGCCGCGGGACCTGCTGCCGCGCCCGCCGGCATTGCGGGATTACTCCACAGGCCTGGGCATGGGCGATATCGCCGAGCAGATGGCCAGGAACCACGGCATCACGCGCGAGGACCAGGATGAATTCGCCCTGCGCTCCCACCAGCGCGCACACGAGGCCTGGGAACAGGAAAAGCTCCGCGACGAGGTGATGCCGGCTTTCGTGCCGCCATACAGCGCCGCACTGGAGCGCGACAACACCATCCGCTCCGACACGACGCTGGAACAGCTCGCCGGCCTGCGACCAGCCTTCGATCGGCGCCATGGCACCGTCACCGCCGGCAACTCCACCGCGCTGACCGACGGCGCCAGCAGTCTGTTGTTGATGCGGGAAACACGCGCCCGCGAAATCGGACTGGAAGCGCTCGGCTTCATTCGTGCCTGGGCCATGAGCGCGAACGACCCGTTCAATGACGGCCTCATGGGTCCGTCCCATGCCACGCCGCTGGCTCTGAAACGTGCCGGCCTTGCCCTCGGAGACATGCAACTCGTGGACATGCACGAGGCCTTCGCCGCCCAGACCCTGGCCAATATCCGCAACTGGCCGTCGAAGCGCTTCGCCAGGGAACATCTCGGCCTGGACCAGGCCATCGGCGACGTGGATCCCGACCGCTTCAACGTTCTTGGCGGCTCCATCGCGTACGGCCATCCGTTCGCCGCCACCGGGGGACGGATGATTGTCCAGACCCTGCATGAGCTACGGCGGCGCGGGGGCGGAACCGCGCTTGCAACCGCGTGCGCCGCCGGCGGTCTGGGCGCGGCAATGATTCTGGAGGTGGCCTGATGAAAGCGCGCGAGGGCGACAGCCGGGTATCCGATACGGGCCTGCACCTGCAACACCGCGACGACGGCATCGCGGTCCTGACCCTGGATCTGCCGGATGAGCGCATGAACGTACTGCGCGCGGATCTGCTCGATGCGTTGTCGGCCCTGCTCGGTGATCTGGCGCCGGATGCCGCAGTGCAGGGGATCGTGATTGCCAGCGGCAAACCGGATTCGTTCATAGCCGGGGCCGACGTGCGCCTGATCGCCGACTGCCAGTCGGCATCCGAGGCAACCCATCTGGCTTCGGAACTGCAACGTGTTTTCGACGACCTGGAAGCGTTTCCGAAACCCGTGGTCGCGGCCATCCACGGCACCTGCCTCGGCGGCGGACTGGAACTGGCTCTGGCATGCCGTGGCCGGGTCGCCAGCGACCACCCGAAAACCGCGCTCGGCCTTCCGGAAGTGCAACTCGGGATCCTCCCCGGGGGCGGTGGCACCCAGCGCCTGCCGAAACTCATCGGTATCGCCGATGCACTGGACATGATGTTGACGGGACGGCATGTGCCGGCCCGTCGCGCCGCCAGGCTCGGACTGGTGGATGACCTGGTTGACCCCCGGATCCTGGTGAATGCCGCCGCGCGGCTGGTGCGGGACATCAATACCGGTGAACAACCACGCCGACCCCGCTCCGCAGCCCGGCTCCTGCTGGAGGGAAATCCGCTGGGCCGCCGGCTGGTCTTCAGCCAGGCCCGAAAGAAGGTTCAGGCCAGAACCCACGGCAACTACCCGGCGCCGCCACACATCATCGAGTGCGTCCAGCACGGCATCGACGCCGGTATCAAGCAGGGTCTGGAACTGGAAGCCCGGCGCTTCGGTGAACTCGCGGTCACGCCCGAGGCACGCGAGTTGATGCACGTCTATTTCGCCTCCGTGGCCATGAAGAAGGACCGGGGCACGAGTGCGGATGTGGGCCCGCGCGATATACGACGAACAGCGGTTATCGGCGCCGGGCTCATGGGCTCCGGTATCGCTTTCGTCACCTCGACCAGGGCCGGCCTGCCGGTACGACTGAAGGACGTATCCACCCAGGCGCTGAATCGTGGAATGGGTCAGATAGACGGACTCATCCAGAGGCACCGTCGTCGAAGCGGCAACAGCCGCTTCGAGGCGGGGCTGCAGTTGCGCCGGATTACACCAACCCTGGATTTTTCGGGATTCCGTTCCGCCGACATCGTGTTCGAAGCCGTTTTCGAGGACCTGGAACTCAAGCACGAAACGCTGCGCGCGGTGGAGATACACTGCGGGGACCACACCATCTTTGCCACCAATACATCATCCCTGCCGATCAGCCAAATAGCGGAAGCCGCATCCAGGCCGGGAAACGTGGTGGGCATGCACTATTTCTCTCCGGTGGAGAAGATGCCGCTGCTCGAGGTGATCGCAGCCGAGCAAACGGATCCGGAAGTGATCGCCACCGCGGTCGCCACGGGACGAAGGCAGGGCAAGAACGTCATCGTTGTCCGTGATGTGGCGGGCTTCTACGTCAACCGCATCCTGTTCCCCTACGTCACCGAGGCAAGCATGCTGCTGCTGGAAGGCGTGGGCATCGATCACATCGACCGTGCGCTTACTCGCTTCGGCTTCCCGCTGGGCCCCTTTGCCCTGCTCGACGAGGTCGGGCTGGATGTTGCCGCCAAGGTGGCAGAGGTCCTCCATGACGCCTTCGGCGAGCGCATGACCCCCGCGAAAGTGCCTTCTGTCATGCTTCAGGATGGACGCCGCGGCAAGAAAAGCGGCAAGGGCTTCTACCGTCGCGACCGCGGGAAGAAGTCGGGCCGGCGCGTTGACGAAAGCGTATACCGGTTACTGCAGGTAAAGCCCGGGGACCCCCCGCCAGCCGCGGACATCGTGGACCGCTGCGTACTGCCGATGATCAACGAGGCCGTGCGCTGCCTGGAGGAAAGCGTGATCCGCAGCGTCCGGGACGGCGACATGGGCGCCCTGTTCGGCATCGGCTTTCCACCGTTCCGGGGCGGTCCGTTCCGCTACCTCGACAACCGGGGAATCACCGCCGTGGTCAACCGCCTGCAGGAATTGCGGAAACTCCACGGCGAGCGTTTCGCTCCCGCTGAGCGCCTGCTTCGGATGGCGACGGAAGGTGAAACGTTCCACCCCCGTTAGCCCGCATATCTCGCCACCGTTCGTCGCGAGGTCGTCGAGATGCCGCTGCGACGGGGGCACGGACCGGAAGACGGCGAAGGCGTAGCTGACACTACGTCGAGCCGGCTGGAGGGAGTGCGCCCGACACAGCGAGCAGATCGGCGTGCGTAGTGGAAGGGCGGTGAGATATGCGGGTTACGCGCGGGCCGACGCCGCCGACGCCGTCAGGCGGACAACGGCCCGATGCGGCTCAGCGTTTCCCGAACAACGCCATGGCTCCGCCCGCAACAACACAGGCGACACCGGCAATCAGGTAGCCCATGGTCTCGTCGGTAAAGCGCCCGGTGAGCGTTTCGCTCACTTGCTCGCCCAGCGTCTCGGTGGCGCTGTAGCCGAAATAGAGCAGAACCAGGCCGATGGCAAACAGTACCAGACCTGCAATTCGGATGGGATGCATAACGCGGGGACTCCTTCCTGGTATTTGACTTTGCTCGTGGCCAACCGGATGCGCGGTTGAGGCCTCACGGGCTGCCGACACTGCTCGCTGGCGGTGCCCGTGGCGCAGCTATCCTGGATCACTGCCGGGAGCCAGCACCACTTCGCCGACACGACGCGGTCCCTGGAGCGTAGTAAAGATCGGGGAGATTCGCCCGCAGAACCCCGCGTGAGTCACTGATCGCATCGCGACGCATGAAACTGCTAGCCCGCATATCTCACCGCCGTTCGTCACGCGGGCGTCGAGATGCCGCTGTGACGGGGGCACGGACCGGAAGACGGCGAAGGCGTAGCTGACACTACGTCGAGCCGGCTGGAGGGCGATGAGACTGGGCCTGGCCACCGGCTGGAAAGCCCCGGGGCCGGAAGGAGGCAAGTGAATGCGGGCAGGGAGCGCTGACCTCTGTCAGCCCCCACCGCGCTGGAAGCGGCGATAGAACCGGGCAAGAAAACTCTCGCGTTCCTCGGTCGTGAAACCGCTGAACTCCAGCGTCACGCGTGTCATCGGGATGCTCAGTGCTGCAATTCGGTGCACACCTTCGGTCGCGAGCCGTATCACCAGGCGCCGCCCCCCGTCCTCGGCCGTGATGACATTGTTGTCACGTCGCCACGCGAAGCCGGAAAGCGCGGCGGGAATGATGCGCCAGAAATCACCATGGCTCACACCCATGTCCTTGTGGATGATGCACACGGCCTGCAGCTCAGCCACCGGCGATCGGGGGCCACACCGCGAACACGTCCCCGTCCTCGAGCACCTTGGGGCTGTCACGATCCTCGGCTTTGATATAGGTGCCGTTGCGCAGCACCAGATGAGCCATGGGGCGCGGCACTTCGAGTTGGTCGATAAGCTGGTTGGGTGTGTATCCGTCAGGGACTTCCAGCTCGAAGCCGTCATGGGGCTTGATCCCTTTCGGTAAAAGGGAGCTGAGGCTGGCGTAAAGCTTCACTCGGATACGCATGGCTATGGACTGGCCCGCCGCTTTCTCAATAAACGTGGAAACGGGCGGCAGGCATTGCCGCCGCCCGCCACGGACGATCCATCTTCAGGACGGGCGCAGAACCCGGGCGTTATAGCCGATGGCCTGGGTATTCGCCAGATAGGCTTCCATTACCCTTGTCGGATCCTCGCGGAGCTTCTCCTTCCAGCCGTTCAGCCGGACCTTGCCCTGAATCAGTCCGCGCAGCACACCAACATGCTCGGTCATGCCCAGACTGCTGGCACCTACCAGTATATCGTCCTTGAACTGCAGGTTGACGTAGCGGAAGCCCTCGGGATCGTAGAGTTCGGCGGAATCCCCGCCGTCGACCCCCATCCACATGCCGAAGGACGTGGAAATCAGTCCCAGCGTATCCAGCACGTTCATGTTGACGCTACCTTGATGACGGTGTATCCGACCAGCCATATTACTGGCCGCTATACGCCCATGATCGGCTGCGGTGGGCTGAATGGCCTGGACCGTGTACTCGCCGGTATTGAAGTCCAGCCCCTGTGCCACGTCGCCGGCGGCATACACGTCCTTCACCGACGTCTGCAGGTGGCGGTCCACGAGGATGCCCTCATCGGTCCTGATGTCCGTTCCCTCCAGAAACCCGATGTTGGCGGCAACACCCACGCAGACGATAACCAGATCCGCCCCTACGCATTCGCCGTTATCCAGGGTCACGCCCAGCGGGTGGGACCCTGTCTGCCCCTCCACGCTCTCAACCTTGGTGGAAACATGTACGCTTACGCCTTTGTTTTCACACCATTTCTTGATAAGCCCGCCTGAGCGCTCATCCATCATCCGGGGCACCATGCGGTTCTGCTGCTCGACCACGGTGAGCCTGGTCTTGCGCTCGACAAGCGACTCGAGAACGATGCAGCCGATGAAGCCGGCCCCGATCAGCACCACGCTGGATCCCGATTTGGCCCGCCCGGTAATGGCCCGCGCGTCCTCCAGCGTCCAGCACGTATGGACGCCCTCACGGTCGATCCCTGGCAGCGGCGGAACAATCGGATGGGCGCCGCTGGCAATAAGCAGCCGGTCGTAGTCCACCACCTCTCCACTGTCGAGCAGCACTTTCTTGCCGGCCGTGTCGACGGACTCCACCCAGCACCCGGTCCGAACATCGATACCCTTGTCGGCAAAGTAGCCGTCGCGCTTGCGCAGCCATGTCCCCGACTCCTCCACCTGCTCGCTCAGGTAATAGGGGATGGCCATACGGGAGTACGGCGGCTCGGGCTCTCCGCTCAGCATCACCACTGCGCTGTCGGGATCGAGTTTGCGCAGGGACTCGGCGGCTACAACGCCGGCAGGTCCCGCGCCAATGATTACATGTCGCATGATTCAACCTCCGCAGAAGCGGCGCCGGGGCTCTCAGAGCCCCCAGCGCGCGCGGGTTTCCGGGGTCAGCTCGCCGGTGGGCGTCCAGCCGCGAAGCTCGTAGTACTCCGGCAGCATCACGTCCAGATCGTTGACCCTGCCCTGGGCCGGTCCGACATTCGCCGCATCCTTGCGCAGGCGCTTGGGCAGCGTGTCGTCGGCACCGGTCAGGCCCGCCTTGAGGTTGAAATCACGCTCCATGTTCCAGATGCGCTCACCCACTTCCAGGAGCTTTTCGGTGGTCCAGTTGCCCTCGCAAGCGGCGTCGATTTGCGGAGCAATGTCGTCCAGCGTCCAGGCAAAGGTGGTAAATACGCAAAGGCCGCTGGAGTCCACCGCCGCCGTGGCATCCTGGAAAGCCTTTACAAGCGCAGGCTTGCCTTTGGTTTCCAGCGGATCGGTCTTCTCCGGGATGCCCAGCACTTCGGAAGCAACCGTGTAACCGCGAAGATGACAGGCACCGCGGTTGGACGTGGCATAGGCGAGACCCATGCCCTGTATGCCGCGAGGATCGTAGGCCGGGAATTCCTGACCCTTGACGGTCATGGAAATGTCCGGATGCCCGTATTTCTCGCACAGGCGCTTCGAACCCAGCCCGATGTCACGGCCGAAACCATCTCCCACCACCGTCATTTCGGTAATTTTCACCAGCGCTTCCGCCGAGCCGAACTTCAGTTCGACGCCGCCGGTATCGTCGGTGGTAATCGCCCCCATCTCGAAGAGTTCCATGGCGGCAGCAACCGTGCAGCCATGGGTGATGGGATCGATACCGTCCTCGTTGCAGAGGAAATTGACGTATGTGAGCGCGTCGATGTCGTCAATACCGGTGTCGGTTCCGAGCGCCCAGGCCGCCTCGTATTCCAGGCCACCGGAAGCCCCCCAGTACTGCGGCTTGTCCTTCACCGAGAAGTGGTTCCGGTCAACCGTGGAGATCCGGCCGCAGGCAATGGTGCAGGCGAAGCAGGCGCCATTGGTGCTGAGATTCGGCTTGCCATCGCTCGGGCGCGGCTCATGCATGGCCTCGCCCGAAATCTTGTGCGCACCTTCAAACCGCACTTCACGCATGTTGCGTGTAGGCAGGGCGCCCATTTCGTTGATCACGTTCATGAGCACCTGCGTACCGTACGCCGGCAGCCCCTGACCGGTGACCGCGTGGTCAGCCAGTATTTTCTTACCGGTTTCGGTGGCCTGCATGAAGCGCACGGGATCCTTGATATTCCGGACCCCGCGGGTTCCGCGGCAGGCCAGTGCCTTGAGGTTTTTCGATGCCATCACGGTGCCCACGCCGGAGCGGCCTGCCGCCCGATGCAGATCGTTAACGATGGCCGCATACAGGACCCCCTGTTCGGCCGCCCGACCAACACAGGCGATCTTGAGCTCGGGATCCTGATGCGTCTTGTGCAGAATCTCGTCGGCCTCCCAGACCGATTTGCCCCAGATGTCAGCCGCGTCCCGCAACTCCGCCTTCTCATTCTCCACATGGAGGTAGACGGGCTTGGGCGACTTGCCCTCAAAAATAATCATGTCCCAGCCCGCGGCCTTGATCTCGGCGCCGATGAACCCGCCGGAATTGGAGCAGGCAATCGCACCGGTGAGCGGGCTCTTGGTGACCACGGAATAACGACCCGCCGTGGAGGCCATGGTGCCGGTCAGCGGTCCGGTGGTCATGATCATCTTGTTGTCCGGTGACAACGCATCGACCTTCGGGTCGATCTCCTCCACCAGGTATCTGGTGGCAAGCCCACGCTGACCCAGATAGTCCCGGGCCCATTCCATGTTCAGCGGCTCTTCCGACAGTGTTCCCTCGGTCAGGTTGACGCGGAGTACTTTTCCAGCCCATGCCATGTCAGTGTCCTCCCCGCTGCGGAATGTCGAACACGTTGACTTCCTTGGGCTTCGGCGGATTGAAGTGCGCGGAGCCCTCGGGAGCCTGCTGTGCCCAGGCGCGCATGCGCTC
>SLSJ01000060.1 GCA_007130525.1 Ectothiorhodospiraceae bacterium | reverse complement strand
CTGTTGCGGGTAACGCGGAACTGGTAACAGCCTTTCACCGTCATGCCCGGAAACAGATCACTGACAAAGGCATGGATGATGGAGGAGAGGAACACAAAATCATTGCCGCCGTCACTGATCTCGTGGGGTAGCTGAATCACGCGCGGCAGCGAACGCGGTGCCTGCACCACGGCCATGCCGCTGTTTCGGCCAAAGGCATCCTTGCCCTCCAGCTGGATGATGAAGTTGAGGCTCTTGTTCAGAATCCGCGGAAACGGATGGGCGGGGTCCAGCCCCAAGGGGCTGAGAATGGGTGCCAGGGCATCCTCGAAGTACTGGCGGACCCAGGCACTGTGCCGCTCGTCCCAGTCACCGCGGCGAATGAAACGTATGTTCTCTTCGGCCAACCGCGGAATGAGATCCTCGTTGAGTACGCGGTATTGATCATCCACCAGCTCATGCGCGCGCCGGGAGATGGCCCGCAATACTTCCTGTGGGGTCCGGTTGTCGGCGCCGGCCTGGGTGGAACCCAGTTCATGGGCCTGGTTCAGACCGGCGACGAGAATTTCGAAGAACTCGTCGAGATTGGTGCTTGATATGCAGAGAAAACGCAGCCTCTCCAGCAGCGGTATGCTTTCGTCACGCGCCTGCGCAAGCACACGCGCATTGAACTCGAGCAGGCTCAACTGCCTGTTGAGATAGAAGTCCGGATGTCTGAGATTTACCGCGTCCACGCGCTCCGCACCATCCTGATACGCCGTTTCGGATCAAGATGCCCGCGCCTTGGCGTCGACGGACACCGTTTCCCTACAGCATACCGGAGGTGGGTGACGGGACGATGATCCAGACCATGATTTTGCCCTCGCCGCCGGCTGGTTCCATAATGCTGGCATACCGGTGGATGCCGGCAGGGGGGTTGTCGCTTGGATGCAATCATTCCGTTTCAGGATACGCCGTATGCGCCGCTGTGGGTTGCGCTCCTGCTTCTGGGTATCATGCTGGCGGGCTATTTGGCCCGTCAGCCCGCGCACGCACTGATTCTGGCGGTCAGCGGCGCGCTTCGGCGCCTGTTCCGTATTCTCTCCACCTATTGTGGGTCACTCTCGGAGCGCCTCCAGCGCTGGACCGGGGAGATGGCGCTGACGCAGTCGCGTGCGGTGATCGCGCGGCGGATTCGCTGGGAACACGAACGTCTGCGCACCCGGCTTGAGAGCGACCTGGCCGATATGCCGGAACTGCGCAGGCGCCTTGTGGAACAGATTGCCGACATCGACGAAGCATTCCGTCGCAGTGCCGAACCGGCACCCGAACCTCCGGCGTGGGCACAGGTTACCGACTCCGTGGCGAGGCTTGCCGAGGATCAGACTGGTCAGGTGTCGCGGACGCTGGAGGACATTCGAGACGCCATGGCGCAGTACCGTGCCGATGCCCGGGAAAGCCACCGCCGCGCGAGCTATCGCCGCTATCTGCTCCTGTACCGGATGATGCCGCGCTGGCGGAGGGTGCAGACGGTTCTGGAGAACCTCGAGGAGAAAGTGGAGAGGTTGCAGCAGCGCCTGGATGGCCTGCTGGATCGATTGCAGGAGTTCGATGCCCAGATCAAGGGTGATCGTCCGGCTGTTTCGGCTGTTGTGGGCGCATCCGTCTGGCGATGGCTGCTGTCGGCAGCCGCCCTGTCAGTGGCGGCTGCCGCGATCGTTGTTCTGGGCAGCCTGGTGGTTCGGCCCATGCAGGCAATGATGGGTGACGAGTTGCTGGTATTCGGTGTCCCGACCTACCTGGTGATCGCGTCCATACTTGTTTTCTTCAAGCTGACCGTCGGGCTCGTAATGGTGGAGGCCCTGCGCCTCAGCGATGTCTTTCCATCCATCAGCGCGCTGGATTATCAATACCGCCGCCTGATTTTCTGGTCATGTTTCGGCATCCTGCTGCTGCTGGCCTCCGTCGGCGCTGTATCCTACTACGGTCTGGGAGAAGCCGGGCTGGTTGCCAGCCAGGGCGCATTGCCCTTCGATGGTTCCCCGCTGTTGCTGGTGCTCAGTAACGCCCTGCAGGCGTTGATGGTGTTTCTGCTGCCATTCGTGCTTGCGTTGGCAGCGTTGCCTCTGGCCGTCTTCGGCCGCACCACCCGGCCAGTCATGGGTATCGTGCTTACCCTGTTCGCGCACCTGGGAATGCTCCTTTCGCGCCTGATCGCGGTGCTCGCCGGGATAGCCGGTACGCTGCTGGTGCGCGTCTATGACCTGGCGATATTCCTTCCTCTGTGGGTGGAGAGAATTGTCACGGCCTGGTTGCGGCGCCGCTCGGTAACCGCGGCCGACAACACCCGCCAGGATCCGGCCCTGCTTCCGGCTCCGGCGGCGGTTGCAGCCGGCAGGGTCAGGCATGAGGACAGCCACGCCTGAAGGTGCGTCCGGCTTGCCATACGCCTGCGTACGCAGTAGAAGGGGGGTATGGCAAATTCGCGATTATGTCGCCAGACCCTGACCGTGGAGCACTGGTCCGACGCCGCCCTGGATGCATTGGCGGAAGGAGGTGTCGATGCGGTTGCGGTCGAGCCCATTGCCCGCCGCCTCGGAGTAACCAAGGGCAGCTTCTACTGGCATTTCCCCAATCGTCAGGCACTGCTGGACGCCGCACTCCAGCGCTGGGAGCGGCAGCAGACCGAGGAAGTGATTGCCCGCGCCGAACAGGAGCAGGATGCAATGGCACGCATCAGTCGACTGTTTCGCAGTGCCGACGCCAGCCGACGGGCAGGCAGGATATACCTCTCCCTGGCATTGGCCGGGAACGATCCCGTGGTTGGAGCTGTCGTCCGGCGTGTGACCCAGCGGCGTATCAGGTTCATCACTGACTGCTACCGGGCGCTGGGCCTGGATCCTGATACGGCCCGACGAAGGGCGATGGTTGCCTATTCCGTGTACCTGGGAACGCTGCAGTTGCGCCGGGATGCCCCGGAACTCATTCCGGCCGGTCCGGACTTCCAGGATTATATGGACAACATATGCTGCCTGCTCATTCCGGGGTTCGCGTCCTCGAATGCGGTCGGCACCGGGCGGAACGGAGCCGGATGATCTGCAGGGGAGGGATGTCATGCTTTTAGCCGGAGCCGCTCTGCTCGTCGTTCTCGCTATCTGGGTCCTCGCCTTTGTGGGCGTCCCGTTCATGGTTGCGGTGGCGGCCGCCTGGATCTGCCTGGGTATCGTGTTATTCACGGGTTTGATCGGACCTGTGGCTGCACTGATCGTGGCGGCACTGCTACTGCCCGCAGCCATTGCCGTAATTCCGCCTCTGCGCCGGCGCCTGGTCGGCGAGCGTATGCTCCGGCGGTTCGCACGAGTGCTCCCCCCGATGACAGGCACCGAGCGCGAGGCACTGGAAGCCGGCGATGTCTGGTGGGAGGGAGAGCTGTTTCGGGGGCGTCCCGACTGGAAGCGCCTTCAGCAGATCCGGATCACCGAGCTGGATGAGCGCGAGCGCGATTTTCTTGACAACCAGGTCAGCCGACTCTGCGCGATGCTCGACGAGGACCACATTGTCCGCGAACAGCGGGATTTACCACCCGAAGTCTGGGCATTTCTCAAACAGGAGCGGTTTTTCAGCCTGATTATCCCCCGCGAGCATGGCGGACTCGGGTTTTCCTCCCTGGCCCAGTCGGCGGTGGTTTCCAAGATTGCCAGCCGCAGCCTCTGCACCGCGGTCACGGTCATGGTGCCGAATTCGCTGGGCCCCGGTGAATTGTTGATGCAATACGGCACCACCGAGCAGCAGCACTACTGGCTACCACGGCTTGCGAGCGGGGAGGAGATCCCGTGTTTCGCGTTGACGGGCCCGGACGTGGGTTCGGACGCCGGGTCGATGCCTGATTACGGCATCGTATGCCGGGGGCTGCACGAAGGGCGGGAGGTCCTCGGTATCCGCCTCAGCTTCAACAAGCGCTACATCACCCTGGCGCCGGTTGCCACTGTGCTCGGCCTGGCATTCAGGCTGCATGATCCCGATCGACTGCTCGGCGACGAGGAAGATTGCGGCATCACGTGCGCCCTCATTCCCGCGGATCATCCCGGTGTCGAAATCGGTGACCGTCATTTTCCCATGGGACTGGCATTCATGAACGGCCCCATCCGGGGCAGCGACGTGTTCATTCCCATGGACTGGATAATCGGTGGCCCGGCGATGGCAGGCAAAGGCTGGCGCATGCTGGTGGAATGCCTGTCGGTTGGGCGGGCATTGTCACTGCCGGCCCTGGCCGCGGCGGCGGGCAAGGTGGGCTATCGCATGACCGGCGCCTATGCGCGAATCCGCCGCCAGTTCCGGCTGCCAATCGGGCACTTCGAAGGCGTGCAGGAGGCGATGGTCCGCATCGGCGGCTTTACCTACATGCTGGAGGCCTCACGCGTACTGACCGCCAGTGCCGGCGATCTCGGCGTCAAGCCTTCGGTGGTATCGGCCATCGCCAAGTACCACATGACGGAGATGATGCGAGCGATAGTCAACGACGCCATGGATGTGCACGGCGGCCGGGGCATCATGCTCGGCCCCCGTAACTATCTTGCCTATGGTTACCTGTCGGTGCCGGTGGGAATCACCGTTGAAGGCGCCAATATACTGACCCGCAGCCTGATGATTTTCGGCCAGGGCGCCATGCGTTGCCATCCCTTCGTATTGCGGGAAATGGAAGCGGTGCGGCGCGGTGATGTGGTGGCGTTCGACAGGCTTCTTTATGCGCATGTCGGGCACTCGGTGAACCGGGCGGTGCGCGCGTTCACCCACGGCCTGACCGCCTCCCGATTCGCTGCGAGCCCGGTTTCCGGGGCCGACGCCGCGCATTTCCGTAATCTCGAGCGCATGAGCGCGGCCCTGGCTTTCGTTGCCGATGCCACGATGGGTGCGCTCGGCGGAGATCTCAAACGACGGGAATCGCTGTCCGCGCGCCTCGGTGATGTGCTCAGTTACCTCTATCTGGGGTCGGCGGTTCTGAAGTATCACCACGACGGTGGCGGATCCGCGGATGAACAGCACTACGTGGACTGGTGCCTTGGCTACTGCCTCAACGGCATCCAGGTGGCGTTCGACAGCTTCTTTGACAATTTCCCGAAACCGATGATGGGCCGGCTGCTGCGGTTTGCGGTGTTTCCGCTCGGCCGCGCTTACAAGCCACCCCGCGACAGCCTGGGACGCGCAGTTTCACTGGCCATGATGGAACCCGGCGGGGCACGGGACCGTATTACCGCTTATGCATATTGGGGCCGCAGCCCGGACGACGCCAGTGGCCGCATGGAGCACGCGTTCAGTACGCTTGTACAGTGCGAGCCGATCTACGAGGTCTTTTTGAAGGCGGTTGCGAAGGGACGTGCAAAGGGGTTTACGTTCGAGGAACGCCTTGAAGCCTGCGAGAAAGCGGGAATTGTGTCCGCCGAGGACGCGGCTCTGCTGCGGGAGTACGAGGCCCTGCGGTTCGAGGCAATCAGCACCGATGCCTTTCCTGCCGAGACTCTGGCCCCATTAACCGGGTTATGTGGTGGAGCTTCAGGGGCCGTGGATACTGCCGGCAAGGACGGTGAAGACAGCGATCAGGCCCGCTCCCGCAGCGCCTGATCGAGTATGTCCATGGAAGCGGCACCGGTGAAAGGGCGGCCGGCGACAACGAGGGTCGGGACGCCGGTGAGTTCCAGTTCCTGTGCCGCCTCGACATGGGAAAGCAGCACCTTCATTGCCTTGGGTGTATCCCAGGCGACCCGCATGGCGTCTTCAACGCCATGCTCCCGGGCCAGCTCCCGCAGAACCGTCTCGTCGCCGATGTTCCGGCAGTCGGCGAAGTAGGCATGGAAGAGGGCATGATGCAGCGCCATGAATCGCCCGGGATGCATCAAAAGCACCAGCTGCGCCAGCAGAATGGCCTTGCGCGTGTTGGTCGTGAAAGTGCGGCCGCCCCAGGGCAGGCCCTCCTCCTCGAGCATCCCCTGCAGTTGTGCGCACATCTGCCGCCACTGCTGCGGGGGATAGTCCAGTTCCGACAGTGGCTTGCCCTTGGCCGGGTTTTCGGGATGAATCTCCAGGAAGCGCCAGAGTATCTCCAGCGCGTGGCGCTGTCCGAGACGCTCCAGGCGGTGACTGGCCACGTAGCAGAAGGGACAGTTGTAATCGAAGAACAGCGTTACCGGAATGGCAGTTGCGGTGGCCTCATTCATGACTTCATCCCAGGCGGTTGTAGCCGTTCAGCGCGGCGACCCGGTATGCCTCTGCCATGGTCGGATAGTTGAAAGTTGTATTGATGAAGTACATCAGGGTGTTGGCTTCGCCGGGCTGGGCCATGATGGCCTGACCGATGTGGACGATTTCAGCCGCCTGGTCACCGAAACAGTGAATGCCGAGAAGCTCGAGTGTTTCGGTATGGAACAGCAGCTTGAGCATGCCCACGGCCTGGTTGGAGATCTGCGCCCGAGCCAGGTCCTTGAAGAACGCATGGCCAACCTCGTAGGGCACTCTGGCATCGGTGAGTTCCTTTTCCGTCCTGCCCACGGAACTGATTTCCGGAATCGTGTAGATGCCCGTGGGAATGTCCTCCACCAGTCGGTGCTCGTTTCGTCCCGTTTGCAGGTGGTTGGCGGCGAAGCGTCCCTGATCCAGGGCCGCACTGGCCAGACTGGGATAGCCGATGACGTCTCCCACCGCATAAATGTGCGGCTGTGTGGTCTGGTAATGCTCGTTCACCTCGAGCTGGCCCCGGCCATTGGGGTGTATTCCGAGCTCCTCCAGGCCCATGGACTGGGTATTGCCGGTACGGCCATTGGCCCACAGCAGAATGTCGCTCCTGATTCGTTTTCCCGACTCCAGCTCGACGATCACGTGGTCGTCCCCTGGCAGCACCTGTCTATAACTTTCCCCGTGGCGGATAAGAACTCCGAGTTCCCGCAGGTGATAGCTGAGGGCCTCGGAGATTTCCGCGTCCAGGAAGGTCAGCAGTCGCTCGCGGGTGTCGATCAGATCGACCTTGGCGCCCAGCCCCCGGAAGATCGATGCATATTCGGAGCCGATGACGCCGGCACCGTATATGGTGATCGAGCGTGGCGTGTCGGACAGGGACAATACGGTGTCGCTGTCGAATACGCGCGGGTGGTCGAAATCCACGTCCTGCGGCCGGTAGGGACGGGAACCGGTGGCGATGACGAAATGCTCGGCGGCGATCTTGAGCGTCTTACCGTCGCGGGGACGCACCTCTATGGAATTCGAATCAATGAATGACGCGCGCCCGTTCAGTACGGGTATTTCATTGCGGCTGTAATAACTGCTCCGTACCGCAACCTGCTGGTCGATGATCTGCTGCGCAAATTTCATCACCCGGGCATACGAGAGTTTGCGCGGGGCGCCTGCATCACGGAACAGCGGGTTGCTGTTGTATTCCATCATGCGGCGGACGGTGTGGCGCAGCGCTTTCGACGGTATGGTCCCCCAGTGCGTGCAGCCCCCTCCCACTTCCGGCTGATCGTCAACCACCACCACCCGCTGGCCCTCCTTGGCAAGCTTGATGGCGGCACCCTCGCCTCCGGGGCCGCTGCCAATAACCAGCGTGTCGTAGTGCTGCTGTTTCATGGATTCTTCCGCAATCGAGGGTCACGCGCCGGGGTAGTTTCCCGGCGCAATCGTTGGCGTAGTGTACCGGCTCATGGACGCCGACACGAACGCCGGTGGCAGGGCATACCTGTGGAAAGACGGAGTAAACAAAGTAACGAGTGAACGGTTGCAAATGATAAGGATTCGCATTCCGTTTCGTTTGATAATCTTGCTCGACACGCTTTCGTCACGGTTTAACCCGCGACACCCCACGGCGCGGCAAGCAAGCCTCATCACTCCGCTCAACAGGGCCGGGGTACGGGCCCATGACACAGGCAGAAAAGGAATGAATACCCACCCGCGAGCTCAGCGAAAGCTACCCCTCGTCGTAGCTGCATTGGCGTCCGCCTTTGGCCTACAGCAGGCCGGGGCATCAGAAGAAACGAATGCCATCCGGCTTGCGGATGTTGTGGTCACAGCCACCGGTTTCGAACAGGAAATCCGCGAGGCGCCCGCAAGCGTATCCATCATCACCCGGGAGGAACTCGAGCAGAGGCAGGTCAGGAACATCGCCGACGCGATTCGGGGTACCAAGGGCCTTGACGTTGACGGCCTGGACGCGCGCAGCAACAAGACCGGCAACCGCGAGATCAGCATGCGGGGGCTGCCGCCGGAATACACCCTGATCCTGATCGACGGGCGTCGCCAGAATGTACCCGGCACGGTTGCGCCAAACGCGTTCACGGATGCCTCGTCGGCATTTCTGCCGCCGGTGGCCGCCATCGAGCGGATCGAGATTATCCGTGGCCCCATGTCGACCCTGTATGGCTCCGATGCCCTTGGCGGCGTGATCAACATCATCACGCGAAAGCCCGGCGAGGAGTGGGGCGGTTCCATGAATCTCAACAGTACCTTTCAAAGTGATTCCGATTTCGGGGGTAACACCCAGGGAGAGGTCTATGGCGCCGGTCCGCTGATTGACGATCTTCTGTCCATGAGGATCTACGGCCGCAGCTTCGAGCGTTCCGCTTCCAGCATCGACTTCCCCGGGCGGTTTCGAGGGCCGGACGACACCCGTACCATGGGGCAGGATCCGGTGGGGGGCGAAGATCCATACCGCCGGCGCCGAACTGCTGTTCACACCCAACTACAGCAATGACTTCACCGTCGGATTCGACGTGACCCGGCAGCGTTATGACAACAGCCGCGGACAGATGGGGCGTATCGACTCCGGCCGCGGTTACGACACCGATCTGGGGTTTGACCGCAACCAGTTCTACATCGGACATGAGGGCCGCTACCGCCTCGGCATTTTGAACTCGACGCTGTACAGAAACGAAAACGAGAATCTTGGCCGCCTGATTCCCTCGGCCGCGGTTCCGGAAGACTCGCCCCGCGTGGATTCGGATCGCAGGCTGGAAAGCATCACCAACGTGCTTGACACCAAGTTCACCATGTTCCCCACGGACAACCACGTGGTCACTGTTGGCGGCCAGTAT
>SLSJ01000048.1 GCA_007130525.1 Ectothiorhodospiraceae bacterium | reverse complement strand
GCATCGGTGATGAGAAAGATGACGCGATCGAAGTGTTCCCCGTCGGCGGCATCGTGCTCCAGGTCCTCCAGTTCACGGCTCGCGAGCAACAGGGCAGGTTCGGAATTGGAACTAATAAATCCGCCGTCGTAGGCCTCCAGGGCCCGACGCAGGCGCTGTGGATGCTCCGCCCAGTTCGCCAGCAGCATGGGGCCGCCCAGCGGCATCAGGTTGGCGACCTCCTCGCCCGGGCGCAGCCGTTCGGCGAACCGGCTCACCGCCTGCTGGATGGCGCGCTCGTGTTGGCGCAGGCTGCCGCTGGCATCCCACAGGAACGCCAGCGCGCGGACCGGTTCGGTCAGGTCCAGTCGATACGCGCCCGGTTCCAGATCCACCGCGGAGGCCTCACGCCAGCCCAAGCCGTCTGCCTCCCAGTTCAACGGAATCTCCTCTCCGTTGTCGTCGAGCAGTGTGCTGGCGAGGCGTCCGGGCATGTTCTCGCGCAGACGAAATGCAATGGTGTTTTCATCCGGGGCGAGCGTGATGCGGTAACTGCGGGTGTCGCCCGGGACATGCACGCGCCCGGAGAGTCGTTGCTCGAACGCCCAGGGCTGTTCCGGGGAACTGCTCTCGTCATCCACCTGTTCCGGCCAGCGGGCCTCCCGGTGCTGTGCCTCGAACGGCCCCTCCCGACCGTCCCGTTGCCAGTGGGCCAGAATCGACTCCCCACTGGCAGGTGAGTCCGCCTCGTAGGCACCGATTTGTGCCGGCAGGCGCCAGGGCTGGGCGCGTCCACCGTCTTCCAGCGGCTCGGGTTCGTGGATTTCCAGGCGCAGATAGCGGGCCCAGGCCGGTTCATCCAGCCGGAACCGGGAATACCCCCCATCGTCGCGCTCCAGACTCCAGTTTCCCTGTTCCGTCCAGGGGCCGGTGGGACTTTCCAGGCTGGTGAAGACACGGACGCGTTCCACTGGCACGCCATCCCAGTCCGGGGTGTCCCGCCAACTGACCGCATCCAGTCGCGCGGCCCGCTGCTGCAGAAACCCGAAGACCACGTCCACCCGGCGGCCGCGGATGCGTTCACCACGCTGACGTGTCCGTTCCGACGGCAGAAATCGCGACCGGGCGCCGCCGAGCAGTTCCTGCAGACCATTCAGCGCGGGCCGGCTGTAGATCCAGTGTCCGCCCCGTGCCGGCTCCAGCAGGTTCGGGCGCGCCTCGGCAAGGTCCCCCAGCGGTTCGCCCAGCACCTGAAAGGCGCCGATCCCGGTGCTGTCCCGGGGGGAAACGGGACCCCAGAAACGCAGCGGGCGGATGCCCACGTATCGGGCCTCCACGACGTCATCCAGCGGGAAGTACTGCTCCCCATCGAGATTGTCCAGTTCCAGGGTGGTCAGGTACTCCAGCGCATCGGGGCTGCCGCCGACGCTGACCTCCACCTGGCGCCAGCGCTGCAGCGGCGCATGGCTGGAGCGCTGGTTGACCACCAGCATCCTGATGCGGCCTCCGTCGCCCGCCAGCCGCAGGGGTGGCAGCGGGTCTCCGGCTTCCACCCGGTTCCGAAGGTGCCCCCAGACCACCGAGCTGCCGGCGGAACTCATCCCGTCAATCAGGTGGATCAGGTCGAAGCCGCCCCAGTCCGGCGGCAGTTCCTCGCCGCTATCCCGGTCGACGAAGTGTGCCCCCAAGCCCTCCCAGGCCAAGTCCACCAGGCCTCTTGCCTGCCGAGCGATGTCCGAGTCGGCTTCGGAAGCCGCCATGGCGGGGGCCTCCGCGTCCACCGGAATGCGCAGGGCGGCATCGGCACCCTCGGCGCCGACGAAGAGGTGAACCGGCGCGTCGTCGGGCAGAGCGGCGGGCAGAATCCAGGTGAGCGGCACGGTCACATCCTCTCCCGCCGCCAGTGTTCGGGATTCCGGCAGGCCGCGCACCCGCCAGCCGCTATGGTTGGCATGAGCCGTCAGATTGACCTCCAGCGACTCTTCGCCCGCGTTATGCAGGCGAAGTTCACTCTCGATCTGTTGCACCTCGCCCGCCCAGGCCGCGACTTTGTGGGTCTCGCTGCCCAGTGACATGTCGAGAAAGCGCTCCCGTTGCTCCTGGCCTTGCGCTTTTTCGTTCAGCAGCGGGTCGTCCACGTGGACTTCGATGTGGCCAAGGCGCCCTGATTCGAGGCGCAGGTACCACTGGCGATCAGCGGGCAGTTCAACCTGGCGGGCATAGGCGTTGTCATGCGCCGCCTCAATGTCATTCTGCGGCAGCGCCTCGCCATCCTCGTCCAGGACCTCGAAGCTGGCACGGGAGAGTCGATTCGGGCCAAACGCGGTCAGCGTCACGCTGCGTACTGCCTCGCCCACGGGGAGTTGAAACCACTGGTGGTCTGCGCCCAGTTCGCTGTAGGGGAGGTCAATGACACCGTCTGCCGGGACGCTCGACGCGAAACTGATATCGTCGCCGAACGGATGACCGCTGTCCGTGGCCCAGGGCGCCACGGTGTCCACCTGAACGCGGTAGCCGGATGTGCCGTGTCGGCCACGGATTTCCAGGTAGTAATCCCCGGGAGGGAGGTATTCGGACGCAACCAGCGGTCCCCGGTCGGTATCCATCTGACCGCGATACAGAAGGCGGGTGTCCTCACCTGCATACAGGACGGCGTTGATGACGCCGTGCTCCGGCGGATCCACCTGGAGCACGACCCGATTCCAGCCATTCAGGGAGAAGCGGAAGAAATCGACGTCCCGACTATCGCGCAGTTCTCCGCGCATGGGCTGCCCCATGACCAGCGGGTTGGCGGCCGCAGGCTCGTCGTTCGGTTCCGTCTCCAGGCCGGGCTCGGCCTCGCCGAGTCGTGTCGCCTGGATCCGATAGTCGGTATCGACGCCGTCGACCCGCAGCAAATACTCCCCCGGCAACAGGTGCAGCCGGTTGAATCCGTGCCCGGAGATTTGTCCGCCGACCGACGGGTGAGTGGTCCGACGCCAGGCCGTCCGGGTGTCGCTGCGGTAAAGACGCAACTCGTCGATGCCTTCCCCACGCGCCTCGATTCGCCAGAGTTGGTCCGCATCCAGGACCTGCAACCGGAACCAGGCCGAGCGCTCGCCCGTGAGCACTCCGGTAAGGGCCTGTTCAGGCACAAGCGGTGCCGCCCAGGGCCGAATGTCGTTGGGTTCCGGAACATGGTCCTCGGAGGGGTGAGGAACCGGGTGCAGGCGGACACTCATTTCGGGGACGTCATCTTGGGATTGCAGGCGCAGATAATAGCTGTCGGCGACGACCTGCAGGGCATCGAAGACCGTGCCGGCACGGGCCGGGCGACAGGCCTCATCCCGCGTGAAGACCTCGCCGAAACAGACCGAGACACCGTCCGTTTCACCGGCCAGGTCCACGGCCCAGGCGTACTCCGTTGCCTGCTCCTGATCGACGGTGAAGCGCAGGAAGCTGGCGGCTTCCGGAGTCAGCCTTATGTCCAGGTCCCGCTCCGGTGTGAGCTCGATGGCATCGGCCAGCGAGGTGGCAACCGCTTCAGGTTGAGGCTCCGGCCTGGGTGTCTCCTGTTCCAGGCGCACGGACACCCGCCCAATGGGCTCGTCGCCCTCCCGTTTGATGTGAAGCCGGCTTCCCTCGGGTAGTGGCTCGGCGATCCAGCGGTGGTGCATGGGCGAGCCGCTGACCGGATCCGTCAAGGGCTCACCGTCGGCATTCACCAGCGTGGCGGTCAGTGTCGTGCCAAGTTCGCCGCGAAGCTGAAGCAGCCAGAGCCAGTCTTCGGTGTCCTCGGTCCGTAGCGGCAATTCAAACTCGCTGGCGTTGATCTGGAAGTACCAGTCGCGGTCGACGCGCACGGGAAGATTTTCCGGCGGCGTGTCGGCATTGGCGGTTGCATGCAGCTCGATGGTACCTACCGGTTCCAGGGTGAACTGATAATCGCCGCCGGCCTCTTCCGCGGAGAGGGTGATCAGGTATTCCCCATGGGGCACCATCAGACCATCGAATCTCCCGACCGCCCGCCGTGCGGTAGCCTCCAGTTCCAGCAGGGGAACAGTTTCGGTCTGGGTTTCGTCCTCCGTGTCGGCGGTGGTCCCGAATTGCGCGATGCCGCCACCTTCCGGTTCGGCGTCCCGTTCCGGCACCGTGCCGAGCAGACCATGGACCGCGTCGTCGGTGCCTGCCTTCAGTTGCAGGCGCCAGAGCTGGTCCGATTCTGCGTCGTCCACTTCCCAGCGGAACTTGTCACGATCTTCGCCGCGCACCTCGCCGATCAGGCGGGCGCCGCCGCGAAATGACTGCGCCGTGTGCACGGTGTCATTGGGCTCTTCCTCGAACAGCATCTGGGGGTATGTGCCTGCGGCCACACCGGGAATTACAGAAGCGAGTGCGGCGCTAAATATGAGAATCGCTGGTCTGCGCATGGGTCAACTTCCCGACAGGTGCCAGGTACGGGGGCGTTAGCTATACCGCGGGCAGGACCTTGGTTGGCGTAGAGTGCTGCCGACATCCCTCATGTCGGCTCCATGGATACCAGGCTCCTGACTTAATCCCCGAGTTCCGAAGGCCTTGAATTCTTGTGTGGGCGTGTCTCCGTTGCCACGTTTCTTTGTTCAGGTCTCGCAGGCAGCGTAGGTTAGGCCGATCGTGAGGGACAAGCGCACGATCTTCACGCCCCCGTTGGTGCCCAGGCCCCAGACCCTGCTGAGCACTTCGTAATCCGGACAAGTTTTATCGCCGACAAGTGGGAGAAACCCCGTGAATTTCGGCTATATGTGTGGTCGAACGCGTTGTCGACGTGCTCTCGTTGGTGCGACGCCAAATAATTCTTGCAGGTTGATTCAAGCAATCGTTGTTCCGGATCCTTCACTGCACGGAAGACACACCACAATCTACACAGGACCAGCTCCGATTTTCACGGGCCGGTTCTCACTTTGCTCCGGTCGTCGCTTTGCTTCCGTCGCAACCTCCGCCCTGCCGGGCGCCATGCACTCCCCGCCTCAGACCATTGACAGGCGTTCAGGACACCCACGAGAAGCCCGGGAAGAAGCCGGGGACACCCACCAATTGTTGGGTGGTTCCGGACCGTTCAGAAGAGCCTCGGGACACCCGCCACCTGGCAGACCACCTTGACAGTGGCAGGTCAGGAGCGATAAGAATGAAACGACTGTACGTATGAACAGCATGGAGGCTGTCATGACCCGACCGAGGCGGACCCTGGTCAACCCGAGTGATACCCCCTACTACCACGTCATCGGACGCTGCGTGCGCCAGGCCTATCTCTGCGGCCGTGACCACTTCAGCGGCAAGGACTATAAACACCGCAGGCAATGGATCCTGGAACGCCTTGCACTGCTATCCCGCGCATTCACCGTCGACGTCTGCGCCTATGCGGTGATGTCCAACCACTATCACCTGGTGGTGAAGCTCAATCCCGGCAAGACCGAGAGCCTCTCGGATGAGTCCGTAATGGAGCGCTGGGCGCTACTCTTCGCCCTGCCGTTACGCCTCGTCCGCTACCGCCAGGGGCTCATCACTTCGGACGCAGAGGCCCGAACGGCCCGGGAAGCCATTGCTTGCCTTCGTGAACGCCTGGGGGATCTGGCCTGGTTCATGCGCTGTCTCAACGAGTACATCGCGCGCCGCGCCAACACCGAGGACGGCTGTACCGGACGCTTCTGGGAAGGGCGCTACAAAAGCCAGGCACTGCTCGATGAGGCAGCGCTGCTTACCTGCATGAGCTACGTGGACCTCAACCCCATACGCGCGGGCGTGGCGAATGCGCCGGAGGCTTCGGAATTCACTTCCATTGAGCAACGCATCCGCAACACCGGGCGCGCCGGTGGTTCACCGTCGGGCAACGACCACCACCCGGCGGTGCCGCTCCTTGCCTTCACTCAGATGGAGGATCTCACCGCGCCCGACCATCTGCCGTTTACCTTTCAAGACTATCTGGAACTCGTGGACTGGACCGGGCGGCACATTCGCGAGGGCAAGCAGGGCGCTATTCCCGCAGAAACCCCACCCATCCTCACGCGTCTTGGCATCGATGCGGAGCACTACCGCAAGACCCAGCACCGCAGCCGTAGCGCGTTCGGCATTGCCATGGGCTGCATCCACTCGCTCAAGCGTACCGCCAGGAACCTTGGCCAATCCTATATCCATGGGATGAACGAGGCCAGACGACTCTTCAGACTCCGCCCCACATAGGACCCGAGGAGAAACCAGCTGCCTGACCACCCCTGCCGGCCAAGCAGCCAGGATTGCGCTTGCCCGGAAAACCTTGATTCAGCGTTTTACGACCCCGGATTAGGCGAGCTGCGCATCACCCCGTGCCCTTCGCCCCTGTTGGCGCATAATTGCCACGCCGTTACAAGGAAAATTGAGAAATCTCGCGGATGTGGGTGTCCTCAACTCTCCTCAACTCAGGTCTTCCCCAGCTGAGCTCTGGGCGAGCAGGGTTTATGGGTGTCCTCAACCTGCTGTGCGGGTGTCGCTGACTTGCTTGCTTACTCGCTCTTGGTGGCTATCAGAGTGTGTGTCAGCAACTGACCGTGGCGGTAGAACGCGTCATACAGGGCTTTGCTTCGTTCTGCCAGCGCTTCGTCGTCGCCCCAGTCACCGGGGCGCTCATATCGACTTCCCGTTCTGTAGCTGTTTCCAACCCCTTGGACGAATGCGGCGGCGGTCCGGGTCGCGGTCGACTGGTCGACGACAGTACCATTCCCGTAGGACAGCGTATCGACCACATAATCGCCGACTATGTGATGCTTCAGGGCTCCGTCGATAAGCCGATCGATACCCGCGCCGATGGTGTCCACAAGCCCGTCGCGGCGCGACTGCAGATAATCCGACGTTCCGTCTCGTTCACGCACGATGGTGAAGCCGCCGGTGAGGCGGTGAACGAATAGCCACTGGGCTGCGACATCGACCTCGTCCGAGGCCGGATGGGCTACCCCTTTGTCGAAACGCACTGCCGCGGGCAGTCCCCAATCGGAAATCAGTTCTTCGTTTCCGAGCACCGCCTCGACCATGTCAGCCGCACGATCAAACAGCAACTCCGCATGCTGTTCATCTTCCTCGTCACCGAACATGTAAAGGATTTCGTAGATCCCTTTGTGGCCGCGCACCAGAGCACCTAGGACATCGATACCCCATTCAGTGCCGTTATTGAAAACGTAGATGCCGTTATTATCGTCCCACGCGTCATCAAGCGATTTCGCCAACGCGCGCGAGACCCGCAGGATCGTGTCAAGATCATGCCCAAGCCAGCCTGCCAGTTCCTCCTCTGACTGTTGCCCCATATCATCGCGACCACCGGGCTTGTGCCGGCGCACCCAGGCATACGCCGGGCCATGAAGGGCGTCCAACCCATACGCCATGCTCTCCGCAGTTACCGCATCGTCCACCGAGACGGGGTCGGAGAACGTACCTGCACTGTAGATCTCATCCAGCAGATGCCTACTCAGGGCACCAAGGGTGGGGGAAACTTCATGGATGAGGCGGGCATAGAGGCCATGATCTTCGAAGCGGCCTGCGCTGTGATGCATGTGGTACAAATAAACGGCATCCGCGTATACGGAAAGGGGGCTGTCTTTTTCCGAATCGCTCGCGGCGTGTATGCGGCCGTCGTCGACGAGGTTGCGTTCGGCATAGGCAAGCAGGTCCAGCCAGGCCTCACCCACAAGACCCATGGGTTCACCGGCCAGGCCAGCATTGTAGTTCGGGTGACCCAACTCACTGGCCCGCATCAACCGTCCCTTGACAGTCAGGGCACCCATGGCCGCGAACACATCGGCTGATCGGGTTCCGGCAACGTCCCGGACCGTTTCCCCGTTCGCATCCATACCGGCTGCCACGGACGCAGCCCCCAGACCCGGCGCAGAAACGAGTGTTACAGCGATCAACCCTGCCGTAATACGACTAACAATGGATTTCATCTGACGTGCTCCGTGCTTCCGGTGAACTTCGGCGCATAGGATTGAACAAAAATTGTGCGTAGTGCATGCGGCTCAACCGGCCTGCGGGATAGAAAGTGTAGTGGTCGAGCACGAGAATTTCCGACCGTTACGACTCCATACCGCTCGGTATCGCGCACACACCACAAATGCGGCCCTCTGCGTGCACAGCGCGGGCCGGCGGGAACCGGCACCGGCTGATCATGAGCCCGACCGCCTTGGGGAGGAACTCAACAACGTGGATCCGCATTTCTGGCATAACCGTTGGATAAGGAATGAGGTCGGCTTTCACCAGGGCGAGGTGAACCCCCACCTCCGCGAGTACTGGATTTGTCTGGGTCCGCTCCCTGAAGAGACTGTGTTCGTCCCCCTTTGCGGCAAGGCGCACGACCTGGCATGGCTCCGTGAGCAGGGGCATGCTGTCGTGGGCGTGGAGTTGAGTCCCGTGGCCTGCCGTGACTTCTTCACGGAGCGCGGCATCGAGCCTTCGGTGGAATCGGACGAGCGCTTCACACGCTATTTCCATGATGGCATCGAGCTATGGTGCGGTGATTACTTCGAACTATCCGCGGGAAATGTCCCGAACATCGACCTGATCTACGACCGTGCCGCTTTGATCGCACTCCCCGAGGCCATGCGGCAGCGCTATGTCGCCCACCTGACTGCCCTGAGCAGAGAAGGCACCCGCACCTTGCTGATCACGCTGGATTACCCGCCCCAGGACTTTCAGGGCCCGCCTTTCGCAGTCGGCGACGATGAAGTCCGCGACCACTACGCCGCAACCCATGAGCTGACACGCCTGCATCACCAGCGAATACCGGCGGATGACCCCTTGGCGCAACGAGGGTTAATCGACGCCACCGAGTCCGTGTTCCGGATGCGTAAACGCCGCTGACAGAAAGCCCCGGGATTTCGTTGCTGGGTGTCCTGTACTTCTCCTCCTGTACTTGTCCTTGCTGGGTGTCCTGTACTTCTCCCTGTACTTCTTGGGTGTCCTGTACTTCGCTGTACTTCGTACTTCTCTCCCCTCAGGGGACAGCTCCTGGTGCATCCTGATTGAATGCCGCCATCACCTGCGCCTCGATGCGCGCATCCTGCCCGGTGTGGCGGGCGGAG
>SLSJ01000027.1 GCA_007130525.1 Ectothiorhodospiraceae bacterium | reverse complement strand
TGATCAACGGATCGGAGACCCTGCGGGATGCCGGACGCAGTATGTCCGTGGCCTTCGACGGCGATCGTTTCTCGTTCATCTCCCAGCGCTACGGCAGCGAGTCCACGGTGGTGTTCTCCACTGTGGCGGCTGGGCTGAACGCTGCCCTGGGGCTGGCCGGGGGTGAATCCGTGGACGGTCGCGACGTCCAGGGCGGCATCGGCGGCCGGGAGGCCGAGGGCTTCGGGCAGTACCTCACTGCCCAGAACGGGCCGGCCAACGGGCTCAAGCTCCGCGTCGACGGCAACCTGACCGGTGAACTCGGGCACATCACCTTTGCCCGCGGCATCATGGCGGACCTGGACCGGATTCTGGATGGCTTCGTCAGCAGCAGCGGCTCCCTGCGCAGCCAGACCGATGCACTGAACGGCCGCTTGGAGCGCCTGGAAAGTGACCAGGAGCGGCTGGACCGGCGCATGACCCAGGTGGAGGCCCGTTACGTGGCGCAGTTCACGGCCATGGACAGGATGGTGGCGCAGATGAACGAGACCAGCCAGTTCCTCACTCAACAGCTTGCAAGCCTTCAGCAATCGAGGAAGTAGCCGATAACAGGGATGTAAACCGGTAACCAAACCCGAAGGTGGAGTGATGTACGGAAACCAGGGCCTGAACGCCTATCGACAGACCAGCAACCAGGCAGCCCACTACGCGGATCCGCACCGCCTGGTGCAGATGCTGATGGAAGGGTTCCTTACACGTGTCGCCGGCGCCAAAGGCGCCATGGCGCGCGGGGAGACCGCGCGGAAGGGCACGGAGATCGGGAAGGCCATCTCCATCGTTGACGGATTGCGCGCCAGTCTTGACATGCAGCGGGGCGGTGAGCTGGCGGAGAATCTCTCCGGCCTGTACGAATATATGCAGGGGCGCCTGCTGGAGGCCAATCTGCACGATGATGCGGACAAGCTGGAAGAGGCCGCGAGACTCATGCGCGAGATCAAGGCGGGCTGGGACGGCATCGCCGACGAGGCGCGCAAGCAGTTGGATCCGGCACCCGAGGGTTCCGGGCTGCAGGTCACCGGCTAGGGACGCACCATGAACATGCCCGCTGCGGATCCGGTACTCGGGCACAAGCAGATGGCGCGGCGCCTGCTTGGGCTGACCGAGCAGATGCTGCGCGCTGCCCGGAGCGGCGACTGGGCCGCTGTCGCGGAGCATGAAGCACAGCGCCAGAATGCAGCCCGCGACCTCTTTGCCAGCCCCATACCGGAAGGCGCCGTAAGCACCGTGGAGTACTGTGTTGCCCAATTGCTGGAACTGGACCCGGAACTGCTCCGGCTGGTGAGCCAAGCCCGGGAAGCGGCCGGCGCCGAGGTGCGGAATCTCCGCGCAGGTCGGCGCGCGGTGGACCAGTACGCCCGGTTTTCCCGTTAGCCCGCATATCTCACCGCCCTTCCACTGCGCACACCGATCTGCTCGCAGTAAAAGGGTGTACTCTCTCCAGCGGGCACGACGTAGTATCAGCTGCGCCTTCACCGACTTCCGGTGCGTGCCCCCGGCGCAGCAGCCTCTCGCCGCCCTCGCGACAAACAGCGGTGAGGTATGCGGGGAGGGAAACCGCAGGAATATCCCCATGGCGATGGGCGGGCATCGTCCGAGCCCCCTGTCAGCCATGGACGCCAACGGCAGTTGTCCACCCTCACCGCCGGTTTTTCGACGCTTATCCCGCCGTTATGTGACCTTCGTCGAATATCCGGCACCTCACGGTTGATGGGTGCCGTGCCACTCAGTACCGTCATGTTTCCGACGCACAACACAGTCTGTGCCGACAAGGAACAATCGGAAGAACCAACAAGAAAAAAGGGGGGTGGGCTGTGGTCCAGGTTGTTATCTGTGACACGGAGAGGGAACGGGCGCAGGCGGTCGAAGCGGTACTCGGCTACCTGGAACACGACGCAGTGCGCATTGATGCGGCTGAAGCACTGAAAGAATGGTTGTCCCAGGGGCGGGAGCCGGCACTGGCGCTGATTGCGGGACACCAGGACGATGATGCCTGGCGACCCTTTCTCGAGGCCTGCAACCATCTGGCTCCAGACGCGCCCGTCATTTTCCTGACCGAGCAGGGCCGGCCGGCGCTGCGTGCCGCCGACCATTCGGCCAATTGCCTGGGTACACTGGAACTGCCACTGCAGCAAGGCCAGTTCCAGACGGCACTCAAGCAGGCGCTCATGCACAATGCCCGCGGTCGGGAACGTGCAGCCCAGGTACGGGCGGGCGGGCAGCGACTGGTGGGACATAGCAAGCCCATGCGCCGCGTCAGCCACATGATTGCCCAGGTGGCGCCGACCGATGCCAACGTCCTCATCCTGGGAGAGTCCGGCACCGGCAAAGAGGTGGTGGCACGCAACATCCACGCCCAGTCGGATCGCCGCGACAAACCGTTTGTGCCAATCAACTGCGGCGCCATTCCGCCGGACTTGCTGGAGAGCGAGCTGTTCGGCCATGAGAAGGGGGCGTTTACGGGCGCATTCAGTGCCCGGCAGGGCCGGTTCGAGATGGCTCAGGGTGGCACCATCTTCCTCGACGAAATCGGTGACATGAGCCTGCACATGCAGGTCAAGCTGCTGCGCGTGCTGCAGGAGCGAACTTTCGAGCGTGTCGGGAGCAACAAATCCATCAAGGCCGATGTGCGCGTCCTGGCCGCCACCCACCGGGATCTGGAAGCGCGTATGCGCGAAGGCGAGTTCCGGGAGGACCTGTTCTACCGGCTGAACGTGTTCCCCATCCGGATGCCGGCGCTACGCGAACGCCCCGGGGATATCCCGGTGCTGGCGGATGTGCTGCTGCGACGCATCGAGGCCGAGGGTCGCGCTTCGGTGACTCTCACCCCCGCCGCCATTTCTGCGCTGAGTCACCATGACTGGCCCGGCAATGTGCGGGAGCTGGCCAATGTGATCGAACGTCTGGCGATCCTTCACCCCTACGGCACGGTGGATAGCGACGACCTCCCGGAGCAGTTCCAGGATTCCACCATGGAGCAGGTGATCGCCGATCTGGACATGGACGGCGACTCGCTGTATCTGCAGGAGCCGGTGCAACCGGGAGTCCGCGTGGATTGGGATGACGGAGGCATCGACCTCAAGGATTACCTCTCCGGCCTGGAGGAAGGCCTCATCCGCCAGGCACTCGCGGTCTCCGAGGGGGTCGTGGCCCAAGCCGCGATACTGTTGGGCCTGCGCCGGACCACGCTGGTAGAAAAGCTGCGCAAGTACGAGATCCAGCGGGCCTGATTCTCTGCCACTCGATGACGGTGACTGCCGCGCCCCGGTCCGAGTAGGGGTGGTTCGGCAATCGCCCGCAGGGCGGATCGCCGACGTCAAGGGTTCGTTCGTTGTTTGCCATCCGAGTTCGCCGCCGCGCGACGCTTCCGGGCGTTGGGCGGAGTGCTGTTGGGTGGACAAAGGTGCGCACCGCAGGCGATCCGATCGGCACTCTCCCTGATCTGGCACAGACCGTGCATCGACACCTCCCGGAACCCACAGGCTGACCGAATTCCGTCAGTCAGGCTCTGGAGGAAGGAACGGTGTCGGAATTTACCATCCTGGTCATAGCGTCCGATGAAGGGCTGCGAAGCCGGCGTTGCCGCCTGCTGCAAGGGGCAGGGTACGCGGTCGCTGCCGCCACCACGGTCGAGCATGGCCTGCGGTTGGCGCAGGAGCGCCGGTTCACCGTGGCCGTGGTGCAGCCGGACGCCGGTGACACCTGGCGGCGCCTTGTGCTCCGACCCGGAGGGCCGCGGGTGGTGCTGACGGTTCCAGGTGGATCGGTGCGACTGGCGGTGCAGGCCATCCGCGAGGGGGCCGTCGATTTTCTGACGGACCGTGACGAAGAACAGTCACTGCTGGCAGCCGTCGAGCGTCAAGTGGGGCAATCCGAGTCCAGTGGGCTGGTGGCTCGGGATCCGGTCACGCGGGAGTTGATGGAGCTGGCTGTGCGGGTGGCGGAGCGCCCCGTGACCGTCATGCTCACCGGCGAGAGTGGTACCGGCAAGGAGGTTTTCGCCCGCTATATCCACGAGCACTCCCCGCGCCGTCTGGGTCCGTTCGTGGCGGTGAATTGCGCCGCCATCCCCGAGCAGATGCTGGAAGCCGTGTTGTTCGGATACGAAAGAGGGGCTTTTACGGGCGCCCACCGCTCGCATGCGGGCAAGTTCGAGCAGGCCGCCGGCGGTACCCTGCTGCTGGACGAAGTTGCGGACATTGACTTGAACCTGCAGGCAAAGCTGCTCCGGGTGTTGCAGGAACGGGAAGTGGAACGTCTCTGCGGAACAACACCCATTCCCACCGATGTTCGGGTCATTGCCGCCACCAACCGCGACCTGCGCGAGGAAGTGATTGCCGGACGTTTTCGGGAGGACTTGTATTACCGGCTGCAGGTGTTTCCCCTGGCACTGCCGTCGCTCCGGGAACGCCCCGGTGACATCATTCCGCTGGCAGAGGCATTCATCAGCCGCCATTGCCCGGATTCGGCGGCGCCGCCTTCATTGGACGACGCGGCGCGTCAGCGCCTGCTGTGCTACGGCTGGCCGGGTAACGTGCGGGAGCTGGAGAACGTGATACAGCGTGCGCTGGTGCTCTGCCGCCGAGATGTAATCAGCGTCGCGGACCTGCGCTTCGATCCGCCACGACCGGACGTCGCGATGCCGACCCCGGCATCCCTGGACGACAAGCTCAAGGACCGGGAGCAGCGTCTGATTCTTGACACCCTCAATCAGCTTCACGGCAGTCGCAAGGCGACGGCTGAACGCCTCGGTATCAGTGTCCGCACGCTGCGTTACAAGTTGCAGCGCATGCGGGAGCAGGGCCTGCTGCCCGAGCGGATAGGTACGGAATACGCGTAACCGGGAAGCTTCCGCCGCGTCAGCGGGGATGTGGTCCGGGTCACGACATGTGCTGGAGAGTATTGCTATGAATGGCATAAACAACGTCAACAACGCTGCGGCTATCCGGATGCTGCAGGAAATGCAGGCGATGGCCGGCGAGGCCCGCACCGCGCCGGTGGATAAAGCCGACGGCGCCGACGGAGCTAGCTTCGGCGATGCCCTGCGCAACGCACTGCACACTGTGAACGACACGCAGCAGGCAGCGGCTGCGCAGGCGGATGCCTTTGCCAGCGGCGAGGACATTCCGTTGACCGAAGTGATGGTGTCCATGCAGAAGTCGCGGGTTGCTTTCGAGGCCACCAAGCAGGTGCGCAATCAGCTTGTCGATGCCTATCGCGACATCTTCAACATGCCAGTGTGATCTGAGACAGGAGCGCGCGAAGCATGGCCGAGTCACAGACACTGAGCCCGTCCCAGGCTGATTCCCTGCCCTCGAATTCGCAACAGAACCGGCGGGCGTGGGTGCAGATGCCGTCAGGCAACAGCGTGCGGCAGCTCGGTCTCATTGCCGGGCTGGCGGTAGCTCTGACCATGGGGCTTGGGCTGTTCTTCTGGGCGCAGACGCCCAACTACCGGACCGTCTACTCGGGGTTGCCGGAGGAGGAGCGGGCCCGTGTGGTGGAAGTGCTCCAGGCGTCGGATATCGAATACCGCATCGATCGCGACAGCGGTGCGATTCGGGTGCCCGCCGGCCAGATGCATGAAACCCGGCTCCACCTGGCTGGTCAGGGGTTGCCCCGTGGACAGGGTGTGGGTTACGAACTGCTGCGTGAGGATCAGGGCTTTGGCACCAGCCAGTTCATGGAGAACGCCCGCTTCCAGCGGGCGATGGAAACCGAGTTGGCCCGGTCCATCATGAGCCTCGGTGCCGTGGACAGCGCCCGCGTCCACTTGGCCTTGCCGCGGGAGACCGTGTTTCTCCGCGAAACATCCCAGCCGAGTGCCTCCGTGGTATTGTCGCTGCATGGCGGGCGTGTGCTGAACGAGCAGCAGGTCGCGGCCATTGTGCACCTGGTTTCCAGCAGCGTGCCCAATCTCAATGAAGATCGCGTCAGCGTGGTGGATCAGCGCGGCAACCTCCTGACCCGTGATCCTGAAAACGATTCCATGGGGCTGTCGGGGCGGCAATTCGCCTACCAGCAGCGGGTGGAGGACGCGTACGCCCGACGAATCGAGGAATTGCTCACCCCGATTGTTGGCCCCGGGCGTGTCAAGGCGCGAGTCAGCACCGATATTGATTTCTCCCAGCAGGAGCGCACCGAGGAACTGTTCAATCCCGATTCCACCGTGGTGCGCAGCGAACAGACGCAGGAAGAACGCCGCGAGCAGAATCCGCTGGCCATGGGGGTTCCCGGGGCGCTGACCAATCAGCCACCGGGTGAGGGTGTCATCGGCGAGGACGGTGAGGTGGCGGATGAGTCGCAGGCCACGCCCGTCACGGTCAACAATTCGGCCACGCGGAACTTCGAGGTGGGCAAGACGGTGCGCCACATCCGCCAGGCCCAGGGGGCCATCAAGCGGCTCACGGTGGCCGTGGTGCTGGATCAGCCCCTGGTGGAGGGCGAGGGCGGGCAGCCGGTGCGCGACCCCTTGCCGCAGGAGGAACTGGACCGGTTGACGGGGCTGGTTCAGGATGCTGTGGGATTCAATGCCGAACGTGGTGACAATGTCAATGTCATCAGCGCCGCGTTCCGCGGCCTCGGTGAGGAGGAGCCCCTGCCCGAAGAGCCGTTCTGGCAGCAGCCCGTCATTGCTGATTTGGGGCGCTGGCTCATCGCCGGGCTGCTGGGGCTGGCGTTGATGCTGGTGGTGATTCGCCCGTTGGTGAAGGCCCTGATCGCGGGCGACCGGGCCCGCGACACCCGGGCGGATGCCGGCGCCTCGGCCCTGGAGAACCAGCGTGCCGAGGACGAGGCCCGGCGGCTGGCCGACCAGGGGGCGCCCGCGGCCAGAATCGGGCAGTACAAGGCGGATGCCGTCAGCGCCCAGGAGCACCAGGAGCGGGTGGATGTGGCCCGGGGACTGGTTGAGCAGGAGCCGGCCCTGGGAGCAAACCTGATCAAGACCTGGTTGAGCGAAGATGAGCGATAAGGAATCCCGACTCACCGGCGCGGAACGCGCGGCCGTGCTGCTCATGAGCCTCGGCGAGGATTCCGCCGCCGCGATGATGAAGCATCTGGGCCCGAAGGAGGTTCAGCTCCTGGGCCAAGCCATGACGTCCGTGCAGAACGTCACCAAGGAGAAGGTGAGCACGGTCATGGAAGAGTTTGTGAGCACTGTTACACACCACACATCACTGGGCATCGGGAACACCGAGTACATCCGCTCCGTGCTGGTTAAGGCGCTGGGCGAGGACAAGGCCGGCAGCGTCATCGATCGCATTCTGATGGGAGGCAACAGCCGCGGCCTGGAGCAGCTCAAGTGGTTGGATGGCAAGACCGTGGCGGAAATGCTGCGCCTGGAGCACCCCCAGATCATTTCCATCGTGCTCTCCTACCTGGATGCCGATCACGCTGCTGAGGTTCTGCTTGAGCTGCCGGAGCGCATGCGTCACGACGTGCTCATGCGGGTCGCCACACTGGAAGGGATTCAGCCGGCCGCGTTGAAGGAACTGGACGAAATCATGGAACGCCAGTTCTCCGGCAAGCAGCGGATCAAGTCCTCCAGCATCGGAGGCCCGCAAGCGGCCGCCAACATTCTCAACGTGCTGGACAGCAATGTCGAAGCACCGTTGATGGAGCACATCACGAAGGCGGATGCCGAACTCGGCGAGCGCATTCAGGAGCTGATGTTCACCTTCCCCGATCTGATCGCTGTGGATGATCGGGGGATTCAGGCCCTGCTGCGGGAGATCAGCAACGATGTGCTGGTACTGGCGTTGAAAGGCGCCGATGACGAGCTGAAGAACAAGTTCCTCAAGAACCTTTCCCGCCGCGCCTCGGAAATGCTGCAGGATGATCTGGAGGCCCGCGGGCCGGTGCGCATCAGCGAGGTGGAACAGGCGCACAAGGAGATTCTTGCCGTGGCCAAGCGCATGGCTGACGACGGTCAGATTTCGCTGGGGGGCGGCGGTGATGAATTCATTTAGTCGTCAACGGACAAGCAGCAGATGACCATCACACGCATCATTCCGAACGAGGAAGCCCGCTACGCGCGGGTTAGCCGCTGGGAGTTGCCGCAGGTTCAGCGGCGGGCCGGAGCACACTCGCAGGAAGCGGGCCGGGAAGCGGGCGCCGGCGTGGCAATTCATCGGCTGCCCACGGCGGGGGAGTTGGAAGCCATTCGCCAGGCAGCCCGTGACGAGGGTTATGCCGAGGGCCGCGAGCACGGCCACGCCGAGGGGTTGAAGCAGGGCGAGGCCGAAGGCAGGACGCTTTGGGAGCAGCAGTCGCAGGAGCTCATGGCCCAGGTGCAATCGCTGCAGCACATGCTGGACGCCCTGGCCACCCCCATGGCGCTGGTGGACGAAGCGGTGGAGGGCGAGTTGACCCGGCTGGCGCTGGCGGTGGCGCGTCAGGTGGTTCATCGGGAGATGCAGACACAACCGGGTGAGGTGATGGCCGTGGTCCGCGAGGCAGTGGCATTGCTGCCCATGTCCGCCCGCCACGTACGGGTTCATGTCAATCCGGAGGATTACCGTTTCCTGGCGGAGCGGTTCGGCGATACCGAACACGGTGCGTGGGAACTGGTGGAGGATGCCACCATGCAGCGAGGCGGCTGCGACGTCCGGAGTGAAAGCTCCCGTGTGGACGCAACGCTGGACCGGCGGTTCAACCAATTGGCCAGCCAGCTGCTGGGGGGGATCCGCGACGACGATGCCACGCAGGAGACGACGCGGTGAATGATCTCGCGGTGCGCAGACAGCAGCTGCTCCGAGGGCTTCGGGGCCGGGAGCACGGGTTAACGCCCCCGCGGCTGGTGGCCACAGGCAGGCTTCGCCGGATGGTGGGACTGACGCTGGAGGCCGACGGCTGCCAGGCGCCGATTGGGGCCCGGTGCACGATCAGCGTATGCGGTGCGACCGCGGTCGAGGCCGAGGTGGTGGGGTTTGCGGGAGACAGCTTGTATCTGATGCCCACGGGGGATCTGCATGGCATCACGCCGGATGCCGTGGTGACCCCCCACGAAGGCGTGTATGAGGCACGGGTCGGTGAGGGCCTGCTGGGGCGTATCCTGGACGGGGCCGCTGAACCGCTGGACGGCCGTGGTCCGCTGCAGACGGAACAGCGGATGCCGTTGCTGGGCCAGGCGGTCAACCCGCTGGCCCGCGCTCCCATTCGCACACCGCTGAACGTGGGCGTGCGGGCCATCAACGCGCTGCTCACGGTGGGGCGCGGTCAGCGAATGGGCCTTTTCGCCGGCAGCGGCGTGGGCAAGAGCGTGCTGCTTGGCATGATGACCCGCTATACCGATGCCGACGTGGTCGTGGTCGGGCTGATCGGCGAACGTGGCCGTGAGGTCAAGGAGTTCATCGATGATATTCTCGGCCCCGAGGGTCTGAAGCGGGCCGTGGTCGTGGCGGCGCCGGCCGATGCCTCACCCGTAATGCGTCTGCATGGCGCCATGCAGGCGACGGCCATCGCCGAGTATTTCCGTGATCAGGGCCAACAGGTACTGTTGCTGTTGGACTCTCTGACCCGGTTTGCCCAGGCGCAGCGGGAGATCGGCCTTTCCATCGGCGAACCGCCAACCACCAAGGGGTATCCACCATCAGTATTCGCCAAGTTGCCCCGTTTGGTGGAACGGGCGGGTAACGGTGTCGAGGGCGGGGGGTCGATTACCGCCTTTTACACGGTGCTGGTCGAAGGCGATGACCAGACCGAGCCGATTGCCGATGCTGCCCGTGCGATTCTGGACGGTCACGTGGTGTTAACCCGCCACCTAGCCGAAGCCGGCCATTACCCGGCCATTGATATCGAGCAATCCGTGAGCCGCGCCATGATCAATATCACCGGTGAAACGCATCGGGCACTGGCCCAACGCTTCAAACAGCTTTACGGGGACTACGAGCAAAACCGCGATTTGATCAGCGTTGGCGCGTATCAGCGGGGCAGCGATCCGCGCGTGGATGAGGCGATGGAATATCGCGACCGGCTGAATGACTTCCTGCGCCAGGATTTTCGTCGGTCCGAAACGCTCGATCACAGCATCGCGGAGTTGCAGGCTTTGTTCGAACAGTGACTGGCGCGGTAACGGTGCACGGGGACCGGAAACCGTCCCCCGCGTTGGTTTCCGAACGGGGGACGCCAGGCCTGTGCAGCGACAGTCTCAGATCATTGTGACTATGCGGGAGACCGATTCGTGACACGACGCAAACGCATGGAGACCGTCAAGGTCGTCATGGACGACAAGGCGGAGCAGGCGGCGCGTGAGATGGCTTCGGTCAGACAGCAGCACGATACGGAGGCACAGCGGCTTGAGCAACTGCAGGTCTTCCGCGACGAGTATCGCCGGCAGTTTTTCCGTGCACAAGGGGCCAGTTTCAGCGCCTTCCGGCTACGGGATTTCAATGCGTTCATTGCGCGGCTCGACAATGCCATTGCCCAGCAGAGGCAGCAGCTCGAACGACTGGAGCGGCAGCTGACCAGTTCGCGTTCCCGCTGGCAACAGGAGCAGACGCGGGCCGATGCGATGGACAGGGTCGTGGATGGCTACCGCGCGGCAGAACGCCGGCAGGCCGATCGCGCGGAGCAGCGTCAGCATGACGAACTCAACAACCGCCGGTACTTCCGTCCCCCAAGGTAGCGCCGACCGCCGGTCATTCAGGATGTGGGGCATGACGCCCTGGTGAGGAACGCCTTCCGGCGATGACTGGCGATGTGTCTGGTCGGCGCTCCAGGGGCTTCCGCTTGGTCGCCCGCACGACCGCTTACTGCTGGCCCGGGATTTGCTTCACCTCTGTTGAAGCGGGTTTGATGACGAGGAATATCGCATGCAGGGTCTGAACGTAGTGCAGTCGCTGCTGGGCGGCGCCCTGGACAGCAGGCTGGACGCAAATGCCTTGAAACACCCTGAAAATCAGGCCTTTCTGGAGGCGTTGCTGGAATCCGACCTGCTGCGCGACAGCGACCTGAGCCTGGAAGAGTTGCAGGCCTGGCTGCTGGATGGGGGAGGCAATCCCTTGCCGCAGCCGGTTGCCGATTTGCCGCCCCAAGCCATGGTTCCGGAGCCGGAAGCCGGTGGGCGCTTGGATGTGGCAGGGCCGCTGGAGGCTGGTGAACGGATTCATGGCGGCGCTGCCGGACTGCCGTCCGAGGACGGCTCCGACAGGTTGCCTGAGCAAAGCAAACGACTGGCGGCGCGGCTGGCGCTGCTGGAACAGGTGCAGCTGCGCCAGCAGCTCCGGGCCGGCGGGCGTTCCCCGGATCAGCTGGATGCTGCGGTTCAGCCACAGCGGTTGGAACCAGCCGGGCTCACCGGCTTGCATTCCTATTCCCAGATGGCCGAAATACTGGAATCCACCGGACGCCCCGGATTGCCGTCCTACACGGTGCACACCGCCATGGACAAGCCCGGTTGGGGCCAGGCGGTGGGCGAGCGACTGATGGTCATGGCCCAGCAAGGTGTGCAGCACGCCAGGATTCAACTCAACCCGAGGGAGCTGGGGCCGCTGGAGGTCAATATCTCGGTTCGTGATGACAAGACCGCGGTCACCTTTGCCGCCCAGCATGCGGTGACCCGGGACGCATTGGAGTTGGAGTTGCCAAGGCTGCGCCAGCTGTTGCAGGACAACGGCCATCAGGATGTCGACGTCGATGTTTCCCGCGACCGGCAGCAAACAGCGGATGACCGTGCCGGCGGTAATGCCGATGACGGCAATGGCTGGAGCCAAGGGGGGCACGGCGAGCCCGAAGCGCCGGCGGCTGAAGAACGGATAATGGAACCGAAAGGGCTGGTCGATCACTATGCGTGACCGGGCAATGGCGGCTAGCGCCCGTAGGGGCGCGCGCGGCAGTCAGTCGGAGATCCGCCCGTCCGGCAATATCCGGCCTGAGCCCCGTGATAGACGCGTGCGAACATTCGCCAGCCCGCATTTTTCACCGCCGTTCGTCGCGAGGGCGTCGGGATGCGCCTGGTACGGGGGCACGGAGCGGAAGATGGGGAACGCGGGGCCGACATTACGTCGAACCGGCTGGAGGGAGCACGCCCCGACACAGCGACCTGACCGACGTGCGCAGTAAGAAGGCGGTGAGATATGGAGCCGGGCATGAATCAATGGACGCCGGTGTGATCCATGCATGAGACCAATGGATCACTCCCCTTATAGAATGGCGCCGCAACCACGACGACCTACACCATGAGCGAAGAACAGATGGAAAAACGACAACAGGGTGGTGCCAGCAAGCTGGTGATTCTGCTGCTGTTGCTCATCCTCGTGATGACGCTGGTGGGCGCGGCAGCGGGGCTGTATCTGGCCGACGTGTTCGACCGTGGTGACGACGTGGCCGGTGAAACAACGGAAGGGGAGTCAACGCAGACGGGGCCACCCATCTATCACAAGCTGGATACCATCACGGTCAACCTGAGCACCGGAGACAACCCCCGTGCGCGGGCCCGCATGCTGCAGGCACAGGTTCAGGTCATGACACGGCACGAAGAGGCTCTGGAGGGTCTGGATGCGCACCTGCCGCGCGTGCGCAACAACCTGATCCTGTTGTTCGGCAACCAGAAATACGAGGACCTGATTGCGCGCGAAGGGAAAGAGGCCCTGCGCGCGCAAGCATTGGATGAGATCAACGCCGTGCTGGCCGAGAACGATGTGCTCAGCGAGTTCGAGGCGGTTTACTTTACCGATCTGGTGATGCAGTAACCATGGCCAATCAGGACATTCTTTCCCAGCACGAGATCGATGCGCTGCTTCATGGCATCGATGAAGGGGATGTGGGAGGCGGCGAGGACGCCCCGGCGCCAGGGGAGGTCCGCCAATTCGACTTCCAAAGTCAGGAGCGCATCGTGCGTGGGCGCATGCCCACGCTGGAAATGATCAACGAGCGTTTCGCCCGGTTATTCCGAATCGGCCTGTTCAACATGCTGCGCCGTACGCCGGAGGTCTCCGTGCTGGGCGTGGACATGATCAAGTTCGGCGAATACGTGCATACGCTGTATGTGCCCACGAGCCTGAACATCGTGCGTATCCACCCGCTGCGCGGCAACGCCTTGTGCATCATCGACCCGAAACTGGTCTTCGTGCTGGTGGACAACTTTTTCGGTGGCGATGGTCGCTACTACACGAAGATTGAGGGGCGGGAGTTTACGGTGACCGAGCTGCGCGTGGTGCGCATGGTGCTCGATCAGGCCTTCGCGGATCTGCAGGAGGCCTGGGCACCCGTGCTGCCAGTGGAGTTCGAATATTCCAATTCGGAGGTCAACCCGCAGTTCGCCAATATCGTCAGCCCGTCGGAAGTGGTGGTGGTATGCCGGTTCAACGTGGAGTTGGACGGTGGCGGTGGAGAGTTCCACGTCACCATTCCCTACACCAATGTCGAGCCCATCCGGGAGCAGCTCAACGCCGGTGTGCAGAGTGATCGCAACGAAGTGGACGAACGTTGGACCCGGTCACTGCGCGAGGAAATGAAGAGCGCCGAGGTGGAGTTGAGCGGCACGCTGGCCAAGGTACGGATCAGCCTTCGGGATATGCGCCGCCTCATGGCGGGGGACATTATACCGTGCGAGATTCCGGAACTGGTCGTGCTGGAGGCCGAGGGGGTCCCGGTCTTCCGGGCCCGGTATGGCGAGTCCAACGGCCAGGCGGCGATCAAGATCGTTGAGCAATTGCGGGTGGAACATGATTCGCCGTTGATGCCGGGGAGAGCGAAGCAATGAACGACGAGACGCGTGAAATCGACGAGCAGCAGGCGGCCGACGACTGGGAGGCCGCCCTGGCCGAGCAGGCTGAAAGCGATGCCGGCAGCGGGGAACAGACCGGATCCCGGTCCGAAGGTGTTGAGGGTGGTGGCGCTGTGGAAGGCGACGTTCGGCCCGCCGGGCTGGAAGGGCTGACCGACGATGCCGAGGTGGTGGATGACGAGAACCTCAACCTGGACGTGATTCTGGATATTCCCGTGACCCTGGCCATGGAAATTGGCCGTACCCGGATCAGCATCCGCAATCTGCTGCAGCTCAACCAGGGGTCCGTGGTGGAGCTGGACCGGTTGGCTGGCGAGCCGCTGGATGTCCTGGTTAACGGTACGCTGATCGCCCACGGCGAGGTGGTGGTGGTGAACGAGCGATTCGGCATCCGCCTCACCGACGTCATCAGTCCTTCGGAACGGGTCAAGAAGCTGCGATGAGTACCCGGCGACGACTTTTCGTCCAGGTCCAGGTGGCGGCCGCCAATATTCTGGCGAGCGGGGCAGCGCTCGCCGATGAAGTGGCAAGGCCTGGTGTGGATACGGCGGCACTGCTGCGTGTGACCGTGGGGCTGGTGGTGGTTCTGCTGGTGATCGTAGGCCTGGGCTGGGTGTTGCGGCGCATGGGTGGGATGCATACCCACGGTAGCGGGCAATTGCGTGTGCTGGCCGGCGTTTCCGTGGGGACCAAGGAGCGCGTTGTGCTGGTCAGCGCCGGTAAGACGCAGCTGCTGCTCGGGGTTGGTCCCGGGCAGGTACGGACCTTGCATATATTGGATCAACCGCTGGAGGAGGACGGGCGCAGCCCCGCATCCGGGACAGCAGGGGCAGATATGCAGGGTCGCTTCCAGTCACGACTCCGGGAGCTGATGCAGAACCGCAAGCCTCGCTGAACCGCCGGGTTCGTATCGTCCTCCAGACCGGACATCCGCGAGGACGAAAACGAACTCATGACGGCAAGTCTGTCTTTCCTTATCCGTTGCGCCCTGCCGGTGCTGCTGTTGGCCTCTCTTCCCGCCCATGCCCAGGTGGGCGGGCTCGATGCGCTGACCGTGCAGGAGGCTGCCGAGGGAACCACCTACAGCATCAGCCTGCAGGTGCTCGCGCTGATGACCATCCTGACGCTGCTGCCGGCAGCGTTACTGATGATGACGGCGTTCACGCGCATCATCGTGGTACTGGGTATACTGCGCAACGCCATAGGCACTGCGCAGACACCTTCCAATCAGGTGCTGCTTGGCCTGGCTTTCTTTCTCACCCTGTTCGTCATGTGGCCTGTGTTCGAGCAGGTCTACAACGACGCCGTGCAACCCTATATGGCCGAGGAACTTCCGCCGGAGGAAGCGCTGACCACGGCTGTGGGGCCCTTCCGGGAATTCATGGCAGCGCAGACCCGGCAGGAGGATCTGGCCATGTTCATGCGCATTGCCGACGTGGATCCGGTGGAAAGTATCGACGAGGTGCCATTGTCGGTTCTGGTTCCGGCCTTCATGACCAGTGAGCTGAAGACGGCGTTCCAGATCGGTTTCATCCTGTTCCTGCCGTTCCTGATCATCGATCTGGTGGTGTCCAGCACGTTGATGTCGATGGGCATGTTGATGCTCTCGCCCATGATCATCTCGCTGCCGTTCAAGATCATGTTGTTCGTGCTGGTGGATGGCTGGTCATTGGTCATGGGCACGCTGGCGGCGAGCTTCATGACATAGGGGAGGGGTCATGGAGGCAATAGTCGATTCACGTGGAATGGATGATGTCGGAGATCGGCGCGTGGTGCCGCTTCCGACCTGCGGCTCGATGCGGGCTGCAGGGCGTGCGGTATGTGTGCGGGGCGCTGTGCTGTTGAACGAAGCAGAAAGCCGGAACGATCGGGTGATGTCATGAGTCCTGATTTCGCGATTGAGTTGGGCAAGCAGGCGCTCTGGGTTGCGGTGATGATCGCCGGCCCCATTCTGCTGGCCGCCCTGATCACCGGGGTGCTGGTGGGCATGTTTCAGGCCGCCACGCAGATCAACGAGCAGACCATGAGCTTCGTGCCCAAGCTCGGGGTACTGGTTCTGGTGCTGTTTCTGCTGTCGCCGTGGATGCTGGCAGTGCTGGTGGACTTCACGGAATCCCTGTTCATGAACGTTCCCGGCTGGATCGGCTAGCCGGGAGGTTGCCATGACTCTCACCACCGCCGAGATCATGAGCTGGATCGGCGCCTACCTGTGGCCCTTTGCCCGTATGGGCGCCATGATGTTTGCCGCGCCGGTGTTCGGCAACACCATGGCGCCCATGCGCGTCCGGCTGCTGCTGGCGGTGGCGCTGACGGTTGCGGTGATGCCGGTCGCCGGCGCTGGACCCGGGGTTGAGCCGCTGTCGTTCGAGGGGCTGCTGATCATGGCGCAGCAGGTGCTGACAGGGCTGGCCATGGGCCTGCTGCTGGCCATGGCTCTGCAGACTGTGAGCATTGCGGGCGAAAGCATCGCGCTGACCATGGGGTTGGGGTTCGCCACCATGGTGGATCCGCAAAGCGGGCAGAGTACCCCGGTGGTATCGCAGCTTCTCACGGTCGTGGTTACCCTGCTATTTCTGGCCATGGGCGGCCACCTGATGCTGATTGAACTCGTGGCCGCCAGCTTTGTGACCATTCCTGTTGGCATGGAAGGGTTTGGCGAGTCGGACTACGTCCGCCTGGTGGCCTGGGCCGGGCAGATGTACGCCGGTGCGGTGCTGATCGCCTTGCCTGCCGTCGTAATGCTGCTGATCATCAACCTGGCGCTGGGTGTGATGACCCGGGCGGCACCGCAGATGAACATCTTCTCCGTTGGCTTTCCCGTGACCATGACGTTGGGGTTCATTCTGATCATGACCCTGGTGGTCCCGTCGTTGCCACGCCGTTTCGCCGCCATCTGGAGCGATGCGTTCAATACCCTGGGCCGAATGCTCGGCCTCTGAACTCCCACCGCAATTTTTTTGCCGCAGCAGGCGCAGGTCGGAAGCCACGCTAAGTGCGGATTCTTGCCGTCATCCAGGACCATGATTCGGTGACGCCCGAGACCGCCGCTGCGCGGCTCCTCCAACCCACACCTTCGCTCGACGTGCGGAGGGCGGGCACGAACGCCGGCACCGATCTTGCTTCCCAGCCTGAGAACCCCTTGTTTGCGCCGGAATCCAGTCATGGCGGAAGAGAACGAGAACGGCCAGGAGAAAACAGAACAGCCCACTCCCAAACGTCAACAGGAGGCGAAGGAGAAAGGCCAGGTTCCGCGATCGCGGGAGCTGAACACCACGGTAATCATGGTGCTTGGAGCCGCCGGCCTGCTCCTTTTCGGCGGCTACATGTACGGCCAGCTCTCTCACGTGTTCGATCTGGCGTTCACCGTGCATCGCGACGACATCTTCGACCCGGAGGCTCCCGTCCGTTATTTCCGTCAGGCGGTTGGCATGGGGCTATCCGCCGTGGGGCCATTCGCCGTGCTGATGCTGCTGGCTGCCTTGGTCACGCCGGCAGCGTTGGGTGGCTGGACGTTTAGCGGCAAGGCGCTGCAGCCCAAGTTCTCCAAGATGAATCCGGTCAAGGGGCTTGGTCGGATGTTCGGCCCCAAGGCGGCCATCGAGCTGGTCAAGGCGCTGGCGAAGGTGGCCGTTGTAGGCGGCGTCAGTGCCGCCTTGGTGTACACACTGCAGGATGATATCCGCCAGCTTGCCCGTGAACCGCTGGATACGGGACTGCTGCACGGCGCCGAACTGTTTTTCTGGGCCTTCTTTGCCCTGGCCAGCGCGCTGATCCTGGTTGCGCTGGTGGACATCCCCTACCAGCTCTGGGACCACAACAAGAAGCTCAAGATGACCCGCCAGGAGGTCAAGGACGAGATGAAGCAGACCGAGGGCAAGCCCGAGGTCAAGAACAAGGTGCGGGAACTGCAGCAGCAGATTGCCCAGAGCCGGATGATGGAGAACGTACCCAAGGCCGACGTTGTGATCACCAACCCCACCCATTTCGCGGTGGCCCTGCGCTACGACCAGGCGACCATGAGCGCCCCCCGGGTAGTGGCCAAGGGGGTTGGCGAAATCGCCCTGAATATCCGCCGGGTGGCCGGTGAGCACCGCATTCCGATGTTCGAGGCGCCGCCGTTGGCACGCGCCTTGTATCACACCACGGAACTGAACCAGGAAGTGTCTGCCGGCTTGTACCTGGCGGTGGCGCAGGTGCTGGCATACATCTACCAGCTCCGTCATGCCCGCCGTCACGGGGGCGAGCGCCCGCAACGGCCCAGGCCCCAGGTGCCCAGGGAGTTCATGCACTACGCCCGCTCCGCCGGTTGGCAGACGGGGAATGGCTCAGGCGACGGATCGCCGTCAGGAATATGACGCCGGCGACGTGAAACCGGCACCGGACACCGGAGATAAGGGATTCGTTCATGGCAAGCGCCGTACTCAGCAATATCCGCGAGTTGCATCGAAACGGTTTCGGTACGCCGCTGTTACTGATGGCCCTGTTGGGCATGATGATCCTGCCCATACCGCCTCTGGCGCTGGACATGCTGTTCACGTTCAACATCGCCCTGTCCCTCGTGATCATGCTGGTGGCGGTGTACACACCGCGGCCGCTGGAATTCGCCGTGTTCCCCACGGTGCTGCTGGTGACAACCCTGCTTCGTCTGGGCCTGAATGTTGCGTCCACGCGCGTGGTGTTGCTTGACGGCCACACAGGTACGGATGCCGCGGGTAACGTCATCCAGGCCTTCGGTGAGTTCGTGGTCGGCGGCAGCTACGCCGTGGGGCTTGTGGTCTTCGGCATCCTCGTCATCATCAACTTCGTTGTGGTGACCAAGGGGGCGGGCCGCATCTCGGAAGTCAGCGCCCGGTTCACACTGGATGCGTTGCCGGGTAAACAGATGGCCATCGACGCCGATCTGAACGGGGGCCTGATCGACCAGGATGAAGCCCGTCACCGGCGCGCCGAGGTGGCTCAGGAGGCGGACTTCTATGGCTCCATGGATGGCGCCAGCAAGTTTGTGCGCGGCGATGCCATCGCCGGCATCCTGATCCTGTTTATCAACATCCTCGGCGGGCTGGCCATCGGTCTGCTTCAGCACGGCATGGAGCTTGGCGATGCCGTGCGCACCTACACCCTGCTGACCATCGGTGACGGCCTGGTGGCGCAGATTCCTTCCCTTGTGCTATCCACCGGAGCAGGCATCCTGGTGACACGGGTATCGTCTTCCCAGGATATGGGTGGGCAGGTACTGAAACAGCTCTTCGGCAATCCGCGCGCCTTGGCGGTTAGCGCCGGGGTGATCGGCGTGATGGGGCTGATTCCGGGTATGCCGAATCTGGCCTTCCTGACGCTGGCCGCCATGGCCGGCGGCCTCGCCTACTGGTTGCGCAGGCGCCCCCTGGTGCAGCCGGAGGTGGAAACCGCGGCCGAGCAGCGGGCGCGCGCACGGGCCGCCGGGGGGGAGGACCCGGGCGCACAGCAGTCGGCACCCGAACAACGGGATCTGTCCTGGGACGATGTGCCGCCGGTGGATGTCATCGGTCTGGAAGTGGGGTATGGCCTGATCCCGCTTGTGGACCGGGACCAGGGCGGCCAGCTCCTTGGCCGGATCAAGGGGGTGCGCAAGAAGCTCTCGCAGGATCTGGGCTTTCTGGTGCAGTCGGTGCACATCCGCGACAACCTGGATCTGGGGCCCAATACCTACCGCATCAGTATCTTGGGCGTACCCATGGCCGAGGCCGAGATCGTGCCCGGCCGGGAACTGGCCATCAACCCGGGCGGCGTATCGGGACAGCTTCCGGGGACGCCAACCCGGGATCCCGCCTTTGGCCTCGAAGCCGTCTGGATCGATCCGGCCCTGCGGGACAGCGCTCAGACGATGGGTTACACGGTGGTGGACGCCAGTACCGTGGTGGCCACCCATCTCAGCCAGTTGATCCAGACCAATGCCCACCAGCTCCTGGGCCACGAAGAGGCTCAGAAGATGCTGGATCTGCTCGCCCGTACCCAGCCCAAGCTGGTGGAGGAGATGGTGCCGAACACTCTACCACTCAGCGTGGTGGTGAAGGTGCTGCAAAACCTGTTAGAGGAACGCGTCCCGATCCGCGACATGCGCAGCATCGTCGAGACGCTGGCGGAGCATGGTCAGCGCACCAAGGATCCGGCGCAGCTCACGACGGCCGTCCGGGAAGCGCTGGGCCGGATGATCGTGCAAGAGGTCAACGGCATGCGTCAGGAGGTGCCGGTTATCACGCTGGATCCCCAGCTGGAACATATCTTGCTAAATACGGTTCAGGGTGACGGTGATGGCGCCGCCGGTTTCGAACCGGGACTGGCGGATCGGCTGCAACGTTCATTGGCGGATGCGGCGCAGCGACAGGACGTCGCAGGCCAGCCAGCAGTGCTGTTGACCGCGCCACAGCTGCGGCATTGGCTGACCCGGTTGACGAGACACGGGGCACAAAGACTGTACGTGCTCTCCTACAACGAGGTGCCTGACGAGAAGCAGGTCAGGATCGTGTCGTCCATCGGTCAGCAGGATGTGGCCGGCGGCGGGCAGTGACGACGATGGTGACGCCAGTCACGGTGTGACGGAGGCAGCAGACGATGAAGATCAAGCGAATTTTCGCTCAGGACATGCGTCAGGCAATTCGGCGTGTGCGCGAGGAACACGGGCCGGATGCCGTGATTCTGTCCAGCAAGCCGGTCACGGGCGGCGTCGAGGTCATCTCCGCCATTGACTTTGATCAGGCAGCGCTGGAATCGGCCCTGGCGCGGGAACAAGAATCCGGGGCCGCCGAAGCGCCAAGCTGGAACCGCGCGCCGGAACCGGCCGCGGCGGAAACGGCTGCCGCCACCGAGCAGCCCAGTTTCTGGGAGACCCTGAGCCGCATGCGCCAGGGCCTGTCGGGTGCCGGGAAACCGGCGGCGGGCCGTCGGAGGATTGACGTCTCGGTGAATGACGCGCTGGAACAGGAACTCCAGCAAGTAGCGGCGGCCGGATGGAATTCCGGCGAGGAGTCGGAAAGTGAGCGCGCCGGGTCGGTGGCTCAGCCCACGCAAAGCAAGTCACGGCGCTCGCCGGTGGTCGATTTGGAATGGACCCAGGAACCGGCACTCCGGGAAATGCGTGGTGAACTGAAGACCCTGCGCAGCCTGTTCGAGAACCAGCTCAGCATCATGGACTGGAAACGCCACGGCCGGCGCCACCCGTCGAGGACCCAGTTGCTGCGGCGACTGAGCCAGATGGGCTTTGGCCCCGATATCTGCCGCAAGGTTTCCGAGAAAGTGGCGGAAGGGACCCCGCCGGAACTCGGCCTGCGTCAGGCACTGGCCATGATAACCCGGCATCTGAAGACCGCTGATGACGCGCTACTGGACCAGGGCGGGGTAGTCGCTGTGGTGGGGCCGACCGGGGTTGGCAAGACCACCACCGTGGCCAAGCTTGCCGCCCGGTTTGCACTGCGGCACGGTCGCCAGCAGGTGGCCCTGGTGAGTACCGACAATTTCCGGATTGGCGCCCTGGACCAGCTACGCAGCTTTGGCCGCATTATGCGGGTGCCGGTGCAGACTGCAGCCGACGCGGGGGAACTCGCCGGCGTGCTGACGGATCTCGGGGATAAGCGCCTGGTGTTAATTGACACCGCGGGCATGAGCCAACGGGACATGCGGCTGGCGGAGCAGTTCCGAACGCTGAAGTATCAGAAGACGCCGGTGCACACGTACCTGGTCGTTTCAGCGAATACGCAGATGACGGCGCTGAACGAGACTGCCCGTGCCTTTCGCGGTGTCGGCCTGGCGGGCTGTGTGATCACCAAGACGGACGAGACGGCCAGCCTGGGCGGCGTACTAACGATGCTCCTGCGTCAGCGTCTGCCCGCGGCCTACGTTGGTAACGGCCAGCGGATACCGGAGGATCTCCAGCCCGCTCGCAGCGGCAGGCTGGTGCAGGAGGCCCGTGCCCTGGCGGAGCACTACGACCAACCGGCGGATGATGATGAGCTGGCCTTCGCTTTTGCTGGGCACAGCTGATGCAGACGTTGTATTGATGTCGGCGGTCCCGGTGTTCAAGGCACGGCGAATTCCGCAAGTGTGAACCTGGCACTGGCAGGGGCGCACCGGCAGTGATTAGGTTAGGCATCCGAAGCCCAGAGGGCATGAACAAGGACAAGGTATGGATCAGGCAGCAGGATTACGACGAATGGCCAGTCCGCGTCCGGTAAAGGTTATCGCGGTCACCAGCGGCAAGGGAGGGGTCGGCAAGAGCAGCGTTTCGGTAAACCTGGCGGCCGCGCTCGCTCGCTCGGGTGCGCGCGTCGTGCTGATGGACGCGGACCTGGGGCTGGCCAATGTGGACGTGCTGCTGGGCATCACACCACGTTACAACCTCTCCCACGTCATCGACGGTGAAGTAACGCTGGAGGAAATCCTGGTTGAGGGGCCGGAGGGCATGCACATCGTCCCCGCGTCGTCGGGCACCAAGCGCATGGCCGAGCTGGGGCCGGCCGAGAATGCAGGACTGATCCGCAGCTTCAGCGAACTGGGCCATGATATCGACTATCTCATCATCGATACGGCCGCGGGTATAGCAGACAGCGTCATCAGCTTTTCCCGGGCGGCCCGCGATGTGCTCGTGGTCGCTCAGGATGAACCTTCCTCCATCACTGATGCTTACGCGCTGATCAAGGTACTGAACCGGGACTACCAGGTTCGGCGCATGCACGTGGCAGCAAACATGATCCGCGACGGCCGGCAGGGCCAGAGCCTCTACGAGAAGCTGCTTCGGGTGACGGATCGCTACCTGGACGTGACCTTGAACTACCTGGGCGGCATTCCGATGGACGACAAGCTGCGAAGGGCGGTCAAGCAGCAACAGGCGGTGGTTACCGCTTACCCGGGGAGCCCTGCCGCGCAGGCCTACGCGGAGCTGGCCCGGCGTGTGGACAAGCTCCCTGCACCGGCCCAGGCCGAGGGCCATCTCGAATTCTTCGTGGAACGCCTTGTGCAGTGCAGCGTGGGGGAGGTCGCGTCATGAAAGTGCCGACCGCCGCTTATCAGGCCGTGGAGGCCCAGGGAAACAATGATCTGGTGATGCAGCATGCGTCGCTGGTCAAGCGAATTGCGCATCACCTGGCTGCACGGTTGCCCGATACGGTGCTGCTCGACGACCTGATCCAGGCCGGCATGATCGGGTTGATGGAAGCAGCCCGTCAGTTTGATGCCCGGCAGGGCGCCAGCTTCCAGACCTATGCCGGTATCCGCATCCGGGGCGCCATGCTGGACGAGATTCGCCGCATGGACTGGACTCCCCGGTCGGTGCATCGGAAGTGGCGCGAGGTGGCGCGGGTGATTCGCGAGATCGAGAATGCCACGGGACGCGACGCTCGGGACAGCGAAGTGATCGAGGCTCTGGGTATCAGTGCAGAGGAATATCATCAGATCGTGCGTGACAGTTGTACCTCACGAATTTTCAGCATTGATCAGGAGAACCCGGAAACCGGGGAACTCCGGGAGCCTGCGGGGAATACGCCGGAACCGGCGGACGAACTGGAGGAGGACGGGTTCCGGAAATCCCTGGCCGATGCCATCCGTCAGTTGCCCGAACGCGAGCAATTGATCATGTCCCTGTATTACGACCAGGAGCTCAACCTGAAGGAGATCGGTGCGGTGCTGGGGGTGAGTGAATCGCGGGTCAGCCAGATTCACGGTCGCATCATCCTCAAGTTACGCAGCTACCTTGCCGATTGGATAGAACACTAGCCGGTGCATTATGCGCCCGCGGTGGCACGGGATCGCTGACGACGGTGCCGTGATGTCCGGTCGTTGACCCGCCACATGCCTGGGGTATGCCCATGCAGCAAACGCCTTGTATTGAGAGGGTTAGTGATTGTGTCTCTGGATAAGAACATGAAGATACTCATCGTGGACGATTTCTCCACGATGCGTCGCATTGTCAAGAATCTTCTGCGCGACCTCGGTTTCAACAACACCGTCGAGGCCGATGACGGCAACACGGCCCTGCCAATCCTGAAAAAGGGTGACATCGATTTTCTGGTGACCGACTGGAACATGCCGGGGATGACCGGACTGGAGCTTCTGAAGGAGGTCCGGGCAGACGCCGACCTGCGTTCGCTGCCCGTGCTCATGGTGACGGCCGAGTCCAAGCGTGATCAGATCATCGAGGCGGCCCAGGCCGGCGTGAACGGCTACATCGTGAAGCCGTTCACAGCCAATACCCTCAAGGAGAAGATCGAGAAGATCTTCGAACGGATTGGCGCAGGAAGCTGAACCATGAGCGAACGTTCGGACGACGATGCCCTGCTGGTGACCGCGCGAAAGCTCGTGGAGCGGCTGGAAGACGGAGCGACCGACGCGATCCAGGAGCATCTGGACGAGCTGACCCGGATCCGTGAAACCCAGCTTTTCCAGGAGCTCGGCCAGCTTACCCGCGACCTGCACGAGGCACTGAAGGCGTTTCGCGTTGATTCCCGGCTCACCGAGCTGGCCGGCGAGATCCCCGATGCCCAGGATCGGCTGAATCACGTCATCAACATGACCGAACAGTCCGCCCACCGCACGCTGACCGCCATTGAGGAGAGCCTGCCGGTGGTGGGTCGGTTTGCCGGTGAAGGTGGTGCTCTGTTCCGGCGTTGGCGCCAGTTTCGGTCGCGGGAGCTTTCAGCGGAGCAGTTCCGGGAGCTCAGCCGAGATCTGGAGACGTTTCTGCAGCACGTGGGGGCGGATGCCGAGCAGGTGCAGGGCCACCTGACCGATGCTCTGATGGCACAGGATTACCAGGATCTCACCGGACAGGTCATCCGCCGGGTGATCAGCCTGGTGCAGGAGGTCGAGACCAGCCTGGTGTCGCTGATTTCCCTGGCCGGCCACAGCAGGGGTGAGGAAATAGGGGAAGCTGCCGATAACAGGTGCAGGCAGCCATCAGGTCAGGGCCAGCTTGAAGGCCCTCAGGTGCCCGGGCGTGAGTCCGCCGGTGCCGTCAAAGGTCAGGACGAAGTGGATGACCTGCTGTCCAGTCTTGGATTCTAGAGCCTGAGTCACTCGCCGCGCCGGGTATCCGCCCGCGGTGGCGTCGGAGAATACGGGATCAGGTATGAGTATCGACACCGGAGACGATATTCTTCAGGACTTTCTGGTGGAGTCGCGGGAGATCCTCGACGCACTTGGCGGACAGCTTGTGGAGCTGGAGCAGCGTGGCGACGACACGGAATTGCTGAATGCCGTCTTCCGCGGATTTCACACCATCAAGGGCGGTGCCGGTTTCCTGGCCCTGGAACCACTGGTGGAGGTCTGCCACCGAACCGAGGATCTGTTCAACCTGCTGCGCAATGGCGAGCGCCAGGTCACGGCGGAGTTGATGGATCACGTACTGCAGGCGCTGGACGTCGTCAACGCCCAGTTCGACCGGCTGGAAGCCGGGGAGCGTCCGGACGAGGCGCCGGCGGGGCTGCTTCGGGCACTGGAGCAGCTGGCTGAAACGGGCACGGTGTCCGCGAATGGACGGGAATCCGGCCCAGTGTCCGCCGTGCCAAAGGAGGTCCCGGAACAGACACAACCCGGGCCGGGCGATATCAGTGACGACGAGTTCGAGCAGCTGCTCGACACCCTGGAAGAACCGGGCGGACAGGCGCACCCGGAAGCCGGCGCATCCGCTGATGATGCGGCAGCAAGAGACGACAAGATCACCGAAGATGAATTCGAGGCTGTTCTCGATCAGCTGCACGGCAAGGGCAAACACCAGGGGGTTCCTGAAAGGGAATCCGTTGATCAGGCAGCGGCCGACGCCGGCAATGGTGGAGACGCTGGGCGCGATGACGACCTGATCTCCGAAGACGAGTTCGAGCAACTCCTCGATGAGCTCCATGGAAAGGGCAGAGGGCCGGTGGCACAACCGACGGCGGATGCCGCCGACCGGCATCCGGACGATGCGCCCGCCTCAGGCCGATCCTCCGCCCATGCGCCCGGCCCCACGGTTGGCGTGCTCGAGGACAAGGCCAGGGCTGCCGCCGGCCGCACCGAAACCACCGTGCGGGTGGATACCGCGAAGCTGGACGACATTATGAATCTGGTGGGGGAACTGGTGCTGGTGCGCAACCGGCTCAGCACACTGCGTCAGCAGGTGGATGACGAGCGCCTGGCGCCGACGGTGGGCGATTTGGAACTGGTGACGTCAGATCTGCAGGCTGCGGTCATGCAGACCCGCATGCAGCCGATCAAGAAGGTGTTCGGTCGTTTCCCCCGGCTTGTGCGGGACCTTGCGCGCGGGCTGGGCAAGACCATCGAGTTGGAGATGCGCGGCGAGGAGACCGACCTGGACAAGAACCTGGTGGAGGCTCTGGCCGATCCCCTGATTCACCTGGTACGCAATTCCTGCGACCACGGCATCGAGTCGCCGGAAGAGCGTAGCGCCGCCGGCAAGCCGGCAACCGGCCGCATCAAGCTCTCGGCCGAGCAAGAGGGCGATCACATCCTGCTGATCATTGCTGACGACGGCAAGGGCATGGATCCGGACGCCCTGCGGCGCAAGGTGGTGGAAAAGGGGCTCATGGACGCGGAAACGGCGGCCCGGTTGGACGACACCGACTGCTTCAACCTGATCTTCACGCCGGGTTTCTCCACCAAGGAGGAAATTTCCGATGTCTCCGGCCGCGGCGTCGGCATGGATGTGGTGAAGACGCGCATCTCGCAGCTCAACGGCACGGTGGATATCTCCTCCCAGCTGGGTGTGGGAACCACGCTGCGGATCAAGGTTCCGTTGACTCTGGCAATCCTACCCACCCTGATGGTCACGCTGGATCAGCGCAAGTTTGCATTGCCCATGTCGGTGGTCAAGGAAATCTTCGAGCTGGATATGTCGCGCACCAAGGAAGTGGATGGGCGTCAGGTAGTCATGGTGCGGAACAAGGCCATGCCCCTGTTCTTTCTGGATCGCTGGATTCAGCGGATCAACGATGTGCAGGCGTTTGGTGAGGAGGGCGGCAATAGCCGACCGCAATCACAGCAGGTGGTTACCGTGGTGCTGGGCCACCAGCCTATCGGATTCGTGGTGGACGACGTGGTGGGCCTGGAGGAGGTGGTGATCAAGCCGCTGGGCTCCATGCTTCAGGGGCTGCCCGGGCTGGCCGGGTCCACAATCACCGGTGACGGGCGCATTTCCCTGATCATCGACATCCCCGGCCTGGTGAAATCCTACGGCGGGATGTTGTAAACGGACAGCATAAGGGGACAAGTTTGCACAAGGTTCGGGTACTGGTCGTCGACGACTCCCGTTTCTTCCGTCGGCGCATCCGGGAGATTCTCACTGCCGATACAGGCATCGTGGTCATTGGCGAGGCGACCAACGGTTGGGATGCCGTGGAGCAGGTCATCAAGCTGCGTCCGGATGTGGTTACCATGGATATCGAGATGCCGGGACTGGACGGCATCTCTGCCGTCCGGGAGATCATGCGGCGTCAGCCAACACCGGTGCTCATGTTCTCGTCGCTGACCGTTGAGGGGACCAAGGCCACCCTGGATGCGCTGGACGCCGGGGCGGTGGATTTTCTGCCCAAACGCTTTTCCGACATTTCGTCGGATGCTGGAAAGGCCCGGCAGCAATTGCAGCAGCGGGTCCAGGCGGTGGGTCGCCAACGCACCTTGACTGCATTGGCATCGGCGGAGCGGTCTGCTGCGGCGGTCCCGGGTCCCGCAGCCCAGCATGCGCCGGCCCGCCCCGCACGCGGGCTGCGTGCCAGCGCGCTGGACGTGGTGATCATCGGAGCTTCCACCGGTGGGCCAGTGGCGTTACGGCGATTGTTGACGCGCCTCCCGGCCGACTTTTCGCTGCCTATCGTGCTGGTTCAGCACATGCCGGCCAATTTCACTAGGACCTTTGCCCAGCGGGTCAACGAGCAGTGCGCCGTACAGGTGCGCGAGGCGGAGGAGGGGGACGTTCTGCGGCCGGGCCTGGCGCTGCTCGCGCCCGGGGGGCGCCATCTGGGCCTGATCCGACGTGGCGTATTGACGGTTCGGCTGCTGGAGCCCAGCGCCACGCAGTTCTACAAGCCCAGCGTCGATGTGGCCTTTGCTTCTGCCGCCGAGGCCTGTCCCGGTCGCGCGCTTGGGATCGTGCTGACTGGCATGGGGGCGGACGGCTGCGAGGGTGCCAAGCGGCTGAAACAGGGCGGCTCGCACATCTGGGCCCAGGACGAGGCGACGTCGGTGATTTATGGTATGCCGGCGGCCGTAGCCAGGGCAGGTCTCACCAATCGCATCCTGCCGCTGGATTCGATCGCGGATGGACTGGCTCAGTTGCGATAGCAACGGCGAGGATGGCGGGTGATGAAAGTCTGGGCGATTTCGAATCAGAAGGGAGGGGTCGGCAAGACAACGACCGCCGTCAACCTGGCCGGCCTGCTGGCCAACCGGGGGTGCAACGTGCTGCTGGTCGATATGGATCCACACGGCTCGATGACCGCCTATTTCGGTTTCGTCCCCGAATCCGTGAGCCCTGCTGTCTATGAACTCTTCCGTGATGATTTCGACGCCGACCGGCTCCCGGATCTGCCCCGGCAAACGGATGTGGACGGTATCAGTCTGCTGCCCGCCAGCACGGCGCTGGCGACGCTGGACCGCCAGTTAGGGGCGCGGCACGGTAAGGGCCTGGTGTTGCACCGGGCGTTGCGGCAACTGGCCGACCGCTTCGACGTGGTATTCATAGACTGTCCGCCCATGCTGGGCGTGCTGATGATCAACGCGCTGGCCGCCTGCGACGAGCTGCTGGTGCCGGTGCAGACGGAGTTCCTGGCGCTGAAGGGGCTGGAGCGGATGATTCACACGCTGGACATGGTACAGAAGTCCCGCGCCCGGGAGCTGCCCTACCGGATCGTGCCGACACTGTTCGATCGGCGGACCCGGGCATCGGTTGATACCTTGCGGGAGCTGCGCAGACGGTTTCCGGACCACCTGTGGCACGGAGCCATTCCGATCGACACGCAATTCCGCGAGGCCAGCCGGCAGGGCGTGCCCCTGACGGTGTTGCATCCGTGGTCTCGGGGCAGTCAGGCGTACCGGAACCTCCTGCAGAGCTTACTGGATGATGGTGACACACTGTCGCGGGCGGTGGGTGATGAATAGATCAGAGAATACAGTGGTCCTGGAACTCGTGGATTCCCGGGATGCGGTCTGGCACTACCTGGATGCGCTGCTGCAGGACATTCCGGACGATCCTGGACCGGTGGCGGTGGGGGAATCCCCGCCGGCGTCCGCGCCCCTGGCGGAAGCCGTGCAGGAGTCGGCAGCGGTGGAGGCACCCCTCCGGTCTCTGTTCCGCCAGGAACCGCCGTCCGACCCGGCCGCGCGACGTGAGGTCGCCGATCCTGAGCCGGATCCCGTGGCGCCGGTGGCCAAGGCCGAGCCGGCGTCGGCTGAGCCGGAGGGGCTGGCGGCCTCACCGCAGGACTGGGTGGATCGCGAGTTTCTGTCGCTGTTCTTTTACGTCGCTGGCCTGCGGCTTGCGGTGCCGTTGACGGAACTGCACAGCGTCGTGCCATGGAGCGACGTGGGTGTGACCGCCATACCCAATCACCCATCCTGGTTCATGGGGCTGATGCCTTACCGGGAGCGGAAGGTTCGTGTCATTGACACCGCCGCCATGGTGTTGCCGGAGAGCATGCGGTACGCGTCGGAGGCGCGGGCGGAGCCGGACCACATTCTCGTGGTCGGTGACGGCAGTTGGGGGCTTGCCTGTCATGGCATCGGTGATGTGGTGCGCCTGCAGCCGGACGAAGTCAAGTGGCGTACCTGTCACAGCAAGCGCCCCTGGCTGGCCGGTACGGTCATTGGCCACCTGTGCGCGCTGGTGGATACCGCCGCCTTCGCGGATATGCTGGCTGGCACGGCCTCAACCTCGCCGGTTGCCGGCCGATATGACTAATCGGGCAGGTTAGTAACCTTGCAACAAGGCCGATACGTTCGAGGGGATGCGCATGGCTGACAAGCAGGCAGTGAACAAACGACAGGATGCCGGGCAGGAGGATGCCGGTATTGCGAACCAGTGGGTGACGTTCTCACTGGCCGAAGAGACCTACGGCATCGATGTCATGCGGGTGCAGGAAGTGCTGCCCATGAGCGAGATCGCACCCGTCCCCGGCGCGCCGCCCTACGTGCTGGGCATCATCAATCTGCGTGGCAATGTCGTGACGGTAATAGACACCCGCATGCGGTTCGGCCTGGAGTCCCGCGAGACAGACAGTGCCAGCCGCATTGTGGTCATTGAGACGGACGCGCAGGTGACGGGCATCCTGGTGGACAGTGTCACCGAGGTGGTCAGTGTTCAGGCGGACGAGATCGATGCCGCACCCAACGTGGGCAACGAGGAAGCATCCCGCTACATCCACGGCGTGGTTAGTCGGGGCGAGGATCTGCTGATTCTGGTGGACGTGAACAAACTGCTGACCACGGAGGAATGGCAGGAGGTCGCCTCGCTGTAGACGGGGCGCTTGCCTGGACCGGCAGGGGCTCGCACAATGCATGCCGGGGGCGGCAATCGGGATGAGTCCCGCATGGCGAACAGGTATCATCGCGTCGGGTTTCGGGAGGCATGGCCATGAGCCTGGCGCTGGCTGTGTCGGCGCTGGTCTTGGTGTTGATTGTCTGGTTGTTCGTACACCGGCGGTACAGGCGTCTGGGGCAGCGACTGTCGGCTCTGGAGGCGGGCCGGCGGCAGGACGCCGAGGCGGTCAGGGCGCTGTCTGCCGGTGCCGTCAGTCACGGGGAGCAGGTCGTCCGTGTCCGGCGGGAGTTGACACGTCTGAAGGAGCAGCTCACAACACTGGCTGCCCGTGGCAGTGGCGCCGAAGTGTTCGAGCAGGCAATTCGCATGGCGCGGCGCGGCGCCAGCCGCGAGGATATCATCCAGACTTGCGGGCTGAGCCAGGTGGAGGCGGACCTGGTGCTGTTGCTGCACCGGGAGGACAGCTAGCCCGCATATCTCACCGCCGTTCGTCGCGAGGGCGTCGAGATGCCGATGTGACGGGGCAGGGACCGAAAAACGGCGAAAGCGTAGCTGACACTACGTCGAGCCGGCTGGCGGGGGAGTACGCCTCGACACAGCGAGCAGATCGGCAGGCGTAGTGGATGGGCGGTGAGATATGCGGGCTGGTTAGTTGCTGTCCGCGTCGGTGTCCGGCCCCGGATGGCGCCCCTTGAGCAAATAGGCGAAGGCCAGCACCTCGGCGACAACGCGGTACAAGGTCTCGGGGATTTCCTCCTCCAGCTCCAGCGATGACAGCAGCCGGGCCAGGGCGCGGTCCCGTTCCAGTGGAACCTCGTGTGCCTGCGCAAGCGCCACGATCCGCTCCGCCAACTCCCCCATGCCCTTGGCCGTGACCCGCGGCGCCCGGCCGCCGTCATACTGAAGCGCGACTGCCAGCGGCGTCCCCGGTGGCGTTTTCCGCTCAGGCCCGCTCATCAATCAGTCCTCCCCCTTCGGTACCGGACGGCGATGGGCTCCGCGGCGGGCTGCCATGGACACAGCGCAGGCCGCCAACGGTGACACCCAGTTGTCCCAGACGTTCCTGCAATAGGTGCAGGTGACCGTCGATGAGTCGGGCGGTGGCCGCCTGTTCCGCCCACCAGCTGGTTCCCACCCGGCTGCCCTGCAGCGTAATCGTGCAATGGACCGGTCCCCAGCCCCGGAAATCAAACGCCAGCTGGACCGTCCAGGCCTCCTTTCCCCCGCTGCCGTCCGCGTCCCGATTCACGCCGACCTGCAGCACATCCGCCTGTTTGCCATCTTTCACCGGCAATTCGACCCACCAGGGGAAACCGCCGTCGGTGGTCAGCAGGCCGACCTGCAGGGTCTGAACGCGGGCCAGCGCACCCTCTGCGTGACGGGCCAGTTCGGAGAGCAACTCGCCTGCCTGTGCCGGGGGAGGAAGGCTGACGTTGACCGGGTGCACAGGCTGGCCGGGGCCGATCCCCGATGGCGGTCGTTCCCCGGCAGGAAGGCTGCCCGGCCGTGCAGTCAGCGCCTGGAATACCCGGTTCAGCAGCTGCGCAAGCTGTCCCTTCATGTCGCCGTCAAGTGTGTTGGCAGGAAGCAGTCCCCGGGCGATGCCGAACAGCCGGTGCTCGAACAGCAGACCACTGTCCTGAAGCGCGGCGCGCAGACCTTCCGGACGCTGGATCCGTGCCGCATCCGGAAGCCGGGTCCAGAACTCGGCCAGCGCGTCTCGAACCCCGGCCGGCAGTGCCTGTAGTCGGGCCGGGTCCTCTCTGACCGCGGCGGCGGCGGCGAGTAGCCCGCTGGCGGCCTGCTGGCGCGGCAGCAGCTCTCGCAGCGCGTCCTGGCGTCCGATGGTGTTCGGAGCCGACGAAGGTAGCAGTCGCAGGCGCAATTGCGGTTCAAGGGCTTCCACCAGCACGCGCACGCGCTGTCCGACCGGGAGTTGCTCCATCCCGTCCAGGGCAAACACCCGGTTGCCGATGGCCAGGCGTGTCTGTCCCGAAGTCGTTGGTTCCCGAATCAGTGCGCGCAGTACCTGGCCGACGCGCCAGCTGCGGTCCGGCGATTGCGGGGACACTCCGAGCGTCAATTTACTGGTGCGGTCGCCGGGCGGCTTGAGCATGGCGAGATCTCCGTCGCGATGGTCAGTGACGGCTCTCCTGCAGGGAGCCCAAGGTGCGGATCCATGCTCCTTCCTCGCGCAATTCCGGGGGCAACGCCTCCAGGGCCGCGCGGGCGCGGGCGCGGTCGGGGTAGTCTCCGGTGATCACGACATACCAATCCCGCCCGTCCCGTTGCGTGCGAAGCAGTTGCGCCGACAATCCCTGCGCCTGGTTGGTAATGAAAAGCTCCAGAGCTTTCGGGTTGTGGCCGGCCACGAGCTGGACGGTGTAGTGCCCGGCCGGTCTATCCGCGAGCCAGTCCCCGTCACCGGCGGCCGTGCCGGCATCCCCGGTCGAGTCGTCCTCAGGCGCGGCATCCGTTGAGGACGTGACGCCGGCGGTGGCTTCGGGCGGCCGGTCGGGCGCGCCAGCTGCTGGTTCGGCTCCGGACACAGCCTCATCCGGCGCTGTGAGCGACCGCGCGCTGGGCGGCGGCGCCCAGCCCGGGTCCATAATGCCTCCGATGGGTGCGGCCGGTTTCTCATGATCCACCTCCGCGGGCGTGGAGGGTGCTTCCCTGTCTGGCCGCGGGTCGGGACCCTCCTTTCCGCGAAGCCGCCAGTCGGGGATCGCATCGGGAGCCCCTCCGGCGAGTTCTCCGTCGCCCTCCGTGGCCGGTTCCCGCCCACTGCCTGGGGGCGCCTCACCCGGCGCCGGCTCGGGTTGCAGCAGGACCTGATTCGGCTCCGCAGGGGACGGCACTTCGCCCGGGCGCAGCACAAAGAACATGACCACCATGGAGAGCAGCAGCGCCGTTGCCAGAACCGCGGTGGCGTGTCGACTAGCTGTCCAGCCCGCGGATTGCCGCGGGAATACGCCATCGGGCGAGGGATACGCGCCGGCCAGTGATTGCTGGCATGCGGCCCGCACTCTCTCGGGAAGGCCGCCGCTCTGCAGGTGGATGGCTTCCGGATCGAGTAGCGCCTCCACCGGACCGCCGACGCCGCCGGCACGGCCCAGTTCCTGCTTTACGTATTGGGCGACCTGTTCCACCGTCCAGGGCTCCAAGTGGAAGACCTGGAGCCGTGGCATACCCGCTGGCCGTCTCGTCAGAGTACGCAGCCTGTGCTCCAGTTCCGGTTCTCCGGCAAACAGCAGGGCCGGACCCAGGTACTCCCGAGCGTCATCGTTCTGCAGGCCGAGCAGTATCTCCAGCGTCGCATCGTCCAGAGCCCCGGCGTGGTTGACCAGCAGTGCGGGCCGTTCCCCGGTGCGGGCGAGCCAATCCAAGCCCTCCGCGACCCGGCCCACCGCTGGCGGGCCGGATTTGATCGAAGCTGCCGGCAGCTCGAAGTGTTTCACGCAGTCCTGGCAGATATCGTTCGCCGTGGGGCGGTCACGGCCATCCAGCATCAGCGGACGCAGCCCGGTATCCGGCCGCAGCTCCAGTTCCGTGAGCAGACGTCTGACGCCTACGCCGGCCGGGCCGGTGATCACGACAATGTCACGACCGAACTGCAGCAACTGCACGACGAGATCCAACCGGGCCGCTATGATCGGGTCCGGCGGCATCGTGCCGCTGCTGAAGAGCTGTTCATTCAGCGCGAGTTCCGTCAGGCGTGCCTCATGCAGACGCATACTGGTCATGATGCTCCCGAAGCGCATGACGCGGATCCATTTGATACGTGTCCCGAATCAGCAGTTCGTTACCTGACTGCGTGTTGCAGTGACCACTGAACCATGACTATACCGTCTGCAAGGTTCCTAGTAACGCTGAGTAGCGTCACCTGGCGCGCACATCTCACCGCCGTTCGTCGCGAGGGCGTCGCGATGCCGCTGGGACGGGGGACACGGACCGGAAGATGGCGAAGGCGTAGCTGACACTACGTCAAGCCGACTGCAGGGAGTGCGCCCCGACACGGCGAGCAGATCGGCGAGCGTAGTAGAAGGGCGGTGAGATATGCAGGCCGGGACGCCCGCTGTAAACCGACGGCACAATAACCGGCAGCGGTCACGCCGGCATGCCGCTCAGGCCTGGGCGCATGACCGGGTTACCAACTGGCGGAGTACGGATTAAGGGGCTGTTTGCCCAGTGTGCGACCGATGCCTTCCTTCAACGCAGCCGCAGTCCTGCGGAATCGGTTGTAGCTGCGGGCATCCAATGCACAACTCTGACCCCGTCGGTCGGCATAGAGCAGTCCGAACAGGCGGCCGTTGACCCGGATCGGCGCCAGGTAGGCGCCCTGCCGATCCAGCAACCGATAAGCGGGCGTCCGGCTTCTGCTCTGCAAAACATCCACCTGGGCCGCGGTCAGCCAGTGGGTCTCGCCGTCGGCGAGCTGATGGGCCAGCGCGGACCCGGAATGCACGGGCAGATCCACCTGCAGTAGCAGCAGGGGTTCTCCCTCCCAGCCGACCGCCATGTACGGGTGGAGCAGTTCTCCGTGTGTATTGGCGATCAGGAACAATGCCCGATTCAAGCCGCAAGCGTGATGCAGCGCCCGCAGTGCCAGCGCAATCGGTGGGTCGAAGGGGTCCACGCGACGATGCTGCTGGTTGAGCTCCTGACAGATGCGTGGATCGCCACCTTGTCGGCATCCGTCCAGCAGGCGGCCGAGGAGCTGGCGTTGGGGCAGCAGGCAAAACATCGAGTCGTTGGACGAAGGTTGCGGCAGGCAGCGTGGTCGTCGCCCGGGTTCCCGCGCCAGGGAAGCCCAGGCAGGCGGCGGGGGGGCATGCCAGGCTTCCAGGGCCCGGGAGCTTGTTCGGTGGATGCTGGTACGCGCTTCCCGCTCGCTGCAGCCCAAGTAGACGCCGAGGAGGCTCACCAGCATGTTGAGACCTGGATGGTGCCAGCCGTGCGGCGCCAGCGCCGTGAGCCGGAATGCCAGGTTGATGCCGAGCGCGCGGTTACCGACGATCTTGTTTGGCAGCAACTGTTCGGTAACCAGCCCGGGGAGTCGCCAGTGACGCACGAGCATGGCGCCCAGTTCCCCCGGGTAGAAGCCCAACTGGACGTACCCCGCGTCGGAGCGTGGGAGGCCCTCATGACCCGATAGCTCACACGCTGCGTGCATGGCTTTCGGTTCATGCAGCCATAGCAGCAGGGGCGCCACGGGCGCCAATGTCGCGGCGGTTCGGATCTCGGCGGGCAGAACATCCTTGCGGACGTCGGCCCATGCGTGCGCGTGGCAGGCAGCATGATAGGCGGCTGCGTTTTCCGCCAGATAACCGTCCAGGGCCGGCTGGTCAAGATCGGACTCCGCTTCCGCGGAATCGGCAATCAGCTCCAGGGTGCGGGTCAGCCCCAGCATCATGACCGCCTGTTCCACCGTGGTGGTGCGGGCGTCTAGGTGGAGGTGATGATGCCGATTGGCCTCGCGCAGGAGATTCACGCACAAGGCAGGGTCACGGTAAACGAGATCTCCCAGCTCACGCGCATCATCGATGGTGTCCCCACATGCCACGGCGGTTCGCCGGGTCTCCGCCATGATCGGGAGCGCTGTATTCCCAAGCGCCCCGAGCCAGTCTTTGACACGACGGCGGGAATCGGTTTCCACCGGCCTGTCTCCCCCTGTTCGTGGCGGTGTCTTCGCACAAGCATGGGGCCGATACGGCGAAATTGGAAGCGCTTTGAGATGTGGGTCGGCGTTCCACGGGCGCATATCGGTATCATGACCGCTTCGGGACGCGAGTTTGCCGGCAAGGGGTTGAGAAATCCCGCCGGCCGTCGATGAAGAGGGTGGAGGCCGCCGATTTGCGAAGGCGCGACATAGGACTCGACCGAAGCTCAGCTGGGGTAATCGATGATCTTAATTTCCGGGGTTCTCGTCATAGTGCTTGCCGTGCTGACCGGGTACGGTCTGCATGGAGGCAGCCTCGCCCTTTTATGGCAGCCGCTTGAGTTTCTGATCATCTTCGGCGCGGCCACGGGCGCCTTTCTGATTGCAAATCCGCTCAAGGTCATCAAGCAGACCGGCGCGATGGTACCGGCCATATTCAGGGGCTCCATCTATACCAAGGAGCTCTACATGGAACTGCTGGCCATGCTCTACGAGCTGTTCCACAAGGCGCAGCGGGAGGGGTTGCTGGCCATCGAGGCGGACATCGACGAACCGGACAAGAGCGAGCTGTTCCAGCGTTATCCGCGGGTTGTGGCCCACCACGATGCCATGGAATTTCTGATCGACTATCTACGGCTCATGGTCGGCGGCAGCATGAACCCGCATGAACTGGAAAGCCTGATGGATGTAGAGCTGGAAACCCATCATCAGGAGGCGGAACTGCCTGCACATGCCATCCACCGTGTTGCTGACGCCCTGCCCGGATTCGGGATCATTGCAGCCGTGCTCGGGATTATCATCGCCATGGGTTCCATCGACGGCCCAATCCACGTGATCGGCGAGTTGGTGGCTGTCGCCCTGATCGGTACCTTTCTGGGGATTCTGGCCGGGTACTCCTTCGTCGGTCCGCTGTCCGCGGCCATGGAGCACAAGGCCCGGGAGAAAACAAAATTCCTGGAAGTGATCAAGGCCACCATCGTAGCCATTCTGAATGGCTACAAACCGGTGCTGGCGGTGGAGTTCGGCCGCAAGGTCATGTACGAAAGCGAGCGACCGAGCTTCCAGGAGCTGGAAGACTGCGTCAGGCAACGGAAATAGGGATATCCCGAGGGGCGGATCGTGGAAGACAAGACGCGCCCGATCATCATCAAGCGCATCAAGAAGGTTCAGGGCGGTCATCACGGCGGTTCCTGGAAGGTGGCGCTGGCCGACTTCATGACGGCAATGTTCGCCATGTTCCTGGTGCTTTGGCTGGTCACCGCCATGGACGAGTCGCAGCGACGGGGGATTGCCGACTATTTCCGTAACCCCACGGCTATCGACAGCCATTCGGGGCCCGGCCAGCCATCTGTGCTGGAGCTGGACGGCGGAACCGACCTGCCGATCGACATGGGGCCGTTGCAACAGGACGTCTCGGATGACTACGAGATGCTGAACGTCCTGGATGAATGGGAGCGGTTCCAGGACGAGTTGCTGGAGAACCTGCAATTGGAGCTGGGGGCTGCGATCGAGAACAGTCAGGCACTGGAGCCGTTCAAGGACCAGTTGCTGCTGGATATCATGCCGGAGGGGTTGCGCATTCAGCTGGTGGACAAACGCAATCGACCCATGTTCGATCTTGGGTCGGCTGTGCTGCGCGACTACGCCGATTCCATCCTTCGCGAGCTGGCGGGAATCATCAACCGGGTGCCGAACCGAATCAGCATCGCCGGCCACACCGACGCCGTGGGATTCGCCAACGGGCGCAATTATGATAACTGGGAGTTGTCCGCGGATCGGGCCAATGCCGCCCGGCGAACCCTGCTGGCGGGCGGTACGGAGGCGGAGCGGATTGCTCAGGTCGTGGGGCTGGCCGATACCGTGCTGTTCGATGGGGAAGACCCATACAACCCGATCAACCGCCGTATCAGTATCACGGTGCTGAAGCCGGACGCCGAGAAGGCCATCTTCGAGCGCGAGGGTGCTCGGCAGTCTCCCTGACCCGCCGTTTGGTTCCCTTATGCACCACCGGCCATGATTGGCCCGCATTTCTCACCGCCGTTCGCGGCAAGGGCGTCGAGATGCCGCCGTGACGGAGGCCACGGAGCGGAAGACGGCGAAGGCGTAGCTGACACTGCGTCGAGCCGGTTGCAGGGAGACGCCCTGTCACAGCGAGCAGATCGGCGCGCGTAACAGAAGAGAGGTGAGATATGCGGGCTATTATTAGGTCCGCGCCGGCGTCACTGCTCACCGTGGCGCTGCGCGATCTGACGCTGGAGGAGGCCGAAGCCCTCCTGAATGCCTTCCGCGGGGCCGTCGATAACGGTAAAGAGGGCGAGATTCTGCCGGACGCGTTGACCGCCCTGAACGGGGTAGGCCGCTTTCCGTCCCGGAACGAGTTCGCGACGCTGCCGCGGGAGTCCTTGGCCGCGGCTCTGGAAGGGTGGGGCGGAGGAGACGGTAAGTGCGGAGCGGGTGTAGGCTCTGGAACCCACCGCGACGAGGGCGTCGCGCCCACAGTGCGACTCCCGGCCCCGGCGGTCCATGGATGACGTGCCCCGCGGAGACTTACAAGGTTGTTGGAAGCCCGGCAGCCGATTGAGATCACGGCAGGTAGATCACCCGCACCGCCCCCCAGTGCTTCCCATTCACACGAACGGGCGCCGAGGCATCCTTGGTGAGCACGAACCGATCGCCCATGTTGCGCCGATACGCCTGCAGCAGGAACGGCTTGGTGTTCTGCGCTGCCGCGTAGCCGGCCCGGTCGTCGAAAATGCGCCGGTTGCGGCAGTTCTTCGCATTCCAGATGGGATCGTCCGGACGCTGGGTCTCGGAGACGTGCAGGTTGTGGGTGCCGATGTAGCCGTTCACGTCGCAGGTGACGCAGGAGGCAATCCCGTCCTCCTTGAGCGGGGGCTCCTGGATGGGTGGGAGCACCTGGTCGGTGAACGCCAGGTAGGCGGTGGTGTATTGCTGCGGATCGGTGCCCGGAACGGGCTGATAATCCCGGTCGAACAGCTCCGCCTCGGTGATCTCGCCGTCCCGGAGTCCAGCTTCGAACGTCTTGGAAATCTTGTTGGCTGCATTCTGGGCGATTTCGATATAGAAACGGTCGGGTGTATCCACGTCCGTGGACGCGGTTAGATTAAGCAACTCCTGGGCGAAATCCAGGAGGCGATCCAGCCGGTCGTTGGCATCGGAGAGGTCGCCGGCGGATTGCTGCACGTCCTGGCCGAGCTGTTCCAGTTCCTCCAGAACCTTGTCGCTAAACCCACTGATCTCGGAGACCGCGCCGACGATCCGGTCCGACTGGCCGTCCACACCATCCATGGCCTCCAACAAGGTTTCCATCACCTGGCGGATACCCTGGGTGCTCTGTTCCACGCGCGCGACCCGTGTGGAGCCGTTGTGACCGATGGACACCAGCGCCTCGGCCTTCTCTCCCAGGCCGTGCAGGGTCTCATCGATATTGCGTGTTGCCTCGGCGGTCTGATCCGCCAGCTTTTTCACCTCTTCGGACACCACGGCGAAGCCGTGACCGGCGGATCCTGCCCGGGCGGCCTCGATTGACGCGTTGAGAGCGAGCAGATTGGTCTGCTTGGCAATCGCGGCGATGCCGCCGGCGGATTTCGAGATGCGCTGGAGGGCGCTCTGGAGCTTGTTCAGGTCTTCCTCCATGGCCCGAATGCTGCCCGTCAGGCCGTTGATCTCGGTCAACGCCTTGTCGACGGTGCCGGCTGCCTCCCGCACCTGAGTGGCGGTGCGTCCCGCAACGTCGCGCGCGTTGCGAGCAGAGGAATCCACGGTTTTGTTGGCCTCCGCGAGCGAGGTCGCGGTGTGCCGAAGCTCTTCGAAGAGATCCGCTTCCCGGGCCACACGATTGTTGACCTGGTCCACGTTGCCCGCGATATCGGAAACCTGCACTGTCAGCGTACCGGTCTGTTCGGCCGTGTCGCGAACGAGCCCGGTAGCGGTTTCGTTGCTGGCGGCCTTGTCCCGTTTCGTCAGCATGGCCGTAATGTTGCCTGCGCCCTTTTTCAGTTCCCTGGTCCGGCCGCGGGCATCTTTCAGATTGTTGCTGGCTTCATCCACGTCCGCGCCAAGACCCTCCAGGCCGTCCACCGTCTGGCGACAGTGGGTGTCGATCTGGCGGACCGCGTCGGCGATGCGGGTCGATTCGCTGTCGATCTCTGCCATTGCGGAGGCTACGCTGTCCACGATGGCGCGCATGGCTTCGGTTCCTTCCCGAACGCTGTCGCCGGACTCGTTGCAGGACGACGCCTTGGCGATGAGCTTCTCGGCGTGGTCCCCGAGTTCCTCCAGGATGCCGACGATTTCCTCGGTGGCCGTACCCGTTTGCTTGGCCAGTTCCTTGACGTGCTCGGCCACCACGGCGAATCCCCGACCCACTTCGCCGGCACGGGTGGCCTCAATGGTGGCATTGAGTGCGAGAAGATTGGTCTGTTTTGCGATATTGGTGATCTCGCCGGCGACCTCGCCTACGCCGTCCAGGGCGCTTTTCAGTTCGCTGACCTGGCTTTCGATCTCGGCGACCTGGTCCGTCAGCCCCCGCACGTCGTCCAGGGCCGTGGTCAGGCGCTCACGGGAAGACTCCACGGTTTGATCCGCATGGGCCGCCACCTCCCGCGCCTCCCCAGCCGCCTGATCCACGGTTCGGTTGGTGTCGTCGAGGCGGCGGGCCAGTTCCAGGAGTGATTGAAAGGCGGTTGCTTCCTGGAGCACCCGCTCGCTGACGGCCTCAAGCCGGGAGACTACGTCTTCCACATCAGTACCGATTCCGGAGGCGTGCGCTTCCAGTTGCTCAATGACGGGGCCGAGATCCTGTCTTGGCTTATCCCCCGATTGCTGGTTTGGCTTATGCCGGCCGGTGGTCCATCTCTTCAGTAATGACATCCGCATGGCGGGCCACCTCGTTCTTATCTGTCCGGCTCTAGCCAGCTTTCCTCCGATTGCCGAGAGGGGGGCGCCAAGACTGCCGCACCCACGCGGCCACTCTTGCAAAGATAACGGCAAATGTCCGCTGAACTTTAGATCGTCTCAAGTCGTTCCAATGGAGCTCTGCGGAGCGATGCGTGTCGCCAGGCCTCCGGCCGGGCTTGCGACGGTGTGGCTCGTTGCGTCGCGCGGTCCCCGAGCGGGATACCCGCGAGTTGGCCCATCAGGGTCAAGGACAACGGCCGGCCCTGGCATAGCGACAGCACTTGGACGATCGCCCAATGGGCATGATGCGACTGGAAACGCAGCAATTCTCGGATGCGGAAGCGAGAGAACCCCGGTGCTCGCTCATGGCGGCAGTGGTTCCTTGACGAGGGAGTCGCCATGGTAGCCGCATTGACGTGTCGCCGGCGAGTGATCGCCGACGGCCGATGGCTCAGATCTGGAACTGGGTCACCGTGGTGCGCAGGTTACCCGAGACCTCATTCAGCTCTGCGGTCGCCTGTTCGGCGCTGGCGGCCCGCTGATGACTCTGTTCCGACACGCTGGCGATGCTGGACAGGTTCTGATTGATCTCCTCGGCGACCGACGTCTGCTCCTCGGCCGCGCTGGCGATCTGCGCATTCATATCGTTGATGGAGCTGATCAGGCCGGCGATGCTGTCGAACGCCGCGCCTGCTTCGCGGGCCTGTTCCACGCTCTGGCTAGCCTGATTCTGACCTTCGGCCATGGCCTCCACCAGGTCATGGGTGCCGCGTTGCAGCCGTTCGATGATGTCCTGCACCTGGCTGGTGGATTCCTGGGTTCGGGTGGCTAGTGTGCGCACTTCTTCAGCCACGACGGAAAAGCCGCGTCCCTTTTCTCCGGCGCGGGCGGCCTCGATGGCCGCGTTCAGCGCCAGCAGGTTGGTCTGCTCGGCAATGCCGCGGATCACATTCAGCACCATGCCGATCTCGGACGCTTCCGCCTCGAGTTTCTGCACCGCCTCGCCGGTGCGGCGCACCTCAGTGGCCAGGTTCTCGATGCCCCCAACGGTTCGCTCCAGCACCCGACCACCGTCGCGTGAGGCCTCATCGGCCTCGCCGGCCACGTTGGCGGCGTTGCTGATGTGCTGCGCCACCTCCTGCACGGTGGTGGCCATCTCGTTCATGGCCGCCGCCACCTGGTCGATGTCGCTGCGCTGGGCATCGACCCCCTGCTTAGTCTCGCGGACCACGGTGTCCACATGGCCAACGGCCGTGCTCATCGTCTCGGAGGCACTCATGATCGCCGCCACCAGCGCCGATACCGAGCCCTGGGCGCGGCTGAACTCATAGGCCATCCAGCTGAACTCGTCCTTGCCGGGAATGCTGAGTTTCTCGTCCAGCTTGCCATCCGCCATGCGGTTCAGGGCCCCCACCATGCATTCCGCACGGCGTCCGGCATGACGTCCGACATAATGGGCGGCGCCGAAAAGGATTGCCGCCACCACCAGCACCAGCGGCAGTTGCGCCGCCGGTCGCAGTGAGCCAGATCCCAGCAGGCTGTCGATGGCCAGGCTCAGGGCCACGGCCGCGGTGCCCAGGCCGGCAAGCATGTACATTCTGTGCCGCAACGAGAGATTATCGATCATGGTCGTACTCCGGCTTCCTCGTCCCGTTACCGCCCGGGCGGTCTTCGGGGCTTGCTGTTGTGGTTGTCCCGCACCACCATCAGGCGATTCAGGTGCCTGTCGGTCCGCCCTGTCGATGGCGCCGTCGCCAAGGGGTGTACTGGTGGATGTCGGCTGGTTTCCGGAGAACTTGAATGAACAGTGGTGGGCCAGTGTCGACCGCTATCGACCTGGGGACATCGGCGATCCGGCTGGCAGTCACGGATGACGTCAGCTGCGTCCGCCATGACGGCCGCCAGGCCAGGGCCAGCGAGCGCATGTCGGCACCGCCCGACAAGTGGCGGCGGCAGACGCGGGGGTTGCCAGGGCAGGTACTGGTCTGCGCACGGCAAGCAGGAAATGACCACGGCTCGAAACCCCAGTAGTCGGCAAGACTCTTGATCGTCGTGTTAAAGCGTACCCGACAATCCGGGCTGGGGTGGCAGACTTTGGGGGACCGGTCGTACAGATGTTCCCGGGTGTGGCCGCCGAAGCAGGCGAATGTTTGCTCGTGAGCATCGAGGAACTGCCGCATTTCCCTGCATGCGGGCGAGCCCGCATATCTCACCGCCCTTCCACTACGCACACCGATCTGCTCGCCGTGTCGGGGGGTACTCCCTGCAGCCGGCTCGACATAGTGTCGGCTACGCCTTCGCCGTCTTCCGGTCCGTGCCCGCCGTCACAGCGGCATCTCGACGCCCTCGCGACGAACGGCGGTGAGATACGCGGGCTGGATAGCGGGGCAGCATGCGTGAGCGACACCGATCCACGCCACGCCGCCGACCGGCGATGCAACGGTGGCCATATTCGACAGGATTTTCAATGGCGGAACCGGCGGCGCGGCTCACCGATGCTTGCCCGGATCAGCCGATCAGCAGGCGTTGGGCCTCTGCAATCTCCTCCCGGGCCTCTTCCAGCATGCTGGCGCCGTCGGTGATTCCCTGCGCCTCCAGTCCCAGCCGTACATAGGCAGGCGTATCGGTAAACGCGGGTGAGGCGCTGCCGCCAGGATCGGAGGACAGCGCCTGCAACTGCGCCACCACGATCAGGTCGCCGTAATCCGGACTGGTGTCCTCCTTATAGCGGTCCCAATCCTCGGCCCACAACGGCACCTGAATCACGTCTTCATGGAAATTCCATCGCCGGAGGATCATCGTCCCGACTTCGCCGCGATACTGCTGAATGGTGGCCTCCAGCAATCCCGGGTCCCTGATCAGCTCCGGATAGTGCGCGGCATTGGTTACCATCGGAATGACGCCAATATCGTGCACCAGGCCGGCGAGTAGCCCGCGTTCGGGTTCGAAGGCCTCCAGACGCCGAGCGGTCACCTGGGCGATCGCAGCGACCAGCGAGCTGTGCATCCACAACTCCTCCATGCGCTTGTTCAGGGTCGGATTCTTTGAACGGAACACGCCGCGCAACGCGACGGCAGTAACCACCTCGCGGGTCACGATCAATCCAAGCCGGGTGATGGCCGGTTGCAGCGAATCCACCTGAGGCTGGCCGGAGTACACCGCGCTGTTGGCCGCCTGAATCACGCGCGCTGCCACCGCCGGATCAGTCTGCAGGATCTTGGCCAGTTCGGCAGCACCCGCCTCGCGCTCGGTAACCGCGTCGCGGACCCGCAAGGCGATATTCGGCATGCTGGGCAGCTCCAGCCGGTCGGACATCAGATCCTCGAACAGGCGATAGAACAGGTTTTCGCCGACGTTGTCGCTGTTCGAGGCAATCTGCTCCACGCCATACTCCGGCAAGCGGCTGGACTCAAGCAGTTGCTGAATGCGACCGCTCGGGAGCCGGATCAGTTTGACGGCGGTGCCCGCCACGGCGTGACAGGTATAAGGCCTGCTCTCACTCAGCGGTTGGGGTGCCACGCCCGCGTTGCCGGTACCGGTCACCGCGCGCTGACGCTTCTCGTCGTCCACCAGAACCACGGTGCCGGACAGCACATAGCGCGCCCACTCATCGTCGCCGCCTTTGCGGAAGATGACACTGCGCGCCTCGAGCTCCTCGATTTCCGCTTCCCGCGCCAGCTCGGCCAGCGCATCCGACGTCAGCTCGCGGAGCGGAATCAGGGATTCCAGAATTTCCGTGTCGATCGTCGCCATGGGGATTCCATTGCTGCCATAACGTCAGCGGCATGCGTCCGCTTTCCGGGCGCACACGTGCATGTCGCACAGCATGACAGTCAAGTCTCTCGGGTGACCACGAACCCCATCACAATCACGGGATTCCATGGCTCGCAGCCACCACCCTGCGTACAGTGCACCAGCAAGAGGCGGACGAGACAGCTTCAATGAGGCCGGGGCATTTCGCTCCGGATTACAGCGGTCCTGGACTCGCTCTGCTGGTGGCCAGTGCCGCGAGGCGAACTGATTCAGATCTCGTGTTCTGACCTGGGATCCGATGAGCCCGACGAAACGTTATCCAACCACTCGGTTTTCCTCGGCGAGAAGAGGACCGGGCCGCGGCGACTGCCCAATTGCTCGAGCCATGGCACCCGTTGATTCCGCAGCCACCGCGGCGGGACCGGGATACTCCCATCCCGGCGCTCACGAGGGATCGCCGCGAGACCAAGGAGCCGGTCGGAGTGGCAGAACTCTTTCACCGGCTCGCAACCGTCACGCTTGATCTCCAGCCAGGCGTTTCCAAACCGTCCGTGGAAACGGGGTAGAACCCCAGCGTCGCCTTAGTCCGCCGGAGGGAGTGAGTCCCGTACTCGGCGGGGTCGAGCCCGAGTTGTGCAACCCACGACTTTACGATTCTTGCGTACGGCCGGGTGGAGATGTGCGGCGAACCGTGCATGCGGCTCGGGAACAGATAATCGCCGGATCGCAAGCCGGCCTCATCGACCCATTCCTCGACAGCTCGTCGGGTATTGGGCGTGAGTTCGAACTGGACAGATCGTCCCGTCTTTTGCTGAATGACGGCGGCCCGCTTTACTGCTTTTCCGCCATGCACGACATCTCGGACTTGGAGGCTGACGAGATCACAGCCTCGGAGCTTGCTGTCAATCGCGAGGTTGAACAGAGCAAGCTGCCGTGTGTTCTGGTCGAGCTGAAGCCTGATACGAATCCCCCAGACTTCAGGGAGTTTCAGAGGTGGCTTCCGACCAATCAGGTGGCCTTTGTTCCATGGGGCGCCTTCGGTTGCGTGCTGGCGGGGCGGGTTGGCAGTGGTCATGGCTCTATATCTCCGCAGAGGGTGGGATGTTAAGCATCGACCATGACGGGCTCGCCCGCTCTCTTTTTGTCTGGCGTTGTAAGCCATGTTTCGTTTGTTGCGTTTTTCGATTATTGCGATTAGTGTTGGATGACCACACACGCACTCCGGAGTACCCATGCAGACACCCAGTGGCGACAACCAGCTCCCCGATCATGAGGCTGCTGCACTTGCCCGCGCCAGCGCGACGGAACTGAGCAGACTTCTGGCTCAGCAGCCGGACTCCGACAGGGCCCGAGTTCAGCTCGACGGCACCGACCTGGTGCTGCCGCGCCAGGCGCTCGCGCTGCTGCGTGACCTGCTTGGCGAGATGGCCCAGGGCAATGCGGTGACGATCGTGCCGACGCATGCAGAGCTCACGACGCAGGAAGCGGCAGACATCCTCAATGTCTCCCGGCCGCATCTCGTCAAACTTCTGGAGCGGGGAGAGCTTCCCTTCTCGAAGGTTGGTACCCACCGCCGGATTCGATACCAGGATCTGCTGGCGTACAAGGCTGAACGTGGCCGCACCAGCCAGGAGGCCCTGGATGCACTGACCGAGCAAGCGCAGGATCTGGACATGGGGTACTGACGTGCGCTTCGTGGTGGTGTTTGATGCGTGCGTGCTGTACCCGGCACCCATGCGGGATTTCCTGATCCGGCTGGCAACCGCCGGGCTGTTCGCAGCCAAATGGACCGACCGGATTCACTATGAGTGGACACAAAGCCTGCTGGCAACGCGTCCTGATCTGGCTGGCGCGCTCAAGAGAACACGCTCGCTGATGGATCAAGCGGTCCCCGACTCCCTTGTGGGAGGCTATGAGCCATTGATCGAGGGACTATCGTTGCCGGACCCCGATGACCGACACGTTCTTGCTGCCGCAATCCGCGCCGGTGCGCAGACAATCGTAACCATCAACCTGAGAGACTTTCCGGCACCGTCGCTCGCGCCCTACGGCATCGAAGCTGTTCACCCGGATACTTTCGTGGAACAACAGTTCGATCTGCATGAGGGGGCGGTTGTCACGACAGCGAAACGCCACCGCGCTGCGCTCCGCAACCCTCCGAAATCTGTCGATGCCTACCTCGAGACGCTCGCAGCTCAGGGGCTTGTCGTCACGGCGGACAGGCTAAGGGAATTCGCAGACGTTCTCTGACCAAACGCGATCCCGTGAACAAAGGACGCTGTCCGACCCGAAGCGGGCAGTCGGAGATCATGAATGCCTGACCGATGTCGTATGTAAACCTGACGTTCGGAATCGGTTATTGGGGTCGACATCGAGATCTGCGGAGCCTGCTCCACCGGTCGAAAAGCCGTCGCCACTTACCGCAAGAGGTATTTAACCTTCCTATACTCGCGGGGTAGAGGTCAGGTCACACACAGCATGGCTCGCCGCGAAGAGTAGGATCGTGACACCTGACCTCATGGGCCCTTGACCCCATAGGCCTGCGCGCTCTCCGGCACGCGAAACCACGGATGTTGCTGCTCAATAGCCGGGGTCAGCATTGGAGAAAGGGAGGTTTCCGCCATGCGCAACGTTCTGATCAACTCCTGGGCGGTGATTGGTATCGTCAGCGCTGTCGTGACCGTGTCGATCACCACGAGCGATCCGGAGTGGTTCGGCCGCGCCGGCTCGATTGCCACCGTCTTCGGACTGTTGCTACTGATCAAGCACAGTGTGCTGTGTGAAGACAAGATCAACGAGCCGGGCGATGAGTCGTGAAGAGTGCAAGCGTGTGCTACGGCTCCGGGATGCAGGCCCGTGTGGCGCGAATCGTACAATCGACGAACGCGATGCAGGAGCGACATGCGAGATAGAGACGGTGCTAGTCTGTAATGTTGAAGCCAGTCGAGGAGGCATGTGTGACCGATCGACCCAACACGTCAAAGCGGTTTTCAACGCTTGTCACTTCACTGGTATTCGCGCTCGCGTTCGCGTCAATATCCGCCCCTGCTCTGACCGGACCGCCCCCACTATTCACCGAGGCGCAGGGCTATGAGCCGATCGATCACGAGCGAGTATTGCGCAGCCTCACCGACACCTTGCCACAGATCTCCTCGAATTTCCCCGCAGGAGGCGATCTCAACCCGCTGACCAAGGCTGTGCTGTTTCTGGAGAATGAGGAAGGGGTCGTCGCGCATGCGCGCTATCGCATCCGCTACGGCCTGGAAGGCCGGACGGGGATGCCGGGCGGAAAAGCGGTGCCGTTCAGTTTCGTCCAGGTCGACCGGTTCAATCTCGGCAAAGTGTTCCGCTCGGGTGTGATGCAGTCCGTCGACGAAGCAAGCACCGCGCCGGCGGAGGTGCTCGGCGCGGGCACGCATGTCTCGTATCGCTTTGTATTGCGTCCGGTGCAGGGACGCACCGCCGATCCGGTCACGATCGGCCGGCAGGTGATAGCCGATGGTGTGGCAGGTGTCATGCGCTGCCTCCCCTTGGCCTGCCTGGATTGGGCGAGTATCGGCGAAGGCGCTGCGCTCTGGCACGATTATGCGGGCAGCGGTACTTCCTTCGACAGGTCCTACGAGGACATCCGCGACGGCGTCTACACGCCTGCGGCCATGGCCGATGTGCTGGCACTAGAGGTGGGCGTGGCACGCATCGATGACGGGCGGCTCCGTTGGATAGGCTTTGAGGAACCCGAGAGCCTTCGGGACGGGCAGCCCTTCATGGAGATGGTGATGGACGTCAACCTCGCACAGGATTTCGGCATCGAAGCCGTGCTGCGCCTCGGCCATCTGATGGACGATTCCGTCGCTGTCATCTGGAAACGCGTTAGGACCTTCCCTAGCGGGAGCCAGGCGCCGCATCTATCGCTTTCCCGCGCTTTCGAATGCGCCCGTGGCGAGCCCAATCACGAAGGGTTATGCCCCTGAGGGCGGCAAGCCGGTGCCCATTCGCCTGTCCGACGGATAAAACCCCGATTTCATGCGCTGGAAATCCCACCTGATGATTTAAACCGCGCGGTTTAAATCGCCCTTGAGCTGGTAGCGGTGGAAGCGTTTGACGAAGCGGCCCGGCAGGTCCTGATCGGCGATGACCACGCTGCCACCACGTCATTTATGCTACGACTTCATTAGCGTAGCCGCTCCTCGCATGCCTCCCGGGTCTGGGCCGTGATGATGGCGCCGTCGTTTGAGCGACCGGTCCAGCCGATGCCGGCCCGCTCCGTGCACCCGGCCTTAACCTCACCCGTGGCCCCTCCATTGCCCGGCTCGGCCCCAGAATCGCCTCCGCAGCCCAAGAGAAACATGGCGGACACGGCGATCACAACACAAGTGCTGGTTTTTATTGGCATATTCTACTCCTTTGTAAGGGTGTCGAACTGGAAAATTATTGGCCCATCACGTTGATGGCTTCTTCTGCGACCAGTTCCGTGGCGAATTCACCCTCCAGCGACAGGCAGCTGGCCGGGTCGATGTTGTTGCTCATGACCTGCCGCATTGGGCAAAGATCCGCGGTGAATCGACCTTCGGCGAAGCCGGCCCCGTCGTTGACCTCCAGCCGATCGAATTCGACGCCCGTAGTGGCCCCGGCGGACCGGGTGTCGGCGACGAGCAGGCTAGTGCCGTCATCGGTTTTCATGAAATAGGAGATATCGGCCTCGTGCATCTGGGCGTGCACCGCATCCATGTCGTTGGTCGCCAGCGTCCCCAGCTCGATCGAGAGCATGCCCGCGCGTTGTACCTGGGCGGATTCCGGGTCGAAGCCGACGATGCGAAGTCGGACGTATTGCCGGTCTACGCCAATGCCGCTTGCGCCCATGGCCTGTTCCATCTGCTGGCGTTGCTGTTCATTCATGGTTGCCATCATTCGGGCCATCGGGCTTTCGGGCATCGTGATCGGCTGCCAGCTGGCCGAGGCCAGCATCTCGCCGCCGACTTCGCCACCGAGGGTCACCCACTCCTGGGTCTGGTTCTCGACCCTTGCCTGGATCGACCCCAGCGCGTTCATGCTGCTGATGTCCTGCGAGTCCATGGCACTGAGGCCCTGCGCGGCAAGCGATGCGGTCATCATCGAGACGCCGACAAGCAGGCCGGCCGAAACCGCGAATGCGAGGGGGCTGGACGAAGTGCGGGTCGCGGAAGACGGGCGAGTTTTTGAGGGCGTGCGGGGTTGGATCGGGATCGGCATGGGGCGATGTCCTCTTCGGGTCTGTTCTGAGGATCCCCCCCTTGGGATGGGTGGCTGAAGGATCCCTCAAGAAGGTGATTGCGTGGTGTCTACAGCGCGTCCAGCGCTTCCTGGGCCGTGGCGCTGAAGTGCTCGCGGTCTGCCGCAACCACCTCCTGCAGGAAGTCCTGCCACTGCGTTGCCGCCGTGGGTTCATCTTCCAGCCAGGCAGGTCGTTGCAGCATCACCTTGGCGAAGGCTGCGGGTTCAAATTCCCGGTGCATGGCCGGATGCTCGGCGAAGATGGTCGGCCCGAGCAGGCCAATCAGGCCGGTCACGGAGTTATTGTCGGCCTTTGCCAGGGCATTCATGTGCTTTCGCAGCGCTTGGTTCAGAAACTCCAGCTCGGCCTTCTCACCGGCGATGAGTTGACCCACCACGACCGTGCCTTGTTCGCGCGCGGGCTGGCGATCGAAGAGCTTCAGGCTCGTCAGACTCAACGCCACGGCCGCGGCGGGGTTGACGGCCCAGTCATCCAGATGCGCCGGCATCGATTCACTGAGCCGGTCGAGAATCAACGCCGCGTGTTCCGGCGAGCGCCGCGCGCTACTCAGGATTTGCTGCGCCGCTTCCGTGGTCTCGGCATCGGTGCCGGTCCAAAGCATCCGGACACTATGTGCGTACACGTATTCCGGATCCTGCTCGAGCGCGCCGCCGAAGGACGTGACCGTTCTCTGAATCGTCTGCTGGGCGTTCAGCACCGCCTCGCGACCGTTCTCCGGGTTGGTGGCGATCGCGAAGATCGGGTCCAGCGCGGGATTGGGGGGCACTTCTCGGTTGTTGCGCAAATACTCGCCGAGGGTCTGTACCCCCTGCGATTGATGGGCGTCGGAGGGGCCTTCCTGGATCAATCGGGTCAGCGCGCCGACCTGCAGATCGTGCACGACTTCGAGGTTCAGTTCCGGAGTGCCCGGTTCGGGTGAGCGGCCCTTGAACGGACGGATAAGCTCCTGGGTGAGGCGCCCCATGCCATCGGTGGCCGCGTTGATTGCCTCCGGCGTGTCGGCCGCCATGACCGCCTCCAGCATCCGCTCCATCGCCCGCGCTGCCCCCATTTCCGCTTGCGCGAACCGGCCGACCAGCCGGGGTTCGCGCACGGCGGTGGTGCCGCCGTTTTCGAGTGCGAGATCGAGTGCCTCTTCGGTGCCGATGGAGGCCAGCAGGTTGTGGGTGGCCCGAGTGGACTGGCTATTCTCGCCTGCCAACGCCCGATGGGATCGGACATAGTCCAGCACTTGCGCGTCGTCAATGAAATCGAATTCGGCGAGCTGATCGAGAAAGAATCGGGCCGTGTCCTCGTCGTGATCCAGCGGGAACAGGGCCTGTGCCAGATCGGTCTGAACGGCATCCGGCAGGGCCTCGGTGCGCAACAAGCGCGCGGCGTGATCCGGGTCGGAGGCGGCCAGCTCGAGCACATCGGCGCCCAGGGTCTGCGGATTGAAACCGGTGTCCAGGGCGGCACCGATCAGACGCCCGTAGGTGTCCGTTCGTTCGCTAAAGCCGGGGTCCAGAATCCGCTGGCGGACCATGGCAGGCGCCTCCGGGGCCTCGATGGCATAGAGTGTACCCAGCGCCGCCAGTTCGACATGCTCTGCGACCCGGGAATCCAGGTTTCGCGCGGGGATCCCGTCGATGAGTTCGTGGATCGCCTCGCGTGCGGGCAGGCCGTGCACGCCCATCGCGGCGATGTCTCGCAGTGCATCGAGTTGTCGTCCGTGACTGAGATCGCTCAGGCGTTCGGCATGCTGTTCTGCGGTGCGGCCCTCGTAGGTCGCTTCGGGATTGTGTTCGGGGACGCCCTGTCGGGCCATCTGCACGGGGTCATCGCGCTCGGCTTGGGTATTCGGGGCACCCGCATCCGGGTCACTACACGCGAGCAGGCCGGGAAGGGCCAGCGCCGAAATACATAGAAGCAAAAGATGATGAATGCGGAACATGGCCAGCCTCGCGAGGGATGGTGGCGTCTATTGAATCCGATGGATCGCGCGCCGGTGATGATGGGCTTACGCATGGGAATCAATACGGAAAGTCGCGAGGACCATAACATCGTGAAATATAAATTGCGAAGATGCTTTGCGGTATTCATCGCATGCTGGCAATGAGTAAGGACGTTCGGCAACGGAGTGATGATAACCTTCTCCGGATCCGCTAGGCTCACCGCATGCCTGTTATTTTTTTCGTGCTGCTGCTGTTCGTTTTCAACGTGATGGTCGAGGTTCATGCCGGCTATCCACGCGTGTTGTTCGAGCGTGAGCCCAACAATACGGCGGACGAGGCGCAGTCCGTTCGCGGCCAGGCGCGATTGGTCGGCGAGGTCGCTGCGAACGACCCGGCCTATTTCTGGTGGGCCCTCGACGATGCCGAGACCGATCGGGACTGGATGCTGGAGCTCGAGGGTGAGGGCAACATCCGGCTGACGCTGAGCCGGCCTGCGGAGACGGAGAGCGCAGCCGTCACGGAGTTCGGCGCTGCGCCCGCAGCAGCGCCTGAAAGTACGCCGCTTCTGAAGATGCAGACGTCCGCCGACCAGCCGGTTGCGCGCATGGCCGGCGTGATCGTTCCCGCCGGAGAGGTATTGCTGAAACTGAAATCCGATGGGCCGCCGGTTGCCTACCAGGTCACCCTGGCGACCGGCGACACCTTGTCTGTCCGCCGGGGGCAGATCGGGCAGGTCGGTGGTCCGCCGCTGGTGGCTACTTCGGAAGGCCGCGACCGCATCTATCAGCTCGAGGGTCCACGCCACGAGATCCCGCTCGAGCCCGATGCTGACGCCCGCGACGGCAGCGTCTGGCGGCTGGTCGTGGACCATGAACTCGGTGCCGCGGTGGAAGCCTGGGTGGAAAATGCGGCCGGGGATGTGGTGGGCGAACGGCGGGCGATGCAGCCGCCGCGCCAGCGCTGGTCCCGTCTCGCGATCGGTGAAGGCAGCCGGCTGGTCATGGCGTCAGCGGACGGAGCGGCGGTGGGTCGCGCCCGCGTGGCGCTGGCGGCGGACGGCCGCATCATCGGGCAACTCGAGGAGGAGCCCAACAACAGTCTGGAGGACGCCAACTGGGCGGATCTGAGTGAGGGTTTCAGTGGCCAGGTGGCGGGTCGGGACCGAGACTTCGTGGCGTTCACCGTGAGTGAGGCGCAGACATCCACGCCGCTCGACATCACGGTGGAGATCGACGGTGACGCCATGACCGCCTGCCTCGGCGAGATCGACGGCCGCGGCGAGATCTGCCGTTCCGGGGAGGAAGCGGTCCGCTTCCACGGCATCTGGCTCGATGCCGGCGAGTATTTCCTCAACCTGAGCGCGGAGCGATCCCGCTTCGAGGCCGACTACAGGGTGCGCATGAGTCCCGGTGCGCCAACCCCCGAGGGACATGCGCGAAAACCGTTCGAGGCACGTGACTGGGCGTTGACGCTGCCGCCGGGAGAGGTCGTCGCGGGCCATATCGATGGCGATTCCGAGGCCTGGTTCGAGCTCGTGATTACGACACGCCGGCAGTGGTGGTCGTTCGTGGCCGAGGGCGATGCGCTGGATCGTCTTCGTATCGAACGGGAGGGAGAGGCCGGGTTCGTCGCTCAGGCAGCATCCAGGCGGCCTGAGCCGCGCTGGCAGATTGATCGCCTGTTGCTGGAACCAGGCCGATATCTCGTCAGGCTTTCCGGCGAAGATTCCGAATTTCGCCTGGCGGCCACCCCCATGGGCGAACCGACGGCCAGCTATGCCAGCGAGCCGAACGATACCCATCATACGGCCAACAGCCTGCGCCCCGGACAACCCATGCGCGGCCGACTGCACGCCCGCAGCGATCGCGACTACCTGCATTTTCATCTACCCGGCTGGAACCACGTGCGGCTCGGGGTCGAACCCGAGGCAGACGGCTCACTTGGCGCGAGCCTGGAATGGGAAGGGGCCACCGTCATGTCGGCGCGTAGCGTGCGGACGCCGCTGCGGCTGAGTCAGTACCTGCCACCGGGTGACTATTACTTGCGACTTTCCGGTTCGCAGGTGGAAGCGGTCGATTATGCCGTCGATCTGGAACTGGCGGATCCCTGGACCTGGCACCCTGGCACTCGCTTTTTCGACGTGCCCTCGCTGGCGGCGCTGATTCCGCCCGACGGGCGTATTGCCAACGATCTCGTCGATCTCAATGCCCGCGAGACGCTGCTGCGCTTCCCGCGGGACCCGTCGAGCCGGGCGGTGACGCTGATGGTGGAAGGCAGTTACCAGGGCATCGAGATCCGGGATGGGAACGGTAATGAGCTCGAGGTCGTGCCGACAGACGCCGAGGGCGCCTACACCGCTGAGTTGCCCGGGGACGAGCAATGGTACCTGACGGTGGTATCCGGGCGCGCCTGGACGATGCAGGTGGACGACCCGGCGCTGCCTGAGCTGCCGGCCGTGCCGCTGGAGGTCGCCTTCGAGGTCAATGTGGAGCGAGCCGCCGCCTGGTATCCCCATGCACAGCGCCTGACTGCTCGGCTCGCGCTCACCAATCCTGGCGAGGTCGAGGTCACCGTACCCCTGCACGCCCACGCCAGCCACGAGGGCTGGCAGGTCGACGGCCTTCCGGACGCGATCCAGCTGGCGCCCGGCGTCAGCAAGGTCCTCGAACCCCAGTGGCGCCTGCCTGCCGAATCGAGCGATGACCTCCCGTTCGCGGTCCATGTCTCGGCCGGAGGTCAGGTGGCTGGGGCCACGTTTGCCCTCGACGCCGATGCCCCGCCGGTGGCGCCACTGGTCGAGCCGGGGTTTCCCGAGGAACTCGCCGGGCTGGTCAACCTGGCCTGGCACGGGCTTGGCGCGCGGTTCGTCGACCCGGACACCGGCGAGCCGGTGGGCGACCGCTACCGGGGCCGTGTTCTCTACCCTCACTTCCTCATCGACGGCCTGTCGATCGACGGCATTTCCATCGAGGCCCGCGGCGAGGGCGAGGCGCTGCCGCCGCTGCGCCTCGCCGGCGACGGCGGCGCGATTCATGCCCTGACCTTCAACCAGCGTTCGAGCTACGGCCCCCTCGACCGCTGGCGGCGGGTGGAGATCCGCTACAGCGAAGACGGTCAGCAGTTCGAGCCTCTGAAGACTGTGGAGCTCGCTTCGGCGAACGGCCAGCAGTACTTCTTTCTCGACGAGCCGGTCCGTGCGCGCTATCTCGAGATCCGGCCCCTCGACATCTGGGGTAGCCGCGCCCGCGTTCATGGCACGGGGCTGTTCAAGGCCCTCGGCATTCCCGCGGCCGGCGACAGCGATGATACCCGGACCAACCTGCTCGATCCGGAGCTGGGTGGGCATTGGGTCTATTCGCGCCCGGACCAGAGCCGGCTCTACGAATTTCCCGACCACAGCCAGGAAGGACGGCCGGTCCCCATCACCGGTCACACCGTCGAGGTGGTGTTTGCGATGCATCAGCATCGCGCCGCGCGCATCGAAGGGATGACCTGGCGAGAAGACCTGGAGTGGGCCGGTCTGCCCGCCGAATCCGTCCGCGTCTCCACGGGGACGCGCTCCCCGGTGGGTCCGTGGACGGAGCAGGCGGCCTGGGCGCTGGAGCGGGACGATGACGGCGTCGCGGAGCTGGCGTTCGACGAGCCGGTCTGGGCGCGATATCTGCGCCTCGAGATCGAGTTGCCCGAGCAAGGTAGAACTCGTGAGGAGAGGGGCTGGCGCCTGCCGCTTGCGATCGAGGCCTTCGAGGCGGACCGCCTCGACAGCCGGGCTTCCATTCTCGGCTACTGGGGCCATTACCGGGGCACTGGCCCGTTCGAGCGCCAGTTCGATGCGCCCGAGCCGATCGTGGCCATCGACGACGAGGCCTCGAGTCCCGAGGATCCATGGCCGCTCGATGGGCGGGTGAAGGCGCAGATGGCGCACCCGGGTGATGTCCGCAGCTACAGGGTCGTTCTCGAGGCTCCCGACAACACCCTGGCCTTCGAGGTCGAGGAGGCCATGCCCGAACGTCTGCTGCTCACGCTGTTCGATGCGGCCGGAGAGGAAGTGCCGGTGAGTTGGCGGACCGACGATCTCGGCCGCCGGATCGGCGAGGCGGTCGGCCGCGAGCCCGGCAGCTACCGCCTGGACGTGGAGGAGCCGCCGCGCTCGATCATGTACATGTGGGACGAGAGCATCAGCGTCGATCTCGCGCAGCCGGCGATCCATCGGGCGCTCAAGACGGCCGGCGAAGGGCTGATCCCGGGGCAGGAGGTGGGCAACTACCTGGCCCTCGGCGGTCCGCCGATCATCCGCGGCTGGGCCGAGACCCCGCAGCAGATGATCCAGGGCATGGCCCGCTACGACCATCGCTTCACGAGTTCGGCTGCCCACACGGCGCTGGGGCAGGTGAGCCGGGCGATGGAAGGCCGCAAGGGCGAGAAGATCGTCTTCCTGATCGCCGACGTTGAGTTCTTCGGCCTGGACATGACCCTGTGGGATGACCTGGAGCGGGTCAGGCCGCGGGTCTTCGCGATCGAGGTCACCAACGGCGGGCGCAACGACATCGCCGAGCACCGTGGCTATCAGCAGATCATGCGCGGCTGGGCCAACGTCGGCGGTGGCGAATACACCTACGCGCTCACTGAAGACGACGTCCACCGCGCCATGCAGCGAGCGATGCGCCTGATTCGTCGACCCAGTGCCTTCACCCTCGCTGCCGAGGCCCGCTATCAGGACCCGCCCGAAGACGGCCAACTCACCGTGGTCAGCGGCGCTACGCCGGCCGTGGGCGCGGGCGTGATTCACCTGATCTTCGATGCCTCCGGTTCCATGCTGCGGCGGATGCAGGGCGGCCGGCGCATCGACGTCGCCAGGCGCATCGTCCGCGAAGTGCTCGACGATCGGATTCCCGCGCAGGTACCCATTGCGTTCCGGGCGTACGGACACACCGAGCCCCACAGTTGCGAGACCGAACTGCTGGTGCCTCCGTCCGTGGACAACCACAACGCGGTGCGCGCTGCCGTCGACGACATCCGTGCGATCAACCTGGCGCGTACACCGCTGGCTGCGTCCCTGGAAGCCGTCCTCGATGACCTCGCGGACTTTGATGACCGGCAGCGGCTGGTGGTGATGCTCACCGACGGCGAGGAAACCTGCGAGGGGGATGTCGGGCAGGCCGTAGCCGGGCTGGTGAGCGAGGGGCTCGATGTTCGGCTGAACATCGTCGGCTTCCATATCGACGAGGTCGAGCTGCAGGCCGACTTCATGCGCTACGCAATGGCCGGCGGCGGCGAGTACTTCGACAGCCAGGATGGTGACGAGCTGGTCGAAGGACTGATCAACGCGCTGGCGGCGAGGTTCCGTGTGCTCGATGCCACCGGCCGGGAAGCGGCGCGGAGCCGGGTGGATGGCGAGCCCTCGACGCTGCCGCCCGGGACCTACGAAATCGTCGTCGATACCAGCGATGGCGAGTATCGCAAGACGGTCGACATCGCGCCGGGACAGGCGCTGGAGGTGCGCCTGTCCGACCGTTGAAACCCTGAGCCGGGAGGCCTCGACGTGAAGATTGCTGTTACTCACCGTTCATGCCGCTGCTGCCTGGCCGCGGGCGCCGTGCTGCTGCTCGGGCTCGCCGGGCCTGGCGCGCTGTCGGCGGGTTGTTCAACCGAGCCGGTCGATCGTTTTCACGCGCTGGAAATTCAGTTGAATGAATTCTATCGAGCGGTGGACGTCGCCCTCGATCTGGCACCGGTCGAGGAGTTCGACGTGGCGGCCAGGCAGGCGGTCATCGGCGACGATCCGGCGGCGTTGTTCGCGTGGGTGCGCGATCACACCCGGCTGCTGCCCTACCAGGGCGCCCTGCGCGGGGGGTTGGGCACTCTGCTGGACCGGTCCGGCAGTCATCTCGATCGGGCCCTGCTGCTGGCGGCTCTGCTGGAGGAGGCAGACTACGAGGTACGTCTAGGCCGGGCGACGCTCGACGATGCAGCCCTTGCACGGCTGCCGGATCTGACTAAACCGTTGCTTGGCCGGCCAGCGAACGCCGCCTCGGCGGCTGGCGTACCGCCAGCTTTGGCCCGCCGGCTGAACGCCGATCCGGACGCCATGACCCGTCAGGTGCGGGCCCTGGAGGCGCATGCGGAAGGCTTCGCGCAGCAGGTGGCGGACAAGGTGGCCGCCCAGAGCCGGGCCCTGGCAACGCACCTGGAGGCCTACGAGCCCGCTTCGGACGATGCGGATGCGCGGCATGCGGCGCTCGCCGATCACTGGTGGGTCCAGGTACGCCGCGGGAGCGGCTGGCAGGACCTCGATCCGTCGTTGCCCGAACACCAGGCCGGCGAGCGGTTGCACGATGGCGCGGTCGAGACCATCTGGCCGGACGAGTTGCCTGCGGACGTACAACACCGGCTGAGCATCGAGGTGGTCGCCGAGCGGCTGGACAATCGTCGACTCAGGGAAGATACCGCGCTGAGCCATGAAGTGGCGGCGATGGACCTTCCCGGCAAGCCCTTTCCGCTGGAGCTGCATCCCCTCGGTATGCCGGACGCAGCGGGGGTGGCGACCAGCGGAAGCCACGATGCGCTGGGGCGACAGCTCATCGAAGAGAGGCAATGGATCCCGTTTCTCGTCATCGATGGTGAGTCGATCACCGACAAGATCATCCTCGCCAACGGTACCGTCGCCGATCAGGGGATCCGATCGGCCCAGGCAGAGACCATGGAGGAGGCGTCCGGGATGCTCGGCCAGCTCGGCCGGGGCGCCGATCGGCGCCGGGCGTCCACGGAGCTGACCGCGGTCTTCCTGCGCCTGACCGTCGCAGCCCCCGGGCGGCCCGAGAAGACCTTCGAGCGCTCGCTGATGGACATGCTCGGCCCAGACCGGCGCGCCGGGCGTGGGGCGCGCAATTTCGAATTCACCGACACGCTGCGCGAGGCCCGGGCGCTCGACATGTTCTCGTCCACCGAAATGCTCGTGCAGCGCAGCTGGTGGCCTGCGGAATATGCCGTCGGACATCTGCTCTACGACGTCGGCTTGAACCGTCAGGCCGTGCTCGGCGCGGTGCACGCGATCCGGCGTGACAGCCCGGCACTGGTCGGAGCCGCGGTCGAACGCATGGCCATGGCGCCCTCCGACCTGGTCACGCTGGCATTCGCTCGCCGGGCCCTGAGCCCGCACGCGGAGGCCGTGGCGCTGACGAGCATGAACCTGATTACCGTCTTCGAAAACATCACGGCATCCGAGGACGGGCCGGTCCTGACCCGCGGCTTCGACATCATTGATAATCGGGTGGACGTGGTCGGTGCAAGCGGTGCTGAGGCGCGCCGGATCCGCTTGGACCAGGGCGTGCTCGATACGGTATTGGAAGCCGAACTGCTGGTGACCGAGGGCGCGGTGGTGAATACCAGCCTGGATTATGGCGAGGCGCTGGCTGCGGGCAGGAGCTGGTTGTTGATCGATCGACTCGATGCGGTCGACGGCCTCGCCCCCGATACCGCCGCGCATGTCGGACAGGCGCTGGCAGGGGGCCATCGGGCGGTCCTCCCGGCGGATCCCGCGGCCGGTGCGCCGGTCACCTGGTGGCGCGTGGATCCGGCGACGGGAGCCACGCTGGGGCTCGGTCCGGATGGTCGCGGGCAGATGACCGAAGCGATCATTACCCAGTGGAAGGCGATCAACACCGCGTCTTCGGCGGTGTCGTTCACGCTGACCGTCTGGCAGTGCCTGATCCCGGACAAGTCTCCGGAAGCGATGCAGTGCTGCATCAAGGAGGCCGGTGCCAAGGTGCTGGTGAACAAGGGCCTCGGCAAACTCTACGAAACCCGCCTGGAGATCATCGGGCTGATGCCCGAGTCGAAGGTCTACCAGCTCGCTGTGGGCGAGGCCATCGGCAAGGCGAGCGGCGCCGGCGTCAACGAACTTTCACCGGGCTGCTGAGGGAATCCCATGGATCTGACGAGCGTGCGTGTGCGGGTGCTGCTGCTTGCGTTGATTCTCGGCTTCGGCGTGCTGGCTCAAGCCGCGCCTGGGCAGCTGAACCCGGCTGACCTGGCTTCGGTCGGAAGGCCGATCGCCCTGGCCGCCGAAGGTTGCAACCGGGCTTTTCGTTTTTCAGTTAGCCGAGCGGAACTGAGGGCCGACCATGCAGGCCATGGCGCGCCACCCGGCCAGCGCTGGTTGGTGCTGGACCTGGCCGTGGAGAACCGCATGCCGGTGGATCTGCTCTACGATCTCGACTACCGCGAAGACCTCCTGGTTGCCTCCCTGAGTCGGCAGCTCTACCTGCTGGTCAACGGCCATCAAGTATCGCGGCGAGCCCTGTTCGGGGACGCCGAGGCCGGCGCCATACCCAACAACTTTGTGCTGTCGCGTTGGGGCGAGCAGATTGAAGGCCGTATGGTCTATGCGGTGCCTGCGGCCGGCGTGGAATCCCTTTCACTGCGCTACTACCACGACCAGTACGCGCCGGTGGTGATCGCGTTGCTCGGCGAGACGGCAGGCGAGAGGCCCCAGGCGCTGGACCAGTCAGTCCAGGCCAACGATCTGATGGAAATCGGCGTCTTTGGCGTGGAGTCGACGCGGGAATGGAACGGGCGGGCGGCGCCCGATGGCATGACGTGGCTGGCCGTAGATCTGCGCGGCCGCGGGTTTTGGTCCATCGACGCAGATGCCCTGGCGCTCGATCGAGAGGCGAGTCCGGAGGCGCGGGTGCGCCTGCCAAAGGTCATGGAGTACGTGGAGGCCCAGGGGCTGTTGCAGGTCGTGGTCGATGGCGAGCATGCGTTCGTGCGCGATCCGGAACTCGGCACGCTGTCCGCGGAGCCGGCGTTTCTGCCGGATGCCATGGCTGGCGGCGTGGGCGTATTTCCCGTTCCCGAAGGCTCTGAGTCAGTGATGCTTGAGGTCCACTTTCCAGAGTTTCGTGGGCCGGGAATCGATGAGCCCATCCCCGAGTCGATGATGTTTGCGCTCGAGGGGCAGCGGGTCGCGCCGCACTCGGGAAAGCCGCTCGGCCTGATCGAGGACGTACCCACGCCGTTCACGCTGCATGCGGTGGATCGGACCGACACATTCGGCGGTGTCGCCGCCCCTGCGAACGAACAGCTGCTGGTCCTCGATGCCTCCATGCGCAACACCAGCGCGGTCGGGGGAATGATGAGCATCTCGAGCCGGGTCGATCTGGTCACCGATGGCGGGGAACTGGCCGAGTTCGTGGGCATCTTCAATGCGGGACCGATGATGCTGGCCGAGCCGTTCTGGCTGCCGGCGGGCGGTGACTCGCGTCGTTTTCATCTGGTGTATCGCGCGGCGGAGGGTGTGGTCCCGGAGTCATTGGAATACCGTGGCGTGTCGGTCAACACTCGGCTCGCGCTTCCTTGACGCCGCTGCCTCAACGTTTTAAGAGATCAGGGAGAGAGCGGGTTCATCCGCGATGGCCCATACTCCTGTGGGTTGCCGCCGATCAGGGCGACCCATCGCTTCAGGATCCGTGCGTACTGCCGGACAGAGAGATGGAGCGATTCATGCTGCCGGCTCGGAAACAGGTAGCTGCCGCTGGCCAGGCTGGCTTTGGCGATCCAGGCGGCAACCGCGATCCGGGTCAGGTCGGTGAGCTCGAAGCGGACGGGTTCACCGGTCTTCTGCTGGACCACGCTGGCGCGGGTCAGCACTTCACCACCGCGTGCCACATCGTTGACTTGCAACTGCACGAGATCGCAGCCCCGGAGCTTGCTGTCGATCGCCAGGTTGAACAGGGCGAGTTCCTTGGCTTTCCCGGCCATCTCGAGCCGGGTGCGCAGGGCCCAGATCTCTCGGAGCTTGAGCGGGGGCTTCTGGCCGATCAGCTTTCCCTTATTCCAGGGGGCAGGGCGATAGGCAACGGTCATTTCACTGTCGTTCATGGACGGTCTCCTCGTTCGTGGTTGAGGAAACATGAGCATGGTCCGACTGGAGGCAGGGTGTGCGGCCCTGAACCATCAAGCAGCGGTAGAGGGTGGGCTGCGACCGTTGGACGTTAACCTGAAGCTTGCCCTCCTCGACCGTTTGTTTCCGGCACCCAGCCGCCGCTGCGCTCGGGCGGGTGCCTGAGCGGCAATCAGTAAATCAGCGAGCGACGGCTGGTCTCGTCCTTGCGGCGTTCGTACTCGGAACGGGTGATCAGTCCCCGGCGGTATTCATCCTCGAGGGCGTCGAGCGCGCGCTTGTTTTGATATTCGTATGCACCGCCGATTGCGGCGCCGCCGACCACCGCGCCTCCCGCCGCGCTGCGCGAAAGGCAGCCGGTCGTGCTCATGGAAGCGGCGAGGATCAGGGCGAGGGTGGCGGCGGGGATGGTCATGGATTTCATGATGTTGGCTCCTCTGGATCCGTAGGCTGGTTAGCCGCGGGGCGCGGTTTCATGATCATCCCGGTGTGATGAACCCCTCCTGAATGCTCCGCAAGCGGGGTCGGTGCGGATGCGTGGCTCTTGGGGTGGCGGTCTCTTGCCGACCC